>JAFTPJ010000018.1 GCA_017463405.1 Clostridia bacterium
AGCGGTTATTCTGCCTTGCAGAACGCAGAGCTTGGCGTAAGTAAGGGGCATTTTCGCACACTTAACCATAACTTGTCAACCCCCATTTAGCGATTTTTTGTAAATTCTTTGCCGAAGTTTACAACAGATAATTATATCATAAATTTGTGAAGTTTTCAAGTATTTTCTCATATTTGCTCCGTTTCAGTCGAATTATTATTTTCTACCTTTTGATAGTACCCCAATATATCCCGAAGCAAAGACCGACACATCGCGTCAATATATACCTACCAAAATAAAAGGAGGTATATGAATGGAACCATGTTATGAAGAAACGTCATATTTGAACACGGCAGATTTAAGCGGTCATACATACAAGATTCAATGATTTTTGATAAAATCGGAGTTAAGCTTACATTTGTTCGGTAATATTTATAAAGGTGTTCAACATTTTCCGTGATACTCGGCAAGAGAGTCCTCCGCAACTGCGAGGGGCTCTTTTGTCGTGAAAAATTGCGAAAATACGCATTTTGTCATGCGCTGTCGAACGAAATACCGAGAAAGCCCGAGAAAATTTGAAAAATGCTCTATACAAAAAAGCTTTTTCATGTTATAATAATAATATAAATAATATAATTTCCTGCAAAACATATACGGAAAGGATCTGCTCTGATATGACAGAAAAACGAAAAAACAGACCGCCACGCAAAAGCTTTGACAATTCCTGCCGCAACGACGCAAGACCCGTGCGGCGTGAAAATGATACACCTCTCAAAAATCGCGAAGAATGGGCACAGGAGGGAATCCACGGTGACTACGAAAACGGCGCCGTAATTGGCAGAAACGCCGTGCGCGAACTGCTCAAATCCGAGCGCTCGGTGGACAAGCTTCTGGTTCAGCGCGGAGAGCGTACCGGCTCGATCACGGTTCTGGTCGCACAGGCAATCGAGCGTGGGATTCCCGTGATTGAAACCGATAAGCAAAAGCTGGATGCCATCGCGGGCTTCGCCCCCCACCAGGGTGTGATCGCCTACGCAGCCGAAAAGGAATACTGTACGGTGGATGACATCCTCGCCATTGCAAAGGAACGCGGCGAGGCACCTCTGATCGTTATCTGTGACGGCATCACCGATCCGTACAATCTCGGTGCGATTATCCGTTGTGCCGAATGCTGTGGCGCACACGGATTGATTATTCCGAAGCGCCGTGCCGCAGGGCTTTCTCCGCTCGTGACCAAGGCGTCAGCAGGTGCGATTGAGCATCTTGCAATCGCAAAGGTTACAAACATCGCGGCAACGGTTGAGGAGCTCAAGGAAAAGGGCGTTTGGACCTATGCCGCGGAGGCAGGCGGTGAAAGTCTTTATAATACCGATTTCCGCGGTCCCTGCGCCATCGTGATGGGAAGTGAGGGGAACGGTGTCTCCCAACTCGTCCGCAAGACTTGCGATGCAGTGGTCTCGATTCCGATGTACGGACGCGTCAATTCCTTTAACGTCTCCACTGCGGCGGCGATCCTGCTTGCAGAAGCGGCACACCGCCACCATGAAGTTTGATGTTCGACCGTATTGCAAAAAGCATATGCATACCGTCGAAAAGGAGTACATATGAAACAAAATCAAAATCCCGAACCCAATAAAACGGAAGCGTCCGCTCAAAAGCCGCGCACCGCATCCGCCAAAAAAGGAGGCATCGCAGCACCGAGACAACGCTCGAATACCACGGTGTATACCTCTACCTCCGCTCCCGATTTCCGCAAAGCGGTCAAAAAGGAAACGGAAGCCACCGCTTCCCCTGTGCCAGAAAAGAAAGCCCCCGCAAAGCAGGCAACGGCACAGAAAAAAGCGACACCGTCCAAAAAAGCGACCGCGCCGAAAAAGCTCCGCAATACACACCATGTCACGTCCACCTCTCCCACGGATGAAGCGCTGGACGAAGCGTTGGATGAGCTGGTTGCCACGGACACACCTTTAGCCGAGTCATTCTCCACAGAGCCCGCAGAGGCACCCGAACTATCCGAAACAGCTCCGCGCGGTGCATTCCAGAGAAGCCGTGCTCGTAAGGAAAAGCGCGCAGAACAAAAGATGACGGAGCTGGAACATATCCGCAAAAAGAGCGGTTTTTCCGAGGACGACATTGACATGATGCTAGAGCTGGGATACGAGAGCGAACTGGGCAGAGTGGTTGGTTATGAAAATCTGAAAAAGCTGAAGCAGGACCATGCCGAGCGTTTCGGTCACCCCGGGAATAAGCATTACCGCACGGCGTTTGGCTATTGCGGCGAGGAAACGGTCAACGACGACAACCGCTCCGCGATCATCGCAAAATATATGCACGACCGCAAGCTACTGATCATACGCACATTGCTCACGGCACTTGCAACAATCTTGCTGTTCCTTTTAGATTACTCTCCGCTCATCGGCGGCGCGTTTGCGACATTTGATGCGGCAAATCCGCTCCTGTTCCCTATCCTGTCGCTCCTTCTGCTCGCGGGAAGCGTTGCGCTCTCCTTCCGACAGCTCAATGCGGGGTTGCGCAGCTTCTTAAAAATCACCCCCACCCCCTATTCGGTCGTGGCAATTGCCCTGCCCGTCGTTCTGATCTACGATATTCTCTCTCTGTTTTCCCCAGCGCCATTGTTGCGCATCAACGCGCTGATCTCCGGGATGCTGGTTCTGATCGCGCTCTGCGACATTTTGCGCATCCTTTGCGAAATGCGCGTATTCCGCATCATCAGCGCGGTCGGCGAAAAAACGGTTCTTGAGCCGACACAACCGCGTAAGAAAAAGCTGCGTCAGGGCAAAAAGCTGGTCAAAATTCTCAATGATGACATCGACGAAGCCTTTTACCGCGTGCAAAAAGCAGAGCAGATTTCCGGCTTCTTTCGCCGTTTCAACAGTATGAAATCGGTGGCATCTCCTCTACGCTATTTTCTCGGCATCATCCCGGCGGCAGCATTTTTGATCGCGTTTACCGTATCGCTGATCACGAACAGCTTCTCTCTTGCACTGACGGCATTTGCCTCCGTCGTTTGCATCGCCTTTCCGAGCACCGCCGTCTTCAGTTTCTTCTATCCAATCTGCCGCGCCAATCGCCTACTGACGCATTACAACTGCGCGCTGATCGGTGACGAGGCAGTGGCGGAATACGCTGAGTCAAAAACCGTGATCTTTAACGATTCCGACCTCTACGAGGCGGAAAAATGCACAGAGCTCTCCTTGAAGGAAAGTGACGAGCTGCGTCGTGATATCAAGCTGACAAGCATTCTGTTCCGCAAAATCGGAGGTGCACTGGATCGGATCGGACGCCCCCCTCTTCTGCCGGACAGCGATCCCGTCGTCGCCTTTGTCCGCATTGCGGATTACGGGCTGGAGGCAGTGGTCGACAACCGTTACCACATGATTGTCGGAAGCGCGGATTATCTGCGCAAGAGCGGCATCCGCGTTCCCGAGGAAAGTGCCGACCGTGCCCTCCGCCGCACCGAGAACGTCGGTGTGATGTACGTAGCGATCGACGGCATCCTCAAACTCAATTACGAGATCGAATACAGCATCAAGCCCTCGTTTGAAACGCTGATCGCTGATCTTGCCGAAATCGATACCGCCATCGCAATCCAATCCTACGACCCCAATCTCAACGAGGCATTCCTGCAAGTCAGCCGCGACGAGCGCGCCGTGCCGATTCGTGTGATCAAGCCCGGACGCTTCGAATCCGACGGCGTATTGAGAGAATCCGATACGGGCGCCGTAGCGCTCGGCAATATGACCGATATCGTCTATCCCCTGCATGCCGCCAAGCGCGTAGAGGACGCAAAAGCACTCGGCATCCGCCTGCAAGCGATCTTTTCCGCCTGCGGTACGCTGATTGTCATTCTTCTCTGTCTCCTCTCACAGCTCACACACCTTTCCCCGATTCTCATCGCGGCGTATCACATCGTTTGCGTATCCGCTTCCCTGATCGTCACCCGCGTCAGAATCAACAAGCGCACGTTGCGTCTGCAGAAGACAAATTAACCTTCCAAAGAAAGGTCTTTATCCATCATGAATCAAACAACCAAAACGCAACCGAACAGCACCATTCTCAAGTCGGTCTCAAAGCCGGGACGCTATGCGGGCGGTGAGTTCGGTCAGATATTGAAGGACAAGTCGCAGATCAAGGCGCGCTTTGCCTTCTGCTTTCCCGATACGTACGAGATCGGAATGTCCAACCTCGGTGTCCGCCTGCTTTACGGTGCGCTCAACGAGCATCCCGACATTTGGTGCGAACGCGCCTACGACCCGTGGGTAGATATGCAGGAAAAGATGCGCGCGTACGACCTGCCCCTGACCGCGCTGGAAAGCGGAGACCCGCTGCGCTGCTTCGACTTTGTCGCCTTTACATTGCAATACGAGATGAGCTACACCAACGTGCTCAATATGCTCGATCTTGCCAAAATCCCGCTACGTACCTCTGCGCGCGGAGAGGACGATCCGATCATCATCGGCGGCGGTCCCTGCGCCTACAATCCCGAGCCGATCGCAGACTTCTTCGACCTGTTCAACATCGGAGAGGGCGAAGACATGCTCCCCGAAATCGTGCGTCTTTACATCAGGATGAAGGACGAGGGCACCTATACCCGTGCGAACTTTCTGCACGAGGCGGCAAAAACCATTCAAGGCGTTTACGTCCCCTCGCTTTACGAGGTCACCTATAATGACGACGGCACAATCAAGGCTTACTGTCCCATCTACGACGACATTCCGCAGAAGGTAACCAAGCAGATCATCAAGGACCTTGACAAGGTTTACTTCCCCGACCGGGTCGTCATGCCCTACATCGAAACGGTTCACGATCGCATCATGCTGGAGGTCTATCGCGGATGCATCCGCGGATGTCGCTTCTGCCAGGCAGGTATGATCTACCGTCCCGTCCGCGAGAAAACACCGGACGTGCTAAACCGTCAGGCAAAGCAGCTTTACGACGCCACGGGATACGAGGAGATTTCGCTTTCCTCTCTCTCAATCAGTGATTACTCCGCACTTGAGCCTCTTTGCGACAAGCTCCTTTCCTGGACCGACGACAGCATGGTCAGCCTCTCGCTCCCCTCTCTGCGCGTCGATAGCTTCAACCGCGAATTGATGGAACGCATCGCATCGGTGCGTTCGTCCTCGCTCACCTTTGCTCCCGAGGCAGGCACGCAGCGCTTGCGCGACGTCATCAACAAGAACGTACGCGAGGAAGATCTGATGCGCGCGGTCAACGTGGCGTTTGACGCGAAAAAGAATACGGTCAAGCTGTATTTTATGAACGGTCTTCCCACCGAGACCTACGAGGACATCGAGGGGATCGCACTTCTGGCACAAAAGGTGGTCGATGCCTTTTATCAGAACCCCAATCGAAACCGTTCCCGCCCCGTGCAGGTTACGGTCAGCGTCTCCTGCTTCATCCCCAAGCCCTTCACGCCCTTCCAGTGGGAGGCACAGGACACCATGGAAATGCTTGCAGAAAAGCAGGAATATCTCAAAACCAAGATTACAAGCAAGCACATCCGCTATCAGCACCACGACGCAAGAGTTTCCCGCATTGAAGCGGTGCTCGCACGCGGCGACAGACGTCTCTCCGATGCCCTGGACCTTGCCTGCCGCGAGGGCTTCTGCTTTGATGCGTGGGATGAGTATTTCGACTACGACAAATGGCTTTCGGTATTCGAGCGCACAGGTATTGATCCTGCGTTTTATGCCAATCGCCGCTTCGGGCTTGACGAGATCCTGCCGTGGGACATCATCGACTGCGGTGTCAGCAAGGAATTTTTCTTGCGTGAGCGTGAGAACGCATACCGTGGAAGCACCACCCCCAACTGCCGCGAAAAATGTTCGGCGTGCGGCGCAAACGCGCTGGGAGGCGTGCGTGCGGTCTGTCCGGGCTGCAAACGCGAGGAAGGCAATGAAATCTCGGTAACCGACGCTCTCACTCCGAAATCGGAAACACCGCATTGGATTCCGCTGGAAAGCTTCAAAAGCATCCGCATCAAATTCCGCAAGATCGGCGATCTGCAATACATTTCGCATCTGGATTTGCAACGCACCGTCTCTCGCGTGCTGGTACGTGCAGGTATTCCAATGTGGTACACGCAGGGCTTCAACCCACATGCAAAGGTCATGTTCGGGCTTCCCCTCTCGGTTGGAACCGAAAGTGAGTGTGAATTCATCGATCTGCGCGTCGACCGTGACATCACGGGGGCGGAGGTCATGGAGCGACTCAACCGCCATCTGACCGACGAAATGCGCGTGCTGGAGGCATATGAGCCGACTACCAAATTTCACGACATTGCTTGGGCAAGATACGAAATAGATCTGCGTTTCACGGGTGCAACACCCGAAATGGCGGCGGCAATGCAGTCGCTCTATACGACGTCTCCGCTGACCATGACGAAAAAGACCAAATCCGGAGAAAAGGAAATCGATCTGATTCCTTTAATCCGCGAGATCAGCGTCACCCCGACGCAAACGGATACCATTCACGTTTGCGCAGTATTATCGGCAGGAGAAGCAAACCATCTCAATCCCGAAATGCTCGTCACCGCCGCAAAGGAGCGGCTTGGTATCCTTTCGGGCGATCCCGCACGGGAATCCTACGCCATTTTGCGTACGCACGTCTATTTTGCGGACGGCGTAACCGAGTTCAGGTAAAGGTAAAAAAGCGGTTAGTCAAATGCATTTTTCGCATTTCACTAACCGCTTTTTTATTTTCTCTCTGTTGTGTAGTTTTTCGGATCGAAAAACGCAAACTATGATTTGTTATCACACAAGCTAATCGGAATGGGAGTATTCTAAAAAAGAGACCGTACTCCCGTTATGGAAGAATCTATCGATACCGATTATTCAGTTCGTGTGATGTATTTATTATAATACAAAAGTTTGAGATCACAATAGATT
Source organism: Clostridia bacterium (assembly GCA_017463405.1). GTDB lineage: Bacteria > Bacillota > Clostridia > Oscillospirales > CAG-272 > UMGS1865. Next base: position 6,891 of record JAFTPJ010000018.1, read on the forward strand.
TGTAAAAAATAATAAATACCGGGTAAGGGCGCGCATACACCGATTTTCATAATGTGACTCTGTTAAAATGCTGATTCCGCAAAGTGATACGTACCGCCCGTGAGCGTCTCGGAATATCCCGAGGGGAGCGTGAGGTGTGCGGTCACGCCTGCGGGAATGTCGAATTCATAATACACGACGTCGCCCTTGTAATACCAATGCGAGCGAACGGTTCCGTTGCGCGAATTGATCGAGGTCTCGGCAAAGCCCAGACGGCGGTCGGGATGAGGTGCGAGCGTGATCTCCCGATAGGCAGGCGCATCCGCAACGGTATTGATGCCCATCGCCTTGCCAAAGATCCAATCAAACACCGCACTGTAGGCGTAGTGGTTAAAGGAGTTCATGTTGGTGCTCCAGAAGCTGCCGTCCTCTTTCAGGCTGTTCCAGTGCTCCCACATCGTCGTAGCACCGTGGTTGACCGAGTAAAGCCACGAGGGGGTCTTTTCCTGGAAGAGCAGATCGTATGCAAGATCGGTATGTCCGTTTTCCGTGAGCGCGTGGAGCAAATAGGGCGTTCCGACAAAGCCCGTGGTCATGCGCGTGCCGTTCTCGCGGATCATCCCGGCAAGACGGTCGGCAAGACGACGGCGGTCACACTCTTCGCACAGACCGAAATACAGGATCAGAACGTACGCCGTCTGCGTCTCGCACGGCGGGTTCTTTTGTCCCTTCTCAAAAAGATCGGAATACTGCATTAGCTCACCGTTCGGCAGATAATGCTTGCGGAATGCCGCAACGACGTTCCGATAAAGCGTCTCGTATTCGGTCATATCGTAACCGAGCACGTGTCCTGCCTTGATCAGAAGCGAGGTGGAGTACGCGAAGTATGCGCTTCCGATCAAATCGGTCGAGGTCGCGCCGACGTAACTGTCCTCGCCGTGGTCCATTGCCAGCCAGTCACCGAAGTGATCGCCGCCGAGCCACAAAAATTCCTCGGGACCGTCGTTGTGCATGTATTCCACCCATTTTTTCATCATCGGGAAATTCTGCTTCAGGAGTGCCTTGTTGCCGTAGGCGAGGTAGATCTCCCACGGAACGACGCACGCGGCGTCTGCCCATGCGGCGGATGCCTTGATGGGACTGCGGAAGCAATAGGGAACCACGTGGGGAATGCCGCCGTCGGGGCGTTGATCCAGCGCCACGTCGCCCATCCATTTTTTGAAGAATTTTTCTACGTCATAGTTGATCGCGCCCGTTCGGCAGAACACCTGCGTGTCTCCTGTCCATCCAAGACGTTCGTCACGCTGGGGACAGTCGGTAGGAACGTCGAGATAGTTGGACTTCTGTCCCCAAACGATGTTGTGGTAGAGCTGATTGATCTTTTCGTTACCGCATCGGAAGTGCCCCGTGCGCTTCATGTCGGAGTGCACGACGACTGCGCGGAAAAGATTGGGATCCACCGTCTCGAACGGATATTCCACCAGATGAACGTAGCGGAAGCCGTAGAAGGTGTACAAGGGCTTGAAGACGTCCTCCCCACCGCTACAGACGTATACCGCTTCACTTTTCGCGCTGCGCAAATTGGCGTTGTAGAAATTGCCGTCACGGTCCAGCACCTCACCGTGGTGGAGCACGATGCGCGCGCCGCGCGGTGCTTGCATTTGAATCTCCACGTATCCCGTCATATTCTGACCGAAATCGATCACCGTCTCTCCCTTTGGCGTGCGGATGATCTCGACGGGGGAGAGGCGCTCCTGCTCGCGGATCCACTCACCCACCTGTGGAACGAGCTTGGTTGTAACGTCGGACAAAACGGCGTTTCCGACAGGCTCGATGGGTGCGGTCGTGTCGTAGATTTCTCCGTTGTAGATATCGCTGTAGAGCACAGAGGAGGTGAACACCTCCCAATCGGTATCGCTGATGATGACCTCCTTGCTGCCGTCTGCGTAAGTAACGTCGAGGGACGCGATCAAAGAGGTGTTTTTATAGTAATAACGGTTTCCGCCGATGCCGATCGTACCGACGGCCCAAGCGTTTCCAACGCTGACGGAAATGCGGTTTTCGTCAGAAAGGAGCGCGGTCACGTCGTAGGTCTGGTATTGTACGCGACGCTTGTAGGTTGTCCATCCCGGCGTCAGCACGGCGTCGGTGACGCGGGTGCCGTTGATTTTTGCGACGTAGTTTCCCATTGAGGTGACCGACAGCGTCGCTTTTTTGACGGGCTTTGTCAAGGAAACGCCCTTTTGAAAATCGGCGGCAACATCCGACGGCGTCGGTGATGCAATCCATTTTGCTTGCTTGATCATGTGATCGTTCTCCTTTTTGAAAAAATCAAAATTGCTATTGACTATAGTATATCGGATATGCTATAATAAATCAACCGATATTTTTTGCAAAACAGGGGGCGTTTTTATGGTTTTTACAGATCGGGAACCCGACAGAGAGCTTCACTTTGCCAATCTGGAGCGTGACAAATGCATTTTGCTGACGCACCGGAACAATCGGCTGGTGGGAATGCACAGCCACTCCTTTTTGGAATTGAGCTATATTCTGAACGGCAGTGTAGAGCACACGCTGGACGGCGTTACCGAGGTTCTGAAGACGGGGGATTATCTGATCGTCGATTACGGAAGCCTTCATTGTTACAGCGGATGCGGCGGGCGGAGCTTTGAAAACTGCGACTGCCTATTTTTGCCCGAGCTGTTGGATCCCGCGCTCAAGGGAACGAAAAACCTGCGCATGGTGCTGGAGCACTATCTGCTGCACTTCAATATGAAGGCATTGGTCAAAAATCCCGCCAGAATGGTCTTTCACGACGAGGACGGGCAGGTGCTTCATCTGATCGAATGCATCGGACGGGAGCTGGAGCGGCGCGAGGCGGGGTATACCGAGCTGGTCCGCTGTTATCTGGTGGAGATTTTGCTGCAGACCATGCGCAAGATCGACGGCGTGCAAAGTGTCGCGACGGAGCACGAGATCAGCGCGTTTATCACAGCTTACATCGCGGAGCATTACGCGGAGCAGATCTCGCTGGAAAGCATCGCCAAGCAGATGAATTACAGCCTCCCGTACATCAGCCAGCGCTTTAAGTCGGATACGGGCGTGGGGTTTGTGCATTATCTGCAGAATTTCCGCGTGATGCGCGCCTGCAGACTGCTGACCGAGACGCGGATGTCCTTTGCGCAGATCACCGAGGCGGTGGGATATCTTGATACCAAATGCTTTGCGCAGCTGATTAAACGAAACACAGGGCTCTCCCCCGCGGAATTTCGCCGTCGGCACAGAAACGGGTTGTAAATCGATGTTTGTAAGTGGTTTTTTTCAAAAATACTTGACTTTCGGCTGTCATTGTGCTAAAATAAAGGGGCGGTACATAAGATAAGTACTGCGAACGACTTTGAATTATTTGGGAAGGAGGTTTTTACAATGGATCTCTTGAAGACACTTTGGCCCACTCCGTTTAAGGTGAAGGAAAAGGATGTTGCTTCTTTGATCATTCAGCTCGTCATTTTCATCGTTCTCATCGCTGTTTTCAGCATTCTGATCGGTGTTCTTTCTTTGGTTCCGATTATCGGTATTATTTTCTGGATTGTTGGTTCCTTGATCGATCTGTACAGCATCATCGGCATCGTTCTTTGCGTTGTCAAGTTCCTGGGCTTGGTAAAATAATCGAACAAAAAAGGCTTGCGTGGGTTCATGCAAGTCTTTTTTTGCAAATGCAGCACGAAAAAACCGGGGTATGCGACGCTTCGGCAGAGGTTTGAAAGATCCTAGCGAGTGATCCGAACGTAAAGTTTTAGAATTAACAATGTATTACTACCACGAAATTTTGTGCGAACAATGGCGGATGACTGATGATCGCCCGCAAAGGCCTCTCCTTTTTCAAGAAAAAAGTCGTTTTTTCCGTTGCAAATTCAAGGAATATGTATTATAATAAGACCAACAAACACGAAACGAGGTAACGCCATGCGTCCGGATATTGTTCTTCCCTGCTTTTTTAAGGATATTGATATTTGCGAAGCAATCCGCAAGATTTCCGCTATCGGGTACGATTGCGCGGAGCTTTGGGGGTGGAAGCCCTACGACCTTGCCCGCCTGCGCGCAACGTGTGCGGACACAGGCGTAGAGCTGCGCAGCATCTGCACCACCGAATTTCGCATGAACGCCCCTGCATACCGCCAAGCCTTTTTGGATGGCTTGCGTAAAAGCTGTGAAGCAGCCCGCAGGTTGGGCGCGTCACGACTGATCACGCAGGTCGGTCAGGACACAGGCGAGGCGCGCGACGCACAGCACGCTTCAATCCTTGCAGCGATCGAAGAATCCAAGCCGATCCTCGAGGAATACGGCATCATCCTGCTTCTTGAGCCACTGAACGCCAAGATTGACCATAAGGGCTACTACCTGACCACCTCAAAAGAGGCGTTCGAGCTTGTCCGCGAGGCGAATCACCCATTGGTCAAAATCGTCTACGACATCTACCACCAGCAGGTGACCGAGGGCAACGTCATCCCCACTGTCACAACCAATCTCGACTGCATCGCGCATTTGCACGCAGCGGGACATCCCGGACGGCACGAGCTGTGGATGGGCGAGAACGATTACAAAAACATTTTCGATGCGATCGACCGCGCAGGCTACAACGGCACGTGCGGATTGGAATACATCCCCGTGCTTCCCGCAGAGGAGAGCTTAACCGAAGCGCGCTGCCGTTATTTCTGATCAACGATCACGCGCCACGCGTCAATCAGCGCAGACAGGCTTTTCGTCGCGTTAGCGGGACTGGTGGACGGCAAACAAATTGCATCCCTTCCCAATATCGGCTTTTGAAAACGGCGGAAGTAATTCTCCGCCGTTTTTCCATTGACGAAAATGCGCTCGATCGGAGCACTTGCGAGAATCGGCATAAGATCGGTCGGCACAACGCTACGGATCGAACTGTCGGATGAGCCCGTAATCTCGCAGGACGCGATCACATCCCAAAGCGCTACGTGGTGACGTACAAGAAATGCACGCTTTTCATCAACCGTGGTTGGAACATCATCTTCAAAGACCCCTGCCAGTACGCGCCAGAAGCGATTTTGCGGATGCCCGTAAAAGAAGCCCTCCGCGCGTGATTTCACCGAGGGAAAGCTCCCCAGTATCAGCACGCGACTCTCCGTATCATACAATGGAGGAATGGGATGCACCTGCATCTCTTTCATGCCTCTTCTCCAACCAAATGCACCGTACGGTAGACGGAATGCCCCACCGCGGGCAGGAATTTTTCAAATACGTCTGCGGTTTTCAGCTTCAGACTTGCGGTGTTAACGCAAGGATGACAGCCGACGTACTCTCCCGCGAGAACGTCCTCATCGACGAGCAGCTGCACCGCATTCTGCTTATCATTCATCAACCCCATCACGCTCACAGCCCCCGGACGGATATCCAGATACTCCAGCATTTTTTCGGGGGATGCGAAGGACAGCCGCGCCGAGCTGATCTGCGCCGAAAGCTCCTTGGTCTTGAACACCTTGTCACCGGGCATCATCAAAAGATAAAATACCGTTCCCTGCCGGTTGCACAAAAACAGATTTTTGCAAATGGTGGCTCCCAGCGCCTCATCGATTCCTCGGCAGATCTCCATCGTTTCCGCCGCCTCATGATCCACGCGCGCATACGCAATCCCAAGCGAATCCAACAAATCATACGTACGTATCTCTCTTGCCTCACGTCCATCACATGACGTGGGGCGTCCGTTTTCCAATACCATATTTCATATTCCTTTCATTTGAAAATGCTTTCATTCCATATTCATATTGTATCAAAAAAACCCTGAAATTGCAAGCGCTTTTCAAAAAAAGCAAGGGAGGCACATCCGAAAATGCGCCTCCTTTTCGTATTATTTTTTCAAAATCATCCAGCACCCCTCGGCACCGATGCCGTCCTCGGGCGGCGTTAACAAGCCGCGCCCGATCAACGCCTCCACCAAAGTATCAAACATAGGTTGATTTGCCAGCATATTGACCAGCCACCAATCCGACATGAGATACTCGGGGAGAATCTCGCGAATCGCGACCGCCATCTCCTCGGCAACACGCGCGGCATCCTCTCGAAAGACCTCGTCCAAACCCTTGGTAATATCAAAAAGGCACTCCTCATACGTTGCATCCAGTGTCAGAATCTTGGTGTACAGCATCTCGCCCTCGCGCAACAAATATCCGCACTCTACCGCCTTTGCCGCGGATTCCTTCTCTTTTTCGGAAAGCGAGGATACAGGCAAGCCGTTTACGGCACGGATCGCCATCTGGATCGCACCGTCCCGGGAAATATCCCATCCGCAAGAAAAATGCTTGCGAATCCGCGTGATGTAAATATTTGTCAACCGGACGTTCTCATATCCGCAGATATTATAGGCATTGATACCGTCACAACCGCAGCCCCACGAGCGTTCACCGGGTATCACACGGTAACCAAACACACTGAACGGGCGGTCAGCCTTCAACGCATCCGCAAAGCAGGTCGTCTGCAAGGCATCCTTGACCTTTGATTCAAAGCGCGATGCCATGTTGAACACCTGCTGCCAAAGAATCAGATTGAGATCCACGCGGTGATTCAGATACGGGAACGCCAGATATTCTTCCTTGTGCGCCTCGATGTAGCTTGCAATTCTGTCACACACCGACGGTAAATATGACGCATAAATCTCCCTCACTCTTGTGATCTCTTTTTCATCCAGCAAGGCGAAGTTGATCGCATACCGTCCGCTTTCGGTTTTGCGTAGCATACCGTATTGCCCATTTCTCCCTTTGCTCTGAATCTCCAGTTCTTCCTCAACGTATGCCATCGGCATATTAAGCTCTTTGGAAATTTCAGCGGCACTCATCGGCTTTTTGCGACAAAGCCAAACAACGTGTCGGGAAAGCAAACGGTCACAAACCTCACGCGGATCGCCCCAAGCGGGACTTCCCGTTCCGATAATGCATAAATCAACGTCCTGCAAGCCCACAGGCTTTTTTTGGTTGTAATCCATATTCGTTACCTCTTTTCTGATCGTGTTTCTTGCCGAAAACATCCGCTGACGCACCGTATTCTGTGTGATTCCGAGGCGCGAAGCAATCTCCGCAATCGGAAGCCCATCAAGATAATACCATATCATCACGCGCCGATACGCACGCGACAGAAAAGAGATCTCCCGCAGCACCTGCTGTAATCTCTCCCCGTCCTCACGACGCTGCTCGCTATCGTCCTCTTCCGCAATATTGATCAAAATCTCATGCGGATCGTCCGAGATCATGCGCTCCGAGCGCACACGGCGTCGCTTTGCGTAATCGGCATACACGTTGTGCGCGATTTTCCACGCAAAGGAAACAGCGTCGGCAATCTCGCTCTCTCGGTTCCCCGCTTTAACGATAGCAAAAACGATCTCCGAGCAAAGCTCCTCCGCCTCGTGCGAGTCGGACGTGCGCCGATAACAGTATCCGTATAGGTCATCCAAAAAACTGCGATTCAGCAATTTCGGCAATTCTTCTTTTTTCATTTGTTTACTCCGTTTGAAAACGATTCATGAATGCTCTCACCCATACAGTCGGAAAAGCTTCGGTTTTGTTAGGTAACTTTTTGATTTTTTTATTTTTACAGCAACGTGTATTCCAACATCTCATAGTGCAATTTGCTGCCTACATCAGTGCCCGACGGTAAAAGCGCCAGTGCGATGAACAACTCCGTGTCGCTCATGCCGTTCATCTCGCGCAAATACGCGTATTCTCCCTCGATTTTTGTAACTACGTAATCCTTTGGTTCCATCATAATTCTCCTTTTATCAAAATTGGATTGCCCCATCATATCACTGTGCGAAGCACACGCGGCGGCAAGCGCATGCTTTCAAAGCTTGCGCCTTGTCGCCGCGCCTGTTTGAAAAATTCTTGGAGAGGACGGGGCTTGGGGAAGGGGGAGCCTTCTTTCAAGAAGCCTCCCCCTTCCCCATAAATCTTATTTCTTCTTCAAAAATCTCTTCACGCGCGATGCCAGCATGCGCAGCTTATGGAACGGCACGCGCACTGGATAGATCGCATGCCAGAACGCCGCATATCTGCGATACCTCTTTTCATCGGTGGAAACATGCCGATTTCCGCGATAAAACTCGGTAACGTACCCCAGAATCTGCTCATCCTTGACATATTCCTTCATGTAGGTATTATCACCGCGAATGACGTAGTGGTCATCCTTGACGTCGATGATCCGATGTAACACGTACTTCCCATCCTCGCGGAGATACATGGGAAGATCCCATTTCTTCAGCCGCTCCTTACCAACGGGAACCAGTACAATGCGGTCGCGTCGGTTTCGCAGCATCGGCCGCATACTCGTACCGACCGTTGTGCTGACGTACACACCGTTTTCCCGCAGTTCCTCCTTGATGTTGCTGTACTGCTGCTCGCTCATACCAGAATGCCGTTCTCCTTGAGTTGCTCGACCACGCGGTGCACATCGCGCTCCGCGATCTCACGTGCTACGTCGTATTCACCGAGCAATGCGTCCACCAGATCCGCCTCGGTGCAATCCTTCCCTGCCATCTGCTTCCATAAAAAAGCCCCCGTCTCGTTCAAGCGAACCATACCGTGAAAGGTCTTGCTGGTCTCGCCCACGGGAACCGCCACGTAGGACGCCCCTACCTTCTGAATCGTAAAATCCTTGTTTATCTGCATTGTTCTTTCCTCTCAATCCATTATTCTTGTGCTCCGCTCATCGTCCGATAGGACAAAAGCGCAGCCTCGTCGGAGATCGTGCATGCCAGTACGTAATAAGGTACTGCGCGCACCAACGCATCCATCATCATCAAGCGACGATTGACCGACTCGCGCGAGCCGCGCAAATAGAGCTGATGGCTCAACCGCGGAATGATCTCCTCCTCATCGGCGGGACGAATGGCGTTTTTCACACCGCGCTCAAGGAAGCAAATTCCCGCAAGCCGCGCCGAGATATTTTCGCCCCAGTTTTCCTTACCGTTCCACGGCGTCCCGAATGCGGTCACACTGCCGTCATCCTCCAGTTTGAGAAGCGGCTTGTCTCCGTTGAGAACCCGCGCGTGCGGGATATTCTTGATCCAAAGTCGCGTGTGCGTAGATTTTCCAACGCCGCTCTTGGCACAAAACGCATACGCGCGACCATCCACCTCAATGACCGAGGCGTGCATCAGAAACACGTTGTAATCCGCAATTTTTTCGCAGATGTGGCGATACAGACAAATGCTTTCGCAATACGCATCGGAAAACTCCCCATGGTTGGACTCCTCCAGAATATCATCCGACGACGCACGAACGGTAAACGCCGCAGCCTCGCCCTCACACAAAAAAGCACGGCATTGGCGCTCGATAAAGGGATAACGGTTGTCAATCCCGATGCGGACTCCCGCAAGCTCAATCACAAACATGCTCCTATCTCCTCTGTTTGTTCTTCTTTCTTTATTTTAACATACATATCCCGTTTTTGCAAGTGTTTTTTGAATAAAACTTCAAAAGCTCGTACGAAAATCCTCAAACGGGCGTCTGTCAGGCGTTTTTTCATTACTTTTTTCGTTTTGGAATAAAAAATCGGAATTTTTATTATTTTTTTTTGAAAAACCCCTTTTCTTTTGCATTTTTTTATTGTATAATATATATGGATAAGTATATCATGCACCGTTTGCGTATGATAGCAAAGAAAAAACTCCCGCGTCAAGCCTTCGCGGGAAAGAAAGGATTCATGGGTCAGACTATGAAACAAAAGTACAGTATTACCGTTGCGGACATGGAATTGAACATCATCAGCGATGCATCGCCCGACGAGGTAGAAAACATCGTCGGTATGCTGGATCGCCGTATGAGAGATATCAATCTCAAGAGCCCTCGTTGCACAAAAAATGAGGCGGCTGTTCTCTGTGCGCTCTCCTATTGCTCGGAGCGTATCGCCATGCAGGAGGCGTTCAAAAAGGTCGAAAAGGATGCGTTCCGCTTTGCAGGAGAAAACGAAAAGCTTAAAAAAACCATCGAAAGCATGCAGGAGGAGCTGGATCGCCTGCGTCAGGATGCAAGTGTGATGCGCTCCATCCTCGACCGTGCCTCGCTCTCGGCAACACCCGCACCCGCATCTGCGGAAAAACCCAAGTACGTTCCCAAGCCCTTCAAAAAGCCCGATGAGGAGCCTGCTCAGATTTCTGCTTTCGACGAGCTCCCATCCATCCCCGCGGAGGAGCCCACACCCGCTCCTGTTCAGCCTACGGCTCCCGTGCCTGCAGCAAATGAGGCACCTGCGGCAGAACCTGTTCCCGCCGAGGATAACAAAAAGAAGTCCAAGAGCCACATCGGCAATATGTTCGATCTGTTGACCTTCAGCGATGTCTGATCTTTTGAATAAGTGTTTGCCGGAGCTCCTCTGCCCTGCGGGCTCGCCCGAAGCACTGGACGCGGCAATCGAAGGAGGCGCTGACGCCGTTTATCTCGGCGGCTCAGCCTTCAACGCAAGAATGAATGCACATAATTTCGGCGGAGACGCATTGCGCTCCGCCGTTTTGCGCGCACATGCGTACGGTGTCAAGATCTATCTGACGCTCAACACACTGGTCACGGACAAGGAGCTTTCCGCCTTTGTCGATGCCGCGCGCAAGGCGGCAGAGATCGGCGTGGATGCCCTGATTGTTGCCGATTTTGGAGGAGCCGCCGCGATCCACCGCGCGATCCCCTCTCTGGAGTTGCATGCCAGCACACAGATGTCGGGACACAACGCACAGATGGCGCACCAATTGAAAAATCTCGGATTCACACGCATGGTCATCGCGCGTGAGAGCCCCGCAAAGGATCTTGCCGCAACCATCAATGAATCTCCGCTCGAAATTGAAATGTTCATCCACGGGGCACTTTGCGTCAGTCACTCGGGGCAATGCCTGTTTTCCTCACTCGTCGGCGGAAGAAGCGGCAACCGCGGCGAGTGTGCACAGCCCTGCCGTCTGCCCTATTCCTGCACAACGTGCAATAAAAAATGCAATCCGTATCCTCTGTCGCTTAAGGATCTTTCGCTTGCCGCACACGTCCCCACGTTGATCGAAAGCGGCGTTGCGTCGCTCAAAATCGAGGGACGTATGAAATCCCCCGAATACGTCCGCGACACCGCACGCATCTGGCGTACGCTGTTGGATGAGCGTCGCGCAGCAACCCCCGACGAGATGCGTGCGCTTGCCGATGCCTTTTCTCGCAGCGGCTTTACCGACGGCTATTTCCGCGAAACGATCGACCGTAAAATGCTCGGTATCCGATCGGACAGCGACAAGGCACAATCCCGCGCCGCCGATCCCTTCCGCGGTATCACCAAAAAAATCCCGCTCCGCTTCTCTGCGACGCTTTCGGCACAAAACCCGATGACGTTGACCGTTTCGGACGGACACCGCACCGTCACCGTCGCAGGTGACGTTCCCGAGATTGCCGTCAACGCACCGCTCTCGCGCGAAACGGTAGAGCGTAATCTGACCAAGCTCGGCGGCACACCGTATGTAATCGAGCGCTTTTCGGCAGAGCTTGAGGACGGACTGATGCTTCCGCTCTCCCGATTGAACGATCTTCGCCGTCGCGCGATCGCCGCATGGGAGGAAGGCACCTTGACATCCACCACGCACGAAATACTGCCGTACGGAACACAAAAGCCGATACAAACACGCGGCACGTACCGTACCGCAAGATTCTATACACCCGAACAGATCACATCTGCGGCACGTGCATTTTTCGATCGCATCTATCTGCCGCTCGGCAAGGAGTGCGACGGAACAGACGGTATCGTTTTACCCCCCGTAATCTTCGAGCGCGACCTCTCCACGGTAAGAGGCATGCTCGACACCGCCAAACATGCGGGCATAACACACGCACTCGTCGGCAATCTCGGACATCTGTCGCTCGTGCGCGACGTAGGACTGATCCCCGAGGGCGATTTTCGTCTCAATGTCACGAACAGCGAAACCGTACGCAGCCTTGAGAATCTGGAAATACATTCCACGATCCTCTCTCCCGAGTTGACGCTTCCGCAGGCGCGCGACGTCGGCGGTGATACGTCACTGATCGTGTATGGCAGAATTCCCTTAATGACGCTGGAAAAGTGTGTTATCAAGGAGATTGCCGATTGCAACGCATGCGCGCAGAATCGCGTCACCATGCGCGACCGCCGCGGGATCGACTTTCCTGTCCTTCGTGAATGGGAGCACCGCAACATCATCTACAACAGCCTTCCAACCTCGATGTCAGACCGTCAATCGGAGCTTGCTCGAATGCGCATCACCGCACAGCATTTTCTGTTTTCGATTGAATCATCTAATGAGGTCGA
>JAFTPJ010000166.1 GCA_017463405.1 Clostridia bacterium
CAAATTGCATCTGCGGCGCTTCGTATCGAACAATTATTCAGCCTTGTTCTCGGCAATCACCTTTGCGGTAATATTTGCGGGAACAACGTCATAGCCCGTTACCTTAAACTCAAACGAGCCGCGTCCCTGCGTCATTGCTCGCAGTGTGATCGGATAATCGGCAAGCTCTGCTTTAGGAGCGACTGCCTGAACCACGGTGTAGCCCTTCTTGGAGGAGGCCTCCATGCCCATAACGCTTCCGCGGCGCTTATTGAGGTCACCCATCACATCACCCACCAGCGACTCGGGAACGGTGATGTTCATGTCGCCCACGGGCTCAAGAAGAACGGGACCTGCAAGCTCCAGCGCCTTCTTATACGCCAGCGATGCGGCGGTCTTGAAGGAAAGCTCATCCGAGTCGACCGCGTGATAAGAACCATCGTACAAATCAGCCGCCATGCATACCATCGGGTAACCGTAAGCGCCCTTCTGCATGGAATCCTGCACACCCTTCTCAACTGCGGGATAGAAGTTCTTCGGAACCGTACCGCCGACGACGGATACGGTAAAGGTCAGTCCCTCGCCCTCGCCGGGTCCGAACTTCATTTTGACGTGTCCGTACTGACCCGAGCCGCCGTTCTGCTTCTTGTGCTTGCCCTCAACGTCGACGTTCTTCGTGATCTTCTCACGGTATGCCACAGTGGGCGTATCGAAGCGGACGTTGAGTCCGAAGCGAGATTTCAGTCTTGCCGCCAGCACCGACAGATGCACGTCGCCCAAGCCGAAAATCAACAGTTGCTTGGTCTCCGCGTCGTTTTCAAAGCGGATGGTGTAGTCCTCCTCGACCATCTTTGCAATGCTCTGCGATATCTTACCCTCGTCTCCCTTGGAGACGGGGATCATCACCTTTGTCAGATACGGCGTTGCGTACTCGATATGTGCATAGCTGAAAGCCTTGTTCCAAGTGAGGGTGTCGTTGGTATTGGTATTGTTGAGCTTTGCAACCATACCGATGTCGCCGCAGGCAAGTTCGTCGACCTCGGTTTGCTTCTTGCCCTTAACCACGTAGATGTGCGCCAACTTTTCGTTGTCGCCCGTGGTGTTGTTTTTCAGCATTTGATCGCGCTTGATATTGCCGTTCATGACCTTAAAGAAGGACATCTTACCGACAAACGGGTCGGCAACGGTTTTGAACACAAAGATTGCGGGCTCGCCGTCGGGAGCGATTTCCATTGCATCGCCGTCCGCCAGTAGCTCCTCCTTCTTTGCGGTATGGCGCGGGAAGGACTCGGAAATTTTGTCCAGCATCGTCCATACGCCCCACAGTTTGGTAGCTGCACCGCAGAATACGGGAACGATATCGCCGTGAATGATACCCTCGTGGACGGCGTTGATCGCCTCCATATGCGTGATCTCCTCGCCCTCGAAGTACTTCATCATCAGCTCCTCATCGGTGCTTGCAACTGCTTCCATGAGCATATCGCGGAACTTTTCAACCGCCTCCATGGACTCGTCGGGAATGATCTCCACGCTGTGACGTCCGTTGTTATCAAAGACGTGTGCGCTCTGGTCGATCAAGTCAATTGCACCCACGACCTCACCGTTCTTGACCATCGGAATGGTCAGGGGACATTCGTGCTTACCGAATGTTTCGTGCAAGGAATCCAGCACGCGAGCGAATCTCGCCTCGTTGTCGTCGAATTTATTGATGAAGAACGCGCGGGGGAGATTGGCTGCCTCCGCAGCATCCCAGGCGAGCTCTGTACCGACCTCGATGCCTGCCTTACCGTCGACCACGATGATCGCACTGTCGGCAACGCGCAGAGCCTGCGCGACCTCACCCGAAAAATCGAGATAGCCGGGGGTATCAATGACATTGATCTTGACATCCTTCCACATCATGGGAGCCAGCGACGCCGAAATGGAAATATGACGCGCGGATTCCTCGGGATCGTAATCGCAAACCGTATTGCCCGCTCCGACATTACCCAAGCGGTCGGTCTCTCCCGTAATATAAAGCATTGCTTCCGCCAGAGACGTCTTTCCGGAGCCGCCATGACCGAGCAGTGCGACATTTCTGATGTTTTTGGTTTCAATCTTAGCCATTGTAGTAAACCTTTTTGTACCTTTCGTATAATCTCCGGCAACGATTTTTCGCCGGGTTTCTTTTATTATACAATATTCAGCGATTTTTTTCAAGAGTCTTTTTCAACTTTTCAACCGACCAAACGTAAAATTCGAGCGCCTGTTTTTGTGCAACTTGCACATTTCAGCCGATTTGGAAGAGCATTTCAGCATTTTTTGCGGTGATTGCTGCGGCTTCTTCGGGGGTACAATCCCAAATTTCAGCTAATACCGCCAAGGTGTGCACGAGCAAGCCCGAGTGGTTCATCTGCCCACGCATCGGGTGCGGTGCCATGTAGGGCGCGTCGGTTTCGACAAGCAGACGGTCGCGCGAAACGGCTCTTGCCGCCTCGCGTACGCGCTCTGCATTCTTAAAGGTCAGGGGACCCGCAAACGAGACGTACCACCCCCGCCTGACCAGCTCGCGCGCCATCTCGGCACTGCCGCTGTAGCTGTGAAAAACGCCGCGCACATTCGGGTACGCAAGCACGGTCTCAAAACAATCACCGTGAGCCTCACGGTCGTGGATCACTACAGGCATTCCCAGCGCCTCCGCCAAAGACATTTGTGCGCGGAAGAAATACGCCTGTTTACTTTTATTCATGGGGATGTGCCCGTTGTCGTAGGATTGCCAGTGGTAGTCCAGCCCGATCTCCCCGATCGCCACGATCTTATCCCGGGCGCGTGTCTGCGCAGTTCCGAGCAATGCACGCAATTCTGCCAGCGCTGCATCGGGATCAGTCAAAAAATGGCAATCCTCGGGGTGAATCCCGACCGTAGCGTACATACCTGCATGGCGCGCCGCCTGCGCGATTGCCGCACGAGACGTGTCGCAGTTGGTGCCGACATTGACAATCTTGTCCACGGGATCGGGCATGATCGACCGCAGGAGCGCCTCCGCGCCTCCCTTATATTCCTTTTCCAAACGCTCATCAAAATAATGGGCGTGTGAATCAAATATTTTCATTCCGACTCCTTTCCATAAAAGGGGCATGCTGATCTCAAATAAGATAAAACTTATCAGCCGCTATTGCTTTGCAAGAAAGAGGTGTAACGCAAAAAAGCTAACAAAAAGAAACGCCGCAAAAGGAAATTCGCTCCTTCCGAGGGGCGACCCAGGCACCGCCTTGGGAAATCGCAACCTTTTGCAAAAGGTTGATCAAGACTTTTCCTATGGGAATATGCGAACAAAGTGCATTAAAACTCCTTCTTCAGACTCCGATGAAACAACTTTCCGATCTCCTCGCGTGCGTCGCTCCCACAGTACAGCACGCGCCACACCGCCTCGCAAATGGGAAGCTCTACGTGCATCCGCTCCGCCATCTCATGCAACGCTTGCACGGTAAAATACCCCTCCGCCAGCTCGTGATACTCCTCACCACGCACAAATTTTTCACCAAAACTACGATTGTGCGAATAGGGTGAAAACACCGTCGCCTCGTAATCTCCGAGATGGCAAAGTCCGTAGGCTGACACGGAATTGCCGCCCAATGCTTCGATCAGCCGTGAGATTTCCCTTGTTCCACGGCTCATCAACGCCCCCTTGAGCGTTGAAAGCTCCATACCGTCCAGAAACCCCGCCGCAATACCAATAACATTCTTCGACGCCGCGCCGATCTCGTTTCCAATAAGATCCTGCCCATAATAAAAACGGATCAAATCGCCCGAAAACGCCTCCACAAGTCTCGATTTGGTTTCATCATCACCACTGTCGATAACCATGCAATTCGGGATCCCGGCGTAAAATTCCTGAACGTGTCCCGGACCGATCCATACCGCCACGCGGTTGGAGGAATCAGAGCTCTCCTCCACGATCTCGGACAAACGCTTTCCCGTTCCAATCTCCAACCCCTTCATGCAAAGCACAAAGATCTTGTTTTTCAATTCCAACGGACGCAGCTCCTGTTCAAAAAGGCGGCGTAAGCCTTGTGAATCGATCGATACAATGATCGTCTCGGCATCCGTCACACATGCAATATCAGTCGACAGCGTAACACTTACGGGTAGCGTCAACAGATCATTGCTCCGCGTTGTAAGAAATCCCTGCATATGCTTCGAGCCAACCCGACCGTAGAGCGTAACCTCATGCCCCAAGCGATCAAGATACCACGTGATCAGCGAACCCCACCGTCCGCAGCCGATGACAGCAATCTTCATTCGTTTCTCCTTTTTGTTGTTAATATCAATATTATACCTTGTTTTTTCGTGCTTGTCAAGTGTAAGCAAAGCAACGGATTTCTTTCAAAATTCGCGTCACGTCCTCCGCGCAAGGAGGCTTCGTCCCAACTGTCAGACAAGCAGCAGTTCCGTAAGCTACCGCCGTACGAAGACATTCTGCCGCATCCTTCCCCATCTTTTTCGCGGCAAGAAAACCCGCGATCGAGCTGTCTCCCGCACCGATAGTGGATAGCGGCTCCACCGTCGGCGGCGTCGCTACAAACAGTCCTTCCGCACATACAAGCATCGCACCTTTTCCACCGAGGCTGATCATCACGTTTTCAACACCCGCGCGATACAATCCCCTCGCGGTATCCGTAAGTTCCGCAACCGTGCAGTTCTCCCGACCGATATAGTCTGCAATCTCATCCTCATTTGGCTTGATTAACCACGGACGGCATTCAATCAGATCGTCAAGTGAGAAAGACTTGGAATCAATCACAATACGCGTGCCGTGTGCATGCAATTCTACCAAAAATCGCTTGATGTCATCCATCGGAAGTCCATCGGGAATCCGTCCCGTAAGCGTCAGAACACACTGGGAAAGATCTATTTCCGCAAGGCTTTCCCGAACACGCTCCAAAAGATTGGTATCGGTCTCAAAGCCCGCAAAGCTGATGCGCGTCTCCTCCGCCGTATCGGTATGAACGGTAATATTCTCGCGAATCCGCCCCGACACCGTGATCTCACGCCACGTCATTCCGTCCGCCGCCAGCGCGCGTTGAAAATCCGCCGCATTCTCCTCGCCCAACACCACAAGAGCCGTGTTGTCCACGCCATTTTTCGTCAGTGCGCGTGATATATTCACACCTTTTCCTCCCGCGTCCCGCGAGATCACGGTCGCAAGATTTTCGCGATACGGCTTGAAATCCCTAACGTGACAGTGCACGTCAAATGCGGGATTCAATGTCAAGGTGATAATCGTCATCACAGATTCCTCCATATGCATCCTTTTTTATATTATAACATATCTGCACCGCGTTTGCAAGAAGATATTTTTATCCGCAAGACCTTGTAATTCTCATGCGGATATGTTATAATGAATATATTGCAAAAAAGGAGCGCAGTATGAAACTATACGTCATTCGCCATGGAGAGAGTGAAAACAATCAAGCCAAACTATATACCGGCTGGGCACAGGTCACCTTGACCGAAAAGGGCTTTGAAGATGCAAAAGGAATCCGCCCCTTGCTTGAGCACATCCACTTTGACCGTATTTACACAAGCGATCTCCTGCGCGCCAAACAGACAGCGGAAACAGCTTGCCCGGGGATAGACTACATGGAAACGCCGCTTTTACGGGAATATAACGTCGGAAGTCTCAGCGGACTCCCCCCAACAACTGTAACCGTAAAAAACAGAGATTTTACTCCGTTTGGTGGAGAAAACCGGGATATGATGCGCGCACGCGTGCAAGAATTTATGCATCTTATCGAAGCTTATAGCGCTGAAACAGTTGCCGCCTTTTCTCACGCAGGCTGGCTGCGTATGATGCTCTCCACCGTTTTGAAAACGGAATTGCACCACGATACCATTCGCTGCTCCAATTGTACCGTTGCAATTTTTGAGTACAGCAACGGAAGCTGGACGCTCCATTCCTGGATCAATCCACAATAAAAAGCTACGCCGATCGAATGATCATCGGCGTAGCTTTTTTTATAATCTTTTCGAAAAAACAAAAAGCACGGATCAATGCCGTGCTTTGCTAATCCTTACGACCATAGAAAACCGAATAAAAGGAAGAAGAGTAAAAGCGAAACTCGAATTCTGTAGATCTTGAACCTGGAAGTTCAAGCCCTCGGTCTATTAGTATCGGTCAGCTGAACACATTACTGTGCTTACACCTCCGACCTATCAAACTTGTAGTCTGCAAGTGACCTTACCTAATCAAGTTAGGAGGGATATCTCATCTTGAAGCATGTTTCACGCTTAGATGCCTTCAGCGTTTATCAAAACCGCACGCGGCTACCCAGCTATGCCCTTGGCAGAACAACTGGTGCACCGGAGGTGCGTCCGACCCGGTCCTCTCGTACTAAGGTCAGC
>JAFTPJ010000167.1 GCA_017463405.1 Clostridia bacterium
CAAGAAACACCGCCACGGCAATGCCGATCGTTTCCACCCAATCGGCGTCCCGAAACATCATGAGCAGATTGATCACCAGTGCCCCCAGCAAAATGCGGATGATGGGGTCGTTCAGATTCGACAAAAATTGCCGTAAAAAGCTTTTCCTTTTTTTGCGCGACAGCACGTTCGCGCCGTACTCCCGCCGTGAATGCAAAACCTCCTCGTCAGAGAGCCCCTGCGTGTCCGGCCGCAGATTTTTTGTATCTTTCACCTTTTTCCTCCCGCTGTTTTTTATTCCACTATACGCGAAAAGAAAAATAATTATGAAAAAAACGCAGTAAAGAAAAATTCGCAGTCTGCGGACGGCGAGGAGGCGGGGAACCCGAGGTTGTCCGATTTCCACTCCCATGGAAGCAATGATAAAATCAATATTGAAAAGCTCCCTCATCCGTCAGCCGAGGGCAGACGGATGAGGGAGCTTTAGGTTAATTTAATCAGCGTTTCCACGGAGGAAGCTTCGTGCACTCCACTGCGCAAGCTTTTGAAAAAGCGTGCACAAAACTGTATGCGAACCGGAGAAAGTCGTTAGTTTTGTATGCCCATTCAATATTTCCCCGGCGGAACGCCCGTGAAGCTCTTGAACACGCGACTGAAGTAATAGACGTTCTGAAAACCGCAGGCGGTGGCGACCTCGTCAATGCGGAACAGGTCGCTGGATAGCATCTCTTTGGCGCGCTCGATGCGGATGCGATTGAGATAATGCATGGGAGAATCACCGTACGCCCTTCGAAAGAGAATGCGCAGATACGAAACCGAACTGCATGACTGCCGTGCAATCTCCTTTGCAGTCAGTGCACGGTCAAAATGCGTTTCGATATAGCGCCTTGCGCATGCGGCAGGATCATCGGCAGATCCTAACGGTTCGGTACGGTATTCCCGTATCAGATTACAGAGAATCTGCTGTACCAGTGCGCGCAAAAGTGCGGCGGTACAAACACCGCGCGCGGCGTATACCTTTGCAGCGCGTTCAAACGCATCTGTATAGCGGCGTTGATGCACAGGCGTATAAACAGGTCCCTCCGGCATCAGCTCCACAGGAATTTCCTCCGGCTCTGCCAGATAGGAAATCACAATATACTCCGCCCCTATCTCGGCGGGTGTTTCCAGAAGATAATCATCTCCCCGATGCTGTATCAGAATATCGTGCGCCCGCGCGACGGTACGCTCTCCGTCGGCATAGCTGATACGAAGCTCTCCCGACAGTACCAATGTCAGCCCATGGTGAGGGCGTTTTTTCATCTGCAAAAGATGCCGCGGCGGATAGCTTCTGTGATAGGCAAAGGCAACTGTGCCAACCCAAAAATCAACATCTTCCATGCGTTCCTCCGAAAAATCCAAATCTATAAAACAATATACCATATTTCCTGTCAAAAAGCAAGAACATGAGCGAAATTTATAAAAAATGCAGTGTTTTATGGATTGATAAAACGCCATCGCGATGATATAATGAAAACAAACATCGCTTGAAAGGAGCAAACAGATGACGAAAGAAGAATTAAAAACATTGGCAAAAAGCCTTGGCGCCGATCTGGTGGGCATTGCTTCCATGGATCGCTTTGAGGGAGCTCCCAAGGAAATGGATCCCCGATACATTATGCCCGAAGCAAAAAGCATGATCGTTATGGGCTTTCGCGTCATGCGTGGATCCCTACGCGGCATTGAGGAGGGTACCTTCTTCAGCAACTACTCCGCAATGGGCTACGGCGGACTCACCTATAACTACATCCCCATGACCGTCATCAATCTGTGCAAACACATCGAGGACGAGGGATATGAAGCGATCCCGATCGGTCACCAGAGCGATTGGCGCGGCATCGATAACCAAGGCGTGCAGAAAAAGGATTTCAGCGTCCCTGTTCGCGAAGAACTCCCTGCCCCCGACGTCATGATCCATCTGCGCATCGCGGCATATCTTGCGGGACTTGGTGAGATCGGCTACAGCAAGATGCTCCTGACACCCGAATTCGGTCCCCGTCAGCGCATTGGCGTCGTACTGACCGAAATGGAGCTGGAGCCCGATCCCATTTACGACGGTCCGAAGCTTTGCAACAAGTGCATGGCTTGCGTCCGTGCCTGCCCCGGCAACTGCATCAGTGACACCAAAACCGTCAAGGTCACCCTCGCCGGACATGCGGTCGAGTGGGGGGATATTGATACACTTAAGTGCAACGACACCTTCAACGGAGGCATGCGCGTGGAGCACGGTGAGGGCGGTGATTACGTCGACGGAAGAGACGACATCACGCGCGGCTCGCACACGCCGTTCTATCACAAGCCGAAAACCGTTTACCAGAGCGGTCAGGCGGTTTGCGGCGCGCGCGGATGCACAAGAGCCTGTATGATGAGCCTGGAGGCGCGCGGTGTGCTGAAAAATCAATTCAAAATGTCCTTCCGCCGTCGCCGTCCATGGGATGTTGACTGGGGCGAGGACGGGAACGTAAAATACAACGATCCCACAAAGCCGTACAACGAGGGCATGTACGAAAGAGAGCCCGATTAAGACAATGCTCACCGATTTTTCTTTTGGTACTCCGAGGGAGACATATTCGTCCGCTTTCTGAATGCGCGGCTGAAATAGTAGATACTTTCAAAGCCGAGCATAGCGGCGACCTCCCCGATACGGCATTCCCCGTCTGTCAGCAGGCTTTTTGCTCGCTCGATGCGGAGATCAATCTTGTATTCGATCGGTGTTTTTCCGGTTTCCTTTTTGAACAATCGGAACAGATGCGGTTGACTCATAAAACAAATATCCGAAAGGAGTTCAACGTCAAAATTTTCGTTGTAGTGTTGCTCCACGTAATTGATGGCGGATAAAACGCGCCGATCGTAGCTTTTTTCGATTTTTTGTTCCACCGCTGATAACAGCTCGTACAGGCATGAAAGCGTTTTCAGATTGTTTTTGCCGGAAAGCGTCGTGGTCACCATCTTCTCGCAAAGCTCGAAAAAGCGTTGTCCGACCTCCTTGAGAACAAACGGATGCTCGGAAAACAAAAGCTCCTCCCCGTCGACGGCATCAAACGTGCGGAAGCTGACGCGATAGTACGTGCAACCGCCATCGCCTATAATCGAAACGTGCCGTCTGACCCCCGACGGCAGATAAATCAGATCGTTGGCGTGCAGCTCCGCCTCGCCGCCGAGCCATTTGTAATGGCAGGTGCCGTTTTGAATCAGTAAAAAGCCGTTCAGCTTTCTGGGGGCATGGGAGGTGTCAAGCCCTCCCAACGATGTCCATGCGGGCGTTTGCGTAATAACGGAAATCTCCGTCAACACAAGCTCCGTTTGATAAACGTCCGATATTGCAACTGTTTTCATGTACTCCACCCCTTTTTCCCAGATAAAAAGATTATAGCATCTTCCCGACCAAAAATCAACAGTTATGATAGTTTTGTGCAAAAAAAAGAAAAAATCGTTCATTTACAAGCAGAACATTTTGCCGTACAATGGTATTGCAAAACCAAAACAGGAGGCTGTCATGAAAAGAATTTTTACCGTCAAGGGCGGATGTGTGCTCTGTCTGAACTGCGTATATCAATGTCCCGTCAGAGCAATTTCCATCATTGAAGATGTCAGCGTCGTGATTGATGCGGGCAAATGCCTCGGGTGCGGTAGCTGTGTCGAGGTCTGTCAGATGGAAGCCATCATAGAAAAAAAGGAAAAGGAGTAAAACAATGGTTGCATACAAAACAAACGGCAATGCAATTGTCAGAGGAGAACAGGAAATTCCGATTTACGGAGAATACGACGTTGTCGTCGCGGGTGGCGGCATGGCAGGTGTCGGTGCCGCGATTGCGGCGGCACGCGGCGGTGCAAAAACCATCGTCATTGAAAACACATCCATGCTCGGCGGGCTTGCCACCGCAGGACTTGTCAACATTCCGCTGGATTTCGTTTCGGGAATCGGCAGAGAGTTTTTTGACAGAATGAACGCAGAGAAGGGCTTACGAAAAACAAACTCCAACCCCGAAACGCACAAGCGGGTATTTGATCGCATGGTCAAGGAGGCGGGATGTGACCTTTTGCTGGTTACCCCACTCATCGATACCATTGTGGAGGAAAACACCGTAAAAGGTGTAATCATCCATACCAAAACAGGGCCCCGTGCGATCATGGGAAAGCGGTTCGTTGACGCGACGGGTGACTCCGATCTCGTCTACTTTGCCGGCGGCGAAACCATGACGGGACGCCCTACGGATCACATGTCGATGGCTTGCTCGCTGGAGTTTACCATGGGCGGCGTCAACTATGCAAAATACCGCGACAGCGAGCTTTGCATGACCGATCCCAAATGGGTGAAGCTGATTGCAAACGCCCTGCAGGAGGGCAAGCTTCCGTATGAGATCGACAATCATCTCAACTGGATGACGCATATACCCGACCGTCCCGCCATTGACGGCATGGACGAGGTCAGCATCTGCTTTGCGCATTCGCGCAACTGCTTCCCTACCGACAACGACGACCTGACCCGTATGTACATCGAGGGGCGCGAGCAGGCGGCGATTCTTGCCGATTTTATCCGCGAGAACATCCCGGGCTTTGAAAATGCCTATCTCGGCTACACGGGCTCGCTCCTCGGCGTGCGCGAGAGCCGTCGCATCGTAGGAAAATACATCTTTACCGGTATGGATATTGCCTTTGCACGCCGCTTTGACGATGTCATCGCAATCAGCCATCACGGATACGATCTGCACGGTTTTGAGGCACCCGGAAATATGAAATGGATCCGCGGAACGCTTCCCGACGGAACGGAATGCTACATTGCCAACCGCGGCGGCTGGGGCACCCAGCTCCCGCCCGACGATGGACTACCCAGATACAATATGTTTGAGCTCAACGAATGGGGCGAATATTTCTACGATATTCCCTACCGTTCTCTGGTACACGTCCGACTTGAAAACGTCCTTGCGGCGGGCAGAAACCTCTCCGCAGATATCGCGGGACAATCGGGAACACGGCTGGTCATGTGCTGCATGACACTCGGTGAGGCGGCTGGCACGGCGGCTGCCATGTCACTGAAAAACGGTTGCTTGCCTGCAGAACTTGATGTTGGCGAATTGCAAAGACGGCTTGATCAAAACGGCGTAAACATCGGTCAAAGCTTCCGCAAAATCGAGTCTCTCGGCAATGAGCTGCGCGGAAGCTTCGAGGGCTTCGGAGCCGACCACAAGGGGAACGGCTAAAGCAAAGCCCGAAATGAATGCAAAAAGATAAGGAGGAAGCATTATGAAAAATGATAAGATTTGGAGTTTTCTCATTCACTTGAGCGGTCATATGTGGGATGATGAAAATACACCGCCCCGTAGCTGGTACGCCCCGCAAC
Organism: Clostridia bacterium; assembly: GCA_017463405.1. Classification (GTDB taxonomy): domain Bacteria; phylum Bacillota; class Clostridia; order Oscillospirales; family CAG-272; genus UMGS1865. The sequence goes on from JAFTPJ010000167.1 coordinate 5,360, forward strand.
GTTACACGGAAAACAACAATGTCAGTGTGGAGGCTTGGAATGAGATCGTCGGCTTCCTTGCCGAATGCAAGTATAATATGTTGCTCATCGACGTAGGAGACGCGATCCGCTATGAATCCCGCCCCGAGATCTCCGCACCGGACGCATGGGAAAAAGACTTTTTGAAGAAAAAGCTGGACGAGGCACGCGCGTTGGGGCTGGAACCGATCCCAAAGCTGAATTTCTCCTGCACACACCACACGTGGCTTAAAAAATATCGCCGCATGGTGGGAACGTCCGAGTACTACGCCGCCTGCGCGGACGTCATCCGCGAGGTATGCGAGGTGTTCGGAAATCCGCGCTTTATCCATCTCGGCATGGACGAGGAGCAACAGGTTCACGCACCCGTTCTGACCCGTGAGGCGTACATCATGCGCGGCGAAGTGCTCTGGTGGCACGATATGAATTTCTATTTCAGCGAAACCGAAAAGCACGGTGTACAACCGTGGGTATGGTCGGATTATTACTGGCGCAATTCCGAGTCCTTCCTCAAAAATATGTCCAAATCGGTAATCCAATCCAACTGGTTTTATCAGCGCTTCAAAAACTATCCCGACGGTGACCTTGCCAATAAGCGTATCGCCACCTATGAGGAATTGGATGCACACGGATTTTTGCAGATTCCCTGTATGTCTCAATGCCGCGGATTTGACGGAGCACACGAGAACCCATTGGAAACCATGATCCACGCTCGCAAAAAGCTGACCGATGAAAATGTCCTCGGCTTTATGATGGCACCGTGGGGCAGTACTACGGACGACGGCATCTATTACAATAAAGACGGCGCACTCCGTCTTCTGCGCGCCCGCGAGAAGGTGTATCCCGAAACGTTTTCGTGAGGATTCGGGAATAAAAGACAAATGTACAGATTGGAGAACTCGAAAATGAACATTCTTCCCGAGGAATGCGGCGTGTGCTCGGCATCGGTCGAGCAATTTCTCCGTGAGCTGGACGGGCATAGGCTTGCAATGCACAGCGTGCTCCTGGCACGCGGCGGCAAGATCTTTTACGAGGGATACTGGAAGCCTTTTTCCGCAGAACGTCTGCATCGCATGAACTCCGTTACAAAAAGCTTTGTCGGCATTGCCGTTGGGCTGTTGATCGAGGACGGCTGGCTCTCTCTTACAGATCGCGTGACCGATCTCTTCCCCGAAAAGCTTCCACCCGATGTGCGCGCGGAATTCGGTGAGGTGACCGTACGTGATATGCTTTGCATGCGCACCTGCATCACCCCCGGTGGCGAGCACTGGATTCGTGACCGCGTTGCGGACCGCGCAAGCACCTATTTCCGCACTGCACCCTCGCGTCCTGCGGATACCCTCTTCTTTTACGACACCACCGCGCCCTTTCTGCTGACAAGAATTGTTGAGGACCGTACAGGGATGCCATTTCTGGAATATCTGCGCGGGCGGATACTCTCCCGCATCGGATTTTCCGAGGATTCTACCTGTATCAAGGGCAACGACGGCTACTCTTGGGGGGATTCGGGGCTTCTGTGCACCACGCGCGACATATTCCGCTTTGCGGAATTTCTCCGTCTTGAAGGCACTTGGAACGGTGAGCAGCTGATGGACTGTGCTTTTATCCGCGCGGCAACCGCAAAGCAAACCGCCTCCAACGGAACGGGCTGGGAAGCTTACGGAACCTTCGGCTACGGCTATCAGATCTGGAAAACGTGGGACGGCGGTTTTGCCTTCTTTGGCATGGGCGATCAGGTGATGGTCTGTCTGCCGAAAGACGAGCTGATCTTCGTTTGCACCGCAGACAATCAGGGCTGTCCGCATTCTCGCATGCTGATTCTGGATGCCTTCAACCGTAACATTCGCCAAACGATCTCGCCCGCACCGCGCCCCTTTGACAATCGCGCCCATGCTTCTCTGCAACGCTATACCGACGCTTTGACGTTGGTAAAATTGAGCGGAGAGCGGCACACACCGTGCGCGGATACAATCAACGGACGCACAGTACGTCTGGACGAAAATCCCATGGGCATCCGTTGGATCCGTTTTGCATTCGACGGAAACACGGGGCGGATGGAGTACGAAAATGCAACCGGTGCCAAAGCGCTTCCGTTCGGATTGAGAGAAACCGTTCTCTCGGAGTTCCCCGAAGAGGGATATCCCGATATGGAAATCCGCGATTTTACCTCGGGCAGCTTTTACCCGTGTGCAACCGATGCCGCATGGCAGGACGCACGCACGCTGGCGATTCGTTGCTTTATGATCGGAAAGCACCTCGGCGCGCTTTACATCACCGTCGGCTTCCGTGAGGACGGCACTGTGGGACTTCGGATGCTCCGAAACACCAATTGCTTTCTTGCCACCTACAATGGTTATGCCACGGGACGACTTGAATAATTAACCGTGCAGTAATAAAAAGCACTTATGACATATGTTATCATAAGTGCTTTTTATTGTATTCCAATCACATCAGCGGAGCGAACACGCGGCAGATCTCCTGCAAAAGCTCCACAAAAAGATTCGTTTTGCAATCCTCCGCTGTGATTTCGCGGCAACGGGAAAGCGTTTCGAGAAAATCACGCTCCACCTCCGAAATGGTCGCCGCACCATACATGCAAACGCCACACTCGAAATGCAGATACAAACTGCGATAATCCAGATTGACCGTACCGACCACCGCAAAATCGCCGTCCGAGATCACGGTTTTTCCGTGAATAAATCCCTCGGTAAACTCGTAGATCTTCACGCCCGCCTCGATCAGCTCGCGGTAATAAGAACGCGTGGTAAAGTGCACCATCGGCTTGTCCGGCTTACAGGGCGTGATGATTCTTACGTCCACGCCGCTCCCGGCACATGCCTTGAGCGCCGAGATCAACTCGTCCCCCACCATCAGATAGGGCGTAGTGATATACAGATATTTCTGCGAACGGTCAAACGCATGCAGAAATACACTCTCACCTACGTTTTCCTTATCCACAGGGCTGTCCGAGTACGGCTGTATCCACCCGTCGGAAACCGCTGTAAAATGCGGCGACGGCAAATATGCGCGCGGATGCTCCTCCTTTTTCGAAAGCAAGCTCCACATCTGCAAAAACATGACCGTAAAGCTTTCCGCTGCTTCTCCGCAAAGACGGAGTGCATTGTCCTTCCAGCGACCGAAGCGAATCTTCACGTCAATATATTCGTCTGCCAGATTCACCCCGCCCGTGTAAGCGATCTTTCCGTCAATCACCGTAATCTTGCGATGATCGCGGTTGTTTTGCAGAGTAGTCAGAAACGGGTGGAATTTGTTGAATGCCACGCATTGAATCCCCGAAGCATTAAGCTGCTTGGCATATCCTGCGGGCAAAGTCAGAATCGAGCCAAAATCGTCATAGATCACGCGCACATCTACACCCGCGAGCGCCTTCTCCCGCAAAACCTCGAGAATGGAATCCCACATCATTCCCTCCTCGATGATGAAATACTCCATAAAAATATACTTCTCCGCGCGTCGCAGATCCGCGAGCATCACCTCCAGCATCTCACGCCCCGACGGAAAATAGCGTGTTTGGGTATTCTGATACACGGGAAATGCGGGAACCCCCTGTAAATAGCGCAACCAGCTGCGATCCTTGGGAGATTCGCCGATTGCACGCTCCAGTGCGGCAGCTGATACCAAAAATTCCCGCTTTTGCTTCTGTGTCAGTTTGTCCAGCCGACGACGAAAACCCACGCTTGCAGTCTGAAAATGGAATACCCAGTAAAAAACGCCACCGAAGATCGGGAAAAGCATAATCAGAAACACAAGAGACAGTTTGAACGCGCTTTTATCGGGACGCATGATCAGATGAAGCGACGTTACCACGCTCAACGCTGTCAGAAGCGCCGCAAGCCAATAGAGCTGATAAGAGCGGAACAGCATCACCGCAAGAAAAACAATCTGAAACAAAATCATCAGCGCAATCAGGAGTCTACGTCCGAATATCTGGCGGATACGGCTACGGTATTTTTGTTTTTGCACCCCAAAGACCTCCTCCCGGGTAGTTCTTACAGATATTATATCATGGAAAGCGGAAAAAGTCAAGCAACCAACCGCTCTCTCCCATTCTCCTCACATTTTTTTACGAACCGATTAAAGATTATTCAAAAATTTCAAAAAAGGAATATTCGCTTCCTTTTCGTTAAAATATAAGATGTAAAGGCACTTTATATGTCCGATTTTCCGTCAAATTGCACAGCCCCCAAACCTCCGTGTCGGTGTGGCGCGGTTTTTTGGTCTATTGGAAGCTGTTTCGCGGGGAAAATCCGCACGTTACGGGTGTGCGCTCTGCGTCGGATCGTAAATTTCGTTTCCGTTTCGTATCGTTTTTGTGAACATGATGTAAACTCTGAAAAAAATGCTGTAAGATTTCATTTTCGTGAAAAACGCCCAAGAAAAAGGTGTTGACAACAGGGGGTTTTTGTGCTATACTGTAATCGGGAGGAAGAACTTGGGATCTTTTCCCGCAACAATTTCATAAAGGAAGGAGGTATCTGCAATGCTCGACAGCAGAAACCAAACGGTAAACCAGCCCGTCCATTACACCTATCTCCGACTGATCTTTCTTTTCGCTGGCGCATAGGATGTAGTGGAGAACCATGATGCAAATTATGGTTTTAGGCTATCTATGTGCTTTTTTCATCCTATGCGCCGAATTTCATTCGAAAGGGCACGGAAGAAATCCAACAACAGATTTGAATGAAAAGGAGAGCATTATGAAAAGAACAACAAAAATGAAACTGTTCCGAGGGATTTCCCTCATGCTTTGCATCATCATGCTGATGCTGAACACCTAACTGTTCGTATTTGCCGTAGACGTCTCACCGCCGGATGAAAATTCCGATGCAGCGACACCGGAGGCAACATTGCCGGCAGAGACGCCGTCGGAAAACCCGTTCGAGCTTGGCGAGGGTGAATTGCCCTACGCACAATTACAGGCATTAAGTCCGCTTGATGTGGCACTGCCCGAGACGCTGACAAGAGCGCAGGCAATCGAAAAGGGACACGTCAACCGCTTGTGGGCGCAGGAAAAGACCCTGCAATCGGTGCTCTATCAGAACCAAAACGGCACCAAGACCGCGTACGTATTCGACAAGCCCGTGAAGTACGTGGACGCGGACGGAAATATCAAGGATAAGAACACAACCATCGCGGCGACGGGTATTGCGGGCTACGCATACGCGATGACCGAGAACAGCTTTTCTGCATATTTCGGCAGTACGGCGGCGAACGGTGTGCTGATTCAATACGGTGATTATACGTTCAGCATGAAGCCCGAAACATCGTTGCTCGTCTCGACACCGACGCTTGGTGAGGACGCGAAAAGCGTGACCTACACGAACGCATTCGGCGCGCAGACGGCATTGCGTTATGAAACGCAGATTTCCGGCGTAAAGGAAGACATTATCCTGATGCAAAACGTCGGTAAGTACGCGTTCAACTTCCTGTTGACCGCGTCGGGATTGACGCCCGTACAAGAGGAGAACGGCGGCTGGATTTTGGTAAACGACGATCAGGAAACGGTCATCAATTTCGGCAGCATCGTGATTAAGGACAGCGCGGGCAAGACCGTGTACGGCACGCTGAATATCACCCCGCGCGCGTCGGGCGGCTATAGCATGACCGTCACCGTCCCGCAGGAGTTCCTGCAATCCTCCGATACCGTGTATCCCGTGTATGTGGACCCGACGACGGTGGTGTATGAAGGAACATATGAGTATGCTACATATGAGGGTAGTGAGGTTGTTTATAAACAATATGATAGCGTTATCGACATTGGATTGTATAACGATACTTCAATGTACAATTCTGCAATTGCAAATACCTCACAACACTATCTTTCCGATGGAAAAGGAAAAATAATTTATAAGCTTTATGACTTTTATGGGGAGAACGGACAATTCACCTCTTTGGATGCGTATCAAATCGGGCGTGTTACCTTTTATATGACATCGGTAGAACAGTTGCGTTGTGATATTTCGGCAAATCCTATGACCGAGTATGCCGATGATGATCAAATTGCAGTAAAAAGGACTAGATTATTCAGTGGTTTTTCCACAGAAAATGCAACAACCCAATCTTTCGTTTGTACTTACGATGATGTTATCGGTGTTGATATTACTGAAATTGTAAAAGGCTGGAGAAAATATGCGATTGGTGATTCTATCGAAGATTATGATGATCCGGAAAACGGTTTTGTAATCAGCCAAAGTAACTCTTTGATAGGAGATGGAGGCATCTATTCAACCGAAGCTACCGGTAACAGTAATGTTTATTACGAGATTGAAACAAGTGTTATGGGTGGTAAATCTTTTCTGCGAAACAAATATAGGGTGGATAATGACTCGGCGCTTGACTCCGATGATCCCTATAAAGGATTTTTTTATCTTTCCAGAGAGTATGTGGTGTCTAATGATACCCGATTTGATGATTCACAAAATGAACTTACTTGTTGGATTATTTCCTATCGAGGGAGTGGGAAGTATGGGATCAGCCCTTTAGTTAATCCTGATTATTTTATCAATGAATTAGGGCAACTACAACTCCATACAACACAGGATTTTCCTAATGGATTTTGTTGGACAATAAAATCCGCAGCAAACGGATATTTTATATTTAAAAATTATCAAAACGGAGTGGTGCTAACCAGTATATGGGACAATAACAAATGGATGTTAACAATATCATCGGAACTTGCAACCACACATGTGGATTATTCAAAAACACTTTGGGATATTGATTATCATTCCGGAAGTACGGTTTTAATGGAATCATATAGTATAACCAATTTAAGCGGATTGCATTTTCTTCATCCTAATTCTACATGGACTCCCAATATTTCAGTTTCCCAAGACGAAGATCCAACATGGGATACACCGTCTGCTTTTCATTGGAATATAGAGGATACCGACATTGCAACAGTAGACAACGCAACTGGCACGATTACCGCTAAAAATAATGGATATACCAATATTACAATAATTCAAAAGGGTGCTGCAGTAAATTCCGATGGAGCAAGAAGAATTAAAATCCAATTGATAGTAGGACAAATCATTCCCAATGGGGTATATCACATACAAAATATTGAATCTCAAAAATATATGGATTTGGAAAGTGCTTCAACTGCTGACGGTGCTCCCATTCAACAATGGGCATACCATACAGGATCGCAGGCTTTGTGGAATATTCAACATGATGGCGGTGGTGTTTATACAATTACATCTCAACGGTCCAACAAGTATATTTCTGTTTCTAACAATTCATTAAACAGTGATGCAGCAATCGTACAAACTTCACAAATTCACAATGCAATGTTATGGAAAATAGAAATTACAGAAAGCGGTAACTACAAATTTGTTTCTGTTCATTCCAATATGGTGATTGCGTTACCATCTTCCTCTACCACTAACGGTTTGGATTTGGTACAAGCATCGTATACAAATGATAATGTGTATACGGATGAGTGGCTGTTTGAAAAGGTTTACGATGCATCTATTATTGCAATTCCGGAAAAATACGATCGAACTACTTTCTATGATTCAGTAATCGCTGATCTTCAATCAATGGGATATACCAACATTTATGCAAAAGAAGAATGCATGAATGATAATATTCTATTGAACCACATGATGAAATCTAAAATCACAGTTATCAGAACTCATGGTGCAAAGCAAAGTCTTGCCACATCGCATGATTCCATTGCGTATGATGAGATACTTGCATTACCCACCGGAAGTTTTAGTAATGCCGAGCTTATTATCTTGGGAGCGTGTTCTGCGGGTGAAGGAGGCGCAGGTGCAGATAATGTTGTGAATGCGATCGCAGATAAAGGTGCTCAAATTGTAATAGGTTTTCGGGTGAGTGTATCAGGTTATGAAATGAATGATTGGTGTAAATTGTTTTTTGAGCAATTAAAAAATGGGGAGTCTGTGGAAAATGCTGTTGAAGTGGTTGAACAGACAATGCAAGATCTACATATGGTGGATGGCAGCAACTACATCGTTTCAACAGTTAACCCGCACATCAGAGGAGACCAAACAACTACATTCAATTAATGGAGGAGTAATTATGAAAAGAATGAATACAATATTACTTGCTTTTTTGTTGACTGTAACATTTTCTTCGTGTAATATTTTATTGAATCCCGAAACCGCAGAAAAAACATCATTTGTGGATACTTGCAAAACGCCGAGTGAATCAAGGAATGATCAATCCACCTTGGAAAATTCTGAAGATAGTACCGCAGACCAGCCTATCTCTTCGGAAAATCTTTTGACATTTTCTCCTTTGCGCTATGAATGATCCGTATGCGAGTACTTTTCAAAGGAGGTTGTTTTAGAAAAGCCTATGTACAGAGATTTAACTTTTGATACAAAAACTTATCATGGTACATATAAATACACCAGAGTTTATCATAACGGTCGAGCCTATGATGAGTACGAATGCGAGGATGGTGCGACTTTTAAAATTTTTTCGGATGAAGCCTCTTTTAGTGTAGTGAGTGATTTTTCAAAACGTCTAAAATATTATACGTCAGATAAATTCGATGAAGCATCGATCAAAGGTTGGTTAGAATCATATATTGCAGAAATGTTTCCAACATTTAATATGAATGAATATACATATTCTTGTCGAACAAGCGCACGTGTGAAAACCGATCTATCCAGCACAGGTATGTCTTATGATTATTTTTATGAACCACAAAGTTCAAATGAGAGCGTCAGTTTCTACTATTTTTATTATGATAGAGTAATAGATGGTATAAAGTTAACAGGAGATGGAATAACGGTAATCACCGATGGAAATGGCAATATTAGATCTTTTTATTATCACTGTGTTGGCAACTATGATCTTGATTCCATTAATGTTAGTGATATTGACTTTCTGCGTATAGATAGATTGATTCGTTCTAAATATAAAGGAATGGATATCCAATGTTACTTCCAGTTAACACCGGATAAGATTCTGTTGGTTGCACAACTATTAGATGAAAAAGATCACTTTTACGTTCATATTTATTAACGATATCGATTAATGATGGAACAGTTATTTTCCCACTATTGTTTTTTCGGTTTCTAAAATCCCCCCAACCGCGCGGCGGTTGGGGGAACCCCCGAAAACGCGAGACAAGCTTTGAAAAAGGAGGTTACATATTTTGAAAAAAGTAATATCTATGTGTTTGCTTTGCATTCTGTTGCTCACTGCATGCGCACCCCCCACCCCGCCGATTGAGGAAACCACCACGGATACACCGTCGG
>JAFTPJ010000008.1 GCA_017463405.1 Clostridia bacterium
GAAGAGGTCGGGGTTAAAGATGGTAACCGCTGCGGAATCCAGAGGAGAAATGTACATATCGCCGCTGAAGTAGTACAGCTTGTTACCCATCGTAAACTGATCGATGGAGTTCTGGTCGTAAGTAGAGTGCTCGAGCTTGATTTCCTCGAGGCTGTAGATGTCCTTCAACAGGTTGACCGTAGCACAGGTTGCTGCGGCGGAACCGAGCAGAATGGACAGCTCATACTTCTCGTCGTTGAAGTAGAAACGGGTCATTTCGTCGTACATACCCGTAGTGGTGGAATCGTACTGACGGATACGGCAATTGTAAACGTCCTCAACGGTCTTATTTCTCTCATACACAGCGTAGGAGAGTGCGTCGGTGGAGGAGGTCTCTACCCAGAAGTCCTCGCAGAAGAACGCGGTGTTACCGGACTTCACACGAACGTATGCTTTGTAGGTGTAACCGTCAAGATCACGATCGGGAAGTGCGAAAGGATCATCTCCCGGATCAGTGGTCACTTCACCGTCATCCGAAGAATCCCCCTCGGGATCGGTGGTCACATCATCGTTGGGCGTGGTGGATTCGTCGTTGTCGGGATCGGACTGTTCTTCTCTACCGTCGCCAACAGTGGTTGCATCGTTGTCATCGCCCTGCGTTGTGGTTGTTCCGTCACCGTTGCCGCCGCACGCTACAACGAAAGGAACCAACATCAACAACACCAAAGCAAGTGCCAACACTTTCATTGCTGTTTTCATGTTCTTTTTCTCCTTTTTTAATTTTTTTTGAAAAACAATGACAGCCTCATATGGGGGACATTCCCCATTGCGTATCCCTCGGTCCACTCTCCATGCATCGCGCATCAAGAAGTGATCGTAGGTCTACTATATTATACCGCACTCCCTCGATTTTGTCAATCTTGCATTTCGTACAAAAAGTTGTTGCGCTTTTTGTGTAAATTGCCAATTTGATAGATGAAGTCTCTCGGTGAGGGAATGGACTCCGTTGATTGCCTCCCTCCACGAGGGAGGTTATCAGCGGAAGGTAATTTTTAGAATAATGCTATTCTGCGAATAACCGACAGGAAGGAGCGTGCGCGTACGAAGGATGACAGATGTTTAACGATCGAGCAATCCAAAGTTACGCATTTTCACTCCCTGTCAACGGCGTATTACGAAGTTGAATTTTTAAGAATTGCTACGCCGTTGACTTCCCCCGAGTTGCCGCAGGCAATCTCGTGGCGGCTTACTCCTTCCTCACCGGAAGAGGGCTCCGTAAAGAGGGAAGCTCCGTTAAGGAGAGCGGTGCCGTAGCGGATGCCTTGATCGACATCCATTCAATTTTTGATTTTCTTTTCCGATTACGGGAGTTCAACGGCATTGATCGCATCCAGAGCATTCTGAACAGAACCAAGAACCGCCGCAGCGTTTTCGGAGGTGGTATTCATATTGTAGAATACGGGAACCTGCGCGAAATTCGCCTTGTAACCGGAGATTGTCTGACCGCCTGCGGGAACAACGTATTCCTCACCGGTGTTCAGGTCGAGCCACTTGCCCTCGGGCAGGTAAATGTCGCGTTTGGTCTTCAGCGACAGCTCGGGAGCTACGAGGAACGCATCACCCAGCATGTACTGATCCTGCATATCGTAGACGGCTGTGTCGTTTGCATAATTCAAAACCAGCTGACGAACCACGGGCATACCTGTCTCAGTTGCGATCTGGCTGCATTCCTGGATGTAAGGAATCAGTGCCTCGTGAAGTTTGGTATACAGTTTGTAAAGTTCGGTTACATATGCAAATTCAGCATCCTCCTCTGCAAAGTCGTAGGGACGTCTTACCGTACCGCTGGTCTGCATCGAGGGCATGAACACGGTCATCTGGAGCGCGCGGAGGAAGAACTCTGCATCGTCCTTGATGTCCATCTTTTCTCCATCCTTGTAGGAGGAGCCGCCAATGTCGTAGCTGACAAACGGAATACCGGAAAGTCCTGCAGTCAGAACATAGTTCAGCTGTCTCTGCAGACGGTTCTTAACACGGGTCTGATCGCCCGCCCACATGTAAGGCGTACGCTGTGCACCGATACCGGAGCAGTTGATATAGCAGATACCGCTGTCGGGTTTCGATGCAATTGCCTCCCACAGGAGGTTGTTATAGCTGGTTGCATACCAGTGGTGCGCACCTGCGGTAGCCATATTGGCATCATAGAAGGTGAGTGTACCGGTTGTATCAGCCATGATACCGCCAAGGTCGATCTTCGCGCCGTCAACGCCGACGTCGTTCAAAAGCTCGCTCCAGTACGTATTGAAGAACCACTTCACCGCCTCGGGGTTGGTCAGGTCGATGTAGTAGTAAGGTACGCTGTTTTTCAGCGTCTGCTTATCCAACTCATCGAAGAACTCGCCGGTGGGGTTACTGGGAACGCGGTTTGCAGGCGTCTTCTCGTCCTGATAAATGTAGGATACCAGATAATCGGTATATTCGTACGGGGTGGGCAGGTTACCCATTCTTACGTTTACGATAACCTTCTTGCCCATTGCGTGAAGCGTCTCGCAAAGCGTTTTCAGCTGCGGCTGCTTGGACTGTGAGAATACATCCCAATCTTCAAGAATCACGCCGCTCCATGCCAGACCGTACTGCTCCATTTTAGCAACCATCTCATAAACCTCGTCCAGCGTGTCGAGCTCCTTGTCGTAACGGCATACCAGCATGCCGTAGGACCAATCTGCGGGAGCATTTGCATATCCGCTGATCTTGGAGTACTCGTTGATCGCGTCCGGAATCGACTCGGTCGTAAAGATGTAGCAATCCAGAGAACCGTCGGTGACCGTGAAGGTCATTTCGGTTGCAACGGTATCGCCGATATCAACCGTCATATACTCGTTGCGGTTCATGAACACGCCGTGTCCCTTGGTGTTTACAAAGAACGGGATAACGGTATAAACGCTCGTGGTGTTATCTGCGATGTCGTTGGTGTAAAGGGTTACGGTCTCGCCGTTCAGGTTCATTTCCTTGAACTGTCCGCCGGAACCGTAGATCACGTCCGACTTGGAAATTGCAAAGCGGGCGGTTACGGTGTGCGTACCGTGGTAAACGGTATGCGTAGCACCCAGCAACTTTTGTGCCAGCGTGCCGCCCTTGGTATAGAAGCCGATCACACCCGTCTTGGTGTCCACTACGGCATAGGAGCCGTCGGGCGCGGTGATGGTCAGCTGATCGCCGTTTTCGGTATAGGTCAGCTTCTCTGCGTAGAACTCGGTCTTCTCACCAAGCGTCTCTGCAAGCAGCTGTGCCGCACCGAGGTTGGTATATTCCTCGGAATAAACCTGCTTATCCTGGATTCTCCAGCCGTTACTGCCGTTATACGACAAGCGGCAGAACACGTCCTTCTCCATGGAGTAAGCCTGAAGCGTAAATTCGAACTCGGTCTCGCCCTTGTTGTTGATAACAAAGGGAACGTTGTCTCTTTCCTCGTGGTGATACACGTAGGTCAGACCCTTTTCGATCGCAACGTAGCGTTGCTCACGGTCGATCTTCATCAATCTCTCTACCATGAAGTCAAACGCGACGACCGTCGTGGTGTTTGCACCGCCGATGACCCAGATATCGCCGTCCTCGGTTACGTGTACAAAGAAGTCACTCGCACTCTGGATGTACTCCTTCGCCATTGCCGAAATCTCGGGACGGTCGATCAGATCTCTCTTCGTGTCCCAGTCATACTGACCGATGTAGATCTCGTTCTTCGTCAGCTTGGAGGCATCCTCAACAATCGGGAAAGTTGCGCCCATGCGGTTGCCGTATTGGGTCTTGTAAAGGTGACCTGCCTCCTGCATCTGCTGCGAATACTGCGTGCTGTCGTTACACAGACGCAGAATCTGCACTGCGATGGAGGAATCCTCCGCGGTCAGCTCCATAAAGGTCTCCTGAAGCTCAAGGACCTTTGCCTTGACGAGATTCATCGCCTTCTTGGAACGAACCAGCGAATAGGTTGTAGTGTTCTTATATGCGACATAGAACAGGTCATCATCGAACACGAACGGATCGGGAGTCAGCTCTACATCCTCTTTTACTGCGGGAATCTTGATTTCCGGAGGGGTCGGTCCGGTTACGGGCGGAGTTGTGGTTCCGCTGCTCGAACTGCTGTCGGAGCCGCTTTCCGAACCGCCGGCGGAAGCGTTCTCGGAGCTATCCTCCGAGCCGCTGTCCGTTGCGCCGTCGGATCCTTCTTCACCGGGTGTAGCGGCAGCGCCGCCCTCCTCGGTTGGATCCGAAGACGTAGCATCCTCTGCATATACCGGCATCATCGGTAATACCATTACCAATACCAGTAACAGAGAGAACAAACGTATCATTGACTTTTTCATTACAAATGCCTGCCTTTCATTATATTACTTGTTATTTTTGTTTCCGAGAGGCACCCGTGCAGGATGCCTTTCGGAGCGGGATCATCTTAAAGCTTTAAGATTGAAACAAGTAGTTATGTTGCAGACTCAAGATCAGGCTTATCGGAAACGCCTCCGTTGTATGCTGCGTTGTAATCGATGATCCCCTGCATGATCTCCTCATGATCGGGGGTGGAGGGGCAACCTGCGGGAACAGTGATCTTGGATGCGATCACGTCGTTCAGATCGCCGAAGAGAACCAACTTGGAGAGATTGGTCTCGCCCTTAACTGCGATATCCTTATTGCAATCGAAGAATGCGCTATCCTCGATCTTGGTGATATCTGCGCCGAAGGTAACCTCGTTCAGACCGGAAGTGCGGAATGCATCGTTCTTCACAACCAGAACCTTGGACAGGTCAATTGCGGTCAGAGCGGAGCATCTGTAGAATGCATATGCACCGATTTCAGCCACATTGCCGAGATTGACGGATGCAAGCTTGGTGCAAGCCTCAAATGCACGGTTGCCGATTGCGGTAACCTTATTGAGATTGATAGAGGTCAGACCGTCGCACTTTGCAAATGCGTTGGTTGCAACGTAGGTAACTGTGTCGGGAAGCGTGATTGCGGTGATACCGGAATCGTAGAATGCATACATACCGATCTCAGTTACGCTCGCGGGAAGGGTCACGGTCGTCAGAGCTGCGCAATCATAGAAGATGTAATCGGGCAGCTCGGTGAAGGAGCCCTTAAGCTCGACAGAGGTCAGCTTCGTGTTCTGGAATGCGGAATAACCGATAGAGGTCAGCGTTTCGGGGAACGTGAATGCCTTGAGGGAGGTGTTTCTGAACGCTTCGCTTCCGATGGAAGTCAGAGCGGAGGATACCTCGATGGTCTCCAGAGCGTAGCAGTTGTAGAACAGTCTGTTCGGGATTGCGTTAACACCGGTGATGTCAACGTCCTTCAGGGATACGCAGTTCTCAAACAAGCCGCCTGCTACCTCGGTAACGGTTGCGGGAAGTGCAAGTGCCTCAAGAGAGGAGCAGTTGTTCAGTGCTCTCTCACCGATCTTTGTAACGTTACCCATGGTCAGAGTCTTCAAAGACGTGCAGTTTCTGAAGGTATTTGCCTTGATCTCGGTGATGCCTGCGGGAAGTGCGATCTCGGTCAGTGCGGTGCAATTGTTGAATGCGCCGTCACCCAGAGAGGTCAAACCTGTGGGAAGAGTGATGGATGTCAGGGAGATACAGCCGTTGAATGCGTTGCCGCCGATACTGGTAACGCTTGCGGGAATGTTGACGCTCTTCAGAGATACGCAACCGCTGAATACGCTGTTACCGATCGAGGTAACGGTTTCGGGGATTACGATGGTCTCGAGAGTCGCACAGTTCAGGAAAGAAGATGCCTTAATTTCGGTAATACCGGAGCCGAAAGATATGGATTCGAGCATATTGAAGGAGGAGAACTTCCATTTATCAAATGCATCCAGACCGTCAGCACAAACAACCGTGGAAATGGGGCAGTTTTCAAATGCGTCCTCGCCCATGTATTTCAGGTTGCAGTTGATTTCGATCTCAATCAGAGCATTGCAGTTCTTGAATGCGTTCTTATTGATTTCGCGAAGCGTGCTCGGGAAAATGATCTTTGTAATGTTGATACAGTTTTCAAAAGCACCGTCGCCGATATTCTTAACGCCCTCGTCGATCTTTACAATACCGGAAAGCTCGGTGTTGCCCTTGTACTTTTCCTTGGTGATGTTGCCGCTGGCGTCGTCAGCAGCAATGACGTGGTTGGGCTTGCCGGGGTCCACAACGGTACCGGGATCCGTGGTAGACTCGCCGGGATCGCTGCTGGATTCGCCGGGATTGGTGGTTCCGTCACCAATAGTGGTGCCGTCGTCGTTTGTGGTTGTGTCGCCGCCTTCGCCGCCACCGCCGCAGGCAACCAGTGTACATACCAGAGTTGCGATCAAAAGCATAGCAATCAGTAATTTTTTCATTGTTTTATTCCTCCATTGTATATTTAAAGGTAAACCTTTACAAAATTGGATATCTCGCGTTCTAATCGTTTCCGATTATTCTGCTGCGGGAACTACGCTTCTTGCGTAATCGTAAAGCTCCATAATACCGTCTACCAGTGTGGGAGCGATATCGGATTCTGTATTCATGTTGTAGAAGGTAGGAAGCTCTGCAATGCTTGCAGCATAATCGGTGAGCGTCTTTCCTTCCGCACCGACCACGTGAATTTCGCCGGTGTTCAGATCCTTCCATTCGCCTTCGGGCAGATAGATATTGCGGGTATACTTATCATTCAAGATCGGAGCGATCAGGAATGCATCGCCGAACGTGTACTCATCCTCGATATTATAGACGTTCTTGTCATCCTGCCATCCGAGAATCAAGTGACGCATCACGGGCATACCGGTTGTGCAAGCCTCCTCAACCAAAACGTTCAGATACGGTGTCAGATGCTCATGCAGCTTCGTGTACGCACGGTAAAGCTCGGTCACATACAGATAAGCGGGATCCTCGTTTGCAAACTCGTAAGATCTTCTGACCTTACCGTGTGTCTGCAGACAGATGGTATACGCAGAGAACTGGGTTCCGCGGATAAATACCTGGGACTCATATTCGATATTCTGCGAGTAGGAACCGTACTGGTAACCCGACATATCATAGCTCATAAATGGTACACCGGACATACCGGAGGACAGCACGGAGGTCAGCTGGAATTTCAGGGACGAATATCCGCGCGCCTGGTCACCTGCCCACATATAGGGCGCTCTCTGCGCGCCGATACCGCCGCCGCGCGTGTAGCACATGCCGCTGTCGGGCTTGGAGGAGATCATATCCCAGAACATTGCACAGAATGCGGAAGGATACCAGTGATGCGAGCCTGCCGTAGGCACGCTCTCATCGTAGTAGAGAAGCTCGTAGTTTTCAGGAATCTGCTCGCAGAAGTCGATCTTACAGCCGTCTACACCAATATCATTTGCCAAGTACGTCCAGTATTCATCGAAATACCAATTCACTGCATCGGGATTCGTGATATCCAGATATACGCGAGAACCGCCGCTGTTATCGGGGTTCGGGTTACCGGCAACAGTCTGCGGGAGCATGTAGTTAGGCCCGGATTGTTGCTGTTGCTTCAAATAATACTCCGCACTGAAGCCGCCAACGTCAATGGTTGCCAGAGATTTGTCAACCGACATACCGGAGCCGATCGAGCCGACAGCCATGTAAACAAGGAACTTCTTACCGAGAGAATGTACGTAATCGCAAAGCTCTTTCAGGTCGTCGTGTTTCGCAGCACCGTAAGGACCCCAAGCCTCTGCAAGAACACCCGTCCAGGGCAGATCGTACTTCTCCATGTTTGCGATCATCTCGTAAACACCCTCACCGCGCGTTCTGATGCCCTCTTGCACCTGCTTGATGTTCGCCGTCCACTTCTGGGACAGATCGGGACTGTATGCACAAACGATCATACCGTAGGTCCATTCTTCGGGCATGCCTGCGTAACCGGTCAGATCGCTGTATGCCTTAAGCACGTCTGCAATCTTTTCGGTAGTGTAGAAGTAAACGTCCAGACCGCAACCGATCGTAACCGTTTTCCACTGGTTCTCGGTTTCCTTACCCAGATCCATCGTCATCGGCTCGTAAAGGTTTACAAAGATACCCGATCCGCGTGAAGAGCAAAGAAGCGGGACGACCATGTAGCACGCCTCTGAATTGCTCCAGCTATCCTTGGAGAACATATCGATGTATTTGCCGCGTTGATTGGTCTCGTTGAATCTCTCGCCCGTACCGTAGATCGCTTCATCCTCCTCCAACACACCGGTGAGCACACTACCTGCGTTGTTGGTGGAAATATTCGTAACGCTGGATGCCAGCTTTCCGCTTGCCGTGTAGAAATCCACGCGGAAGGAGTCTGCCTTTGTGTTGATATTCACGTAGCTGTTGTCGGAAGCCGTCAGTGTATATACATCATCCACAGGACCGGAAACGGTAATTTCCTCCAGTACGGAGGGATCCGCTTCTCCGAGCGACAGAGCCAATCTCTGACCTGCGCCCTGGTCATTGTACTCCGCATCCTTTTCATACTTCGTCTGCAATCTCCAGCCGGAGTTTCCGGTAAAGCTCAGACGAACGTAGGTGAACAGCGCTGCGCTGTTTTGCAAGCTGAACTCAAAATAGTTCTTATCCGTAGCATTGAGAATCGTAACAGGCGGATGCTCTGCAGGCTTGTAGGTATACTCCAGATCCGCCGCAACGCCGTATTCTTTCGCATCCTCACTCCTATAAGCGATTGTTCCCGAAAGGAACAGCATTGCGCTCGTAAGCGCCTGCTCGGTCTTACCGTAAATAACCAGACGGTTACCGATTGTCTTGAGCAGGAAGTCGTTGTCACTCAACTTCGGACCGAATTTATCCGTGATGTCAAGAATTTCCGCACGCAAGATCGAGGTACCGGTCTGCAGGATAATCTCGTAATCCAATGTCGGCTTGAACTGATCCACAACGTTAACCGTGACACCTGTCACCGCACGGATGTCCGTCGCAAGCTTCAATGCCTCGTCTTTGAGCGCCTGCGTAGTCGATGCCGGATAGACAATCTGGAAAACACTCACCGCGGCGCTGCTCTCCAAGGGCTGCGCAAAATTCAGCAGATTGTCGGGACGTTCAAGCGCGCCCTCTTGCGTGTCGCTCAACGAGCCTGCGTTGCCGCCCGAAATGAAATTCGGGGTTTCGGCTGCTGCCGCATCGTCCTCTGCCGTCGTGCTTCCGGCTGCGGTACATCCGAAGACACCGAACAGAGTCGCCAACAACAGCGCCATAGCGATCAATTTTAACTTCATATAAAATCCTCCTTTTAGATTTCAAATTTAGTTTCTGCTTTGCTTTTCGATTTTGACGATTCTGAAAAAGTAAACATTCTTCTTATATTTATTATTTATTGTTTTATGATTTTAAGCCGAAGTATCCTCCTTCCCCCATTTTTGTTGATATCGTACAAAATCTGATTGACTTTCCGACTGTTCCGACGACTTTTGCCCTCTTTTTTTGTGCAACATGCTTAAAATCGCATGTTTTATAAGCAAAACAACAAAACAATTCGGAAAATTCTTCACTTTATTGTATCATTTTTACAATCAATTGTATATAAGCAGATTGACATCTTTCTATGCAAAATTGATATTATCAAAAAATTAATATCTTTTTCACATTCTTGCCTACGTCAGTATGTGTATGATGATTCCGTCTCCGCAGGAAGCAGAGTTCTTGCATAATCGTACAGCTCCATAATGCCGTCAACCAGCGTCGGCGCGATATTGGATTCGGTATTCTTATTGTAGAACGTCGGAAGCTCGGCTATCGTTGCCGAATAGTCCTTCAACCACTTGCCCTCTGCTCCAACCGAATACTCCTCACCCGTGTTCAGATCGATCCACTCGCCCTCGGGCAGATAAATGTCTCGGACATTCGTCTCGTCCAGGATCGGAGCGATCAGGAACGCGTCTCCAAACATATACTCGTCATCAATATCGTATACATTCTTATCATTCTGCCAAGCGAGAATCAGGTGACGCATCACGGGGATACCCGTTGTACAAGCCACCTCGGACAGCTCCGTGATGTACGGTGTCAAATGCTCATGCAGCTTCGTATACGCGCGGTAAATCTCTGTTACATATGTATAGGCCGGATCCTCGTTTGCAAACACATACGCACGACGGACACGTCCGTGCGTCTGCATGCAGATCGTAAATGCTGTAAACTGCGTCCCACGCAGGAATACATGAGATTCGTATGCAATGTCATGAAGCGGACCGCTCGTTCCCTCCTCATAGTATCCGTAATGATAGCCGGACATATCATAGCTCATGAACGGCACACCGGAAAGTCCCGAGGACAGCACCGCGTTGAGCTGATAACCGAGGCTGATGAACTCACGCTTCTGATCCCCCGCCCATATATAGGGAGAGCGTTGAGAACCGATACCGCCGCCGCGCGTGTAACACATACCGCTGTCGGGCTTGGAGGAGATCAGATTCCAGAACATTGCGCAGAATGCAGTCGGATACCAGTGGTGCGAGCCGCCGGTTGGCATGGATTCGTCGTAATAGTTCAATTCGTAATTCTCGGGCAACGTCTCGCAGAAGTCGATCTTACAGCCATCCACACCGATATCATTCATCAGATAAGTCCAATATTCGTCAAAGAACCACTCAACCGCATTGGGATTGGTAATATCCAAATATACGTTTGTCTCCGAAGCGGAGCCTACGTCGGGATTGTTTGTCCCCGCAGTCGTATCGGGAAGATTGGAGGACTTCGTACCGTCCGGTCTCGTCTGCGTCAGCAAATAGGAACTCTGGAAGCCGGAAATATCCGTTGTTGCAAGCGTCTGATTGGTGATCATATTGCCTGATGCCTCGCCAACGCGTACGTAAACCATAAATTTTTTACCCAGAGCATGCACGTAATCGCACAGCTCCTTGAGATCTTCGTGCTTTGCACTTCTGTAAGGTCCCCAAGCCTCCGCAAGGACTCCCGTCCACGGAAGATCGTATTTTTCCATGTTGGCGATCATCTCATAAACGCCTTCACCTCGCAGACGGTCACCCTCCTGCTTCGGTGTAATATCCGCCGTCCACTTCTGGGAAAGTTCGGGACTGATCGAACAAACGATCATTCCGTACGTCCATTCCTCAGGCATTTCCGCATATCCTGTCAAATCACTGTAAGCCTTGATCACATCCGCGATCTGCTCGGTGGTGAAAATGTAAACGTCCAGCGGAACCCCCGTTACGGTCGTTGTCCATTCATTCGCCTTGCTCTTACCGAGATCCATCGTCATGTGCTCGTACAGATTGACAAAAACTCCGGAGCCGCGAGACGAGCAAAGAAGTGGGATAACCATATAACAGGCATTTGCCTTCGACCAGATGTCCTTCGTGAACATCTCGATGTATTTTCCTCTTTGATTGGCATCGTCAAAACGCTCACCCGTTCCGAAGATTGCCTCATCCTCCTCCAGAACACCCGTAATCGAGCTTCCACCGTCGTAGGTGGTCAGATTCGTGACCTCTGCGGCAAGCCCACCGTCGGGTGTGTAGAAGGACATACGGAATTGCGAGAGATTGATCTCCACACGGCTACCGTCCGACGCGGTCACGGTACAAGTCTCTCCCGCCTCCAGCGCCGAAATCTCCTCCAGAACGGACGGATCCTCCTCACCGAGCGAATATGCAAGGCGCTGTGCCGCACCGGTATCGTTATACGCATCCGGCTCCCGAACCTTGGTCTGAATACGCCATCCGCCGTTGCCCGTAAAACTCAAGCGCGCATACGTAAACATTACCTCGGTATTCTGCAATGCAAACTCCACGTAATTCTCACTCACGTCGACAAGCTTCACGGGAGGATGTTCGTTCGGCTGATAAAAATAATCAACGTCGGCGGCAACACCGTATTCCCCCGCCATCTCGTTTCGGTAAGCAATCATATCCGTCAGGAACGTCAGCCCCATAATCGTGGACTGATCGTTTCTCGCGTATACGATCAAGCGCGTATCCACCGCGCGGATCACGAAATTGCTTTCCTCGAAATCATACTGATCCAGAACATCGATCGTTTCGATACGGGAAACATCACCGATCAGTATCTCATAGGTCTTTTGCTTCGCACTGCTATGAACAACAGGAACGGATACTCCTGTGATTTCCTTGATATCGTCGGCAAGACGGTTGCACGCATTCCGTACCAGGATATCGGCATCCATCTTGTAAACAATCTGGAACATCGGTGTGCCGTTCTCATCCGTCATTGCAAAATCAAGCAGATTGGCTGGACGCTCCGCCATCTCGCTCGCGTCCAGCGCATCGCTGTTTCCGCCGATAAAGTTCGGTGCTCCTACGGCAACGTCCTCCGGCAGATCCGTTTCCGGAACCGTACATCCAAACACGCCGAGTAGCATCGAAAGCATCAATACCAATACAGTAATTCTTGTTTTCATAACATCCTCCTGCGATAGTAGTTTTATCAGTATATCATAAACCGGCGGAAATTGTCAATTTCCATATTCACCAAAATATTCTCAAAAATTTATTCTAATTGCACAAAAAAGGGCTGAAGCCGGCGCTCAAAAAGGCGATGCTTCAACCCCTTAATCATCTTTACAGCCTTACGGAGCAACACTTCTTGCGTAATCGTAAAGCTCCATAATGCCGTCAACCAGCGTTGGTGCGATCTCGGATTCGGTATTCTTATTGTAGAACGTCGGAAGCTCGGCTATCGTTGCCGAATAATCCTTCAACCACTTGCCCTGTGCTCCAACCGAATACTCCTCACCCGTGTTCAGATCGATCCACTCGCCCGCGGGCAGATAAATGTCTCGGACATTCGTCTCGTCCAGGATCGGAGCGATCAGGAATGCATCTCCGAATGTGTATTCGTCCTCGATATTATAGACGTTCTTATCATCCTGCCAGCCGAGAATCAGGTGACGCATCACGGGCATACCGGTCGCGCACGCCTGCTCTGAAAGCTCCGTAATATACGGCGTCAGATGCTCATGCAGCTTAACGTATGCACGGTAAATTTCGGTCACATACAAATAATTGGGATCCTCCTCCGCAAACTGGTAGGATCGTCTGACGTGTCCGTGCGTCTGCATACAAAGCGTAAATGCGGTATACTGCGTTCCGCGCAGGAAGACCGGTGCCTCGTCCTCAATCTTTTTTGAAACACCATTGTATTGATATCCGGACATATCGTAGCTCATATACGGTACCCCGGAAAGTCCGGACGAAAGAACCGCCGTCAGCTGCCATGCAAGACTGTGATAGCCGCGCGCCTGATCTCCCGCCCACATGTAAGGAGCTCTCTGCGAGCCGATACCGCCACCGCGCGTGTAGCACATGCCGCTGTCGGGCTTCGAGGAGATCATATCCCAAAACATTGCACAGAACGCCGTTGGATACCAGTGATGCGATCCACTGGTGGGATAGGATTCATCATAATACAAAAGCGGTTGATTTTCTGGCATCTGCTCACAGAAGTCGATCTTACAGCCGTCTACACCGATGTCGTTGGCCAGATAATTCCAATATTCTTCAAAGAACCATTTGACAGCCTTTGGATTGGTAATATCCAAATATCTGCGAGTATCACCGTTGTTATCGGGATTAATGACATTAGATGATGTCTCGGGGATACGGAAGGTCTTCTTTCCGTCCGCCAGCAATTGGTAGAGCATATAATCTTCTGTATACGTACTAATTTCACCGCTAAGCAAATTCTTGTCAGGAACCAAACCGCCACTTGCATTACCAACCGACATATAAACCATGAACTTTTTTCCGAGAGAGTGTACGTAGTCACACAGCTCCTTCAGATCCTCGTGCTTCGCCCATGAATAAGGTCCCCATCCCTCGGCAAGCACACCCGTCCAGGGAAGATCGTATTTTTCCATGTTGGCAATCAGCTCGTAAACGCCCTCGCCAACCTGACCCTTGCCGGACGTGCTCGGCACAATATCCGCTGTCCATTTTTGAGAAAAATCGGGACTGTATGCACATACCAGCATACCGTACGTCCATTCCTCAGGAACTTCCGCATATCCGGACAGCGCACTGTAGCCCATGATCACATCTGCGATCTGTTCGGTCGTAAAGACATACATGTCAAGCGGTGCACTCACCACCGTCATTTTCCAGGCGTTCTCGTCGGTCGCGCCGAGATCCCACGTCATCTGCTCGTAAATATTCGCGAAAATACCCGAGCCGCGTGAGAAGGAAAGCAGCGGAATCACCATATAACATGCGTTGATGTTACACCATCTGTCCGTAGAGAACATATCGATGATTTTTCCACGCTGGTTTGCTGCATTGAAGCGCTCACCCGTGCCGAAAAGCCCCTCTCCCTCAAGCAACGTACCCGTAATAGACGTTTCACCTGTATTGGTCACAACGTCGGTAATCGTAGCGGCAACGTCACCTGCAGCGGTATAGAAATTCATTTCAAAATCCTTGAGACGGATCGCCACACAGCTTCCGTTAGATGCTTCAGCATAAACGAAGCCCTCAGCTTGTGATACGGTTATCTCCTCCAGCACAGATGGATCGGCTTCACCGAGAGAACGAGCCAACAGCTGTGACGCGCCCTCGTCCTTATATGCGTCGTCTTTTTTGAACTTTGTTTGAATTCTCCAACCATTGTTCCCGGTAAAGCTCAATCGCAAATACGTGGAAAAAACAACGTCGTTGGGAATGTGCAGCTCCAGATAATGCTCGTCGCTGCTCAATACTGTAGCATCGGGAATATTATCGCTATCCAATGACTGTAAAACCTCTGTATCAGCAGAAACTCCGAATTCCAACGTATCCGCGTTGGAATAAATCAGATTTTCAAGCAGATATTGGATTGCGGCAATCAAGTGCTTATCACTGTGAGCAAACAGAATCAATCGCGTACCGGCAGTCTTGATCAAAAACGACTCCTTATCAACGTCGATTTCATCGGTCACGTTCACAAGCTCGATTCGCTTGACGTCTCCGATTAAAATTTCAAATTCTTCTGTTTTTTCCAGTTCGTGTCCGATTGCCAAGTTGACTCCGGTTGTTTCATAAATCGCATCAGCAATCTGCTTATATTCCTCGATCATAATGGCGCTCGTATTCGCAGGATACACAATCTTGTACTTCGCGTTACCATCGGCATTGGTGGCAGCAAGATTCAATAATTCCGCAGGTCGTGTGGAACCCGTACCGTTCAGACTTTCAACTTTGCCTCCGATAAAGTTCGGTACATCCTGATGTGCATCCTCTTCGGAAACATCAATACGCGGCGCACATCCGAACACACCAAGCAATGTTGCAAGCAACAGCGCCAACGCAATGATTCTTATTTTCATAATAACTACCTCCTTGCAGTACTCCCGATAGTGTATCATAATAAAGATACTTGTCAATATCCATATTTACCAAAAATACGCTTTCTTTTTTGTCAATTTGTCAAATTGAACATAAAGGGGCTTCCGCAATCTACGGAAAAGCTCTTGAAATTCATATTTTTTCGTTTTTACGGCGCTACACTTCTCGCATAGTCATAAAGATCCATAATACCGCTCACCAACGCAGGCGCGATCTCGGATTCGGTATTCACGTTGTAAAATGTCGGCAACTCTGCAATGCTTGCCGTATAACTGTTAAGCCATTGTCCACTCTTGCCAACCGTATATTCCTCACCCGTGTTAAGATCCAGCCATTTACCCTCCGGCAGATAGATATTGCGAGAATAACCATCGTTCAGAATCGGCGCGATCATAAATGCATCACCGAACATATACTGATCCTCAATATTCCGAACGTTCTTATCATCCTGCCAACCGAGAATCAGGTGACGCATGACAGGCATTCCTGTCGTGCATGCTTCCTCATTCAGCTCCGTAATATACGGCGTCAGATGCTCGTGCAGCTTAACGTATGCACGGTAAATCTCGGTCACGTACAGATAATTGGAATCCTGATCCGCGAACTGGTATGCACGTCTGACCTTACCGTGCGTCTGCATGCAGATCGTAAACGCCGTAAACTGTGTACCGCGAATGAACACCTGTGACTCGTACGCAATGTTGGTCGAATATCCCGCGTACTGATATCCCGACATATCGTAGCTCATAAACGGAACACCGGAAAGTCCGGAGGACAGCACTGAGGTCAACTGCCATGCAAGGCTTGCATAGCCGCGTCCCTGGTCGCCCGCCCACATATAGGGGGCACGTTGCGAGCCGATACCGCCGCCGCGCGTGTAGTTCATACCGCTGTCAGGCTTTGCGGAGAGCATATCCCAAAACATCGTGCAAAACGCTGTGGGGTACCAATGGTGCGAACCGTTGTCGGGCGTAGACTCGTCATAATACAGCAAATCATGGTTCTCGGGAAGCTGCTCACAGAAGTCGATCTTACAACCGTCCACACCAATATCGTTCGTAAGGTAATCCCAATACTGATTAAAATACCATTTTACAGCGTCCGGATTGGTAATATCCAGATAAATACGCGATCCGCCGCCGTTATCGGGGTTATTGGTCGTAGCGGTCGTTTGCGGCAGCATATGCGAGGGATTGCCGTCGTTTTTCATCTGATAGAGATAGTAGCTCGGATCAAACGCTCCAACCTCACGGTTCAAAAATCTCTCATCCGGAACCATCGAGTCGAAAATATTACCGACCGACATGTACACCAAAAACTTTTTGCCCAAGGAGTGCACGTAATCACACAGCTCCTTCAGCTCATCGTGATATTTTGTGTAATTATAACCACCCCAAGGCTCTGCCAATACACCCGTCCAAGGCAGATCGTACTCCTCCATCTTGGCAATGATTTCATAAACGCCCTCACCGCGTCCGTCATCAGCAGGAGTAATAAAGCCGCTCCATTTTCTGGAGGCCTCTGGACCGTAGGTACAAACGATCATACCGTACGTCCATTCCTCGGGCATTCCTGCATAACCGGACAATTCGCTGTATCCGTAAAGAACGTCCGAGATTTCATCGGTCGTAAAGATGTAAACGTCCAGAGGAACGCCGTCAACCACCGTCTTCCACTCATCAGATTTCGTCTTACCGAGATCCATCGTCATCGGCTCGTAAAGGTTGACAAAAACACCGGATCCGCGTGAGAAGGTCAAAAGCGGGATAACCATATAACAGGCATCCACACGACACCAGATATCTTTGGTAAACATATCGATAAATTTTCCGCGCTGATTGGAAGCATTAAAACGCTCACCTGTGCCATAAATCGCGTCATCATCCTCGATTCTACCGGAAATCGAAACCTCTTCGGGCGTGCTGACAATCTCAGTAATCTTCGCCGCGAGATTATCATTGGGCGTATAGAAATCCAATCCGAACTCCTGCAGGTGTACACGCACACGGCTTCCGTCGGGACCGAACAACATATAATAATCATTCACTCGCATTCCGGTAATCGGCTCCAGTCGAGAAGGATCCTCCTCACCGAGAGATGCCGCAAGACGCTGGGATGCCCCCACGTCATTATATTCATCGGAAGCTCTGAGCTTTGTCTGAATGCGCCAGCCACTGTTGCCCGTATAGCTCAAACGGATATACGTATACTGCAGGATACCGAAATTGCCCACCTGCGAAAGCAGTATCTCAACGTAATAATCGTCGGCAACCGAAATCATCACCGGCGTCGGCTCATCCACCTCCTGAATCAGCTCAAAATCGGATGCAACACCGAATTCCTTTGCCTCCGCATCCTGATAAGCGATTGTATTGACAAACAAGGACAGCGCCGTAATCAGCGACTGCTCTTCTCTGCTGAAAATCATCAAGCGGGTATCCACCGTCTTGAAAACGACCTCATTCTTCTGCGGATCGAATTGATCCTTGACGTCAATCGTTTCCGCGCGGCTCACGTCACCTACCAAAATCTCATATTTTGCTTGCTTTTCCATCGAATGCACCACCGGCACCGTTACACCCGTTGCCTCAAAAATTGCATTCGCAAGTCTTTCGCATTCTGCAAACACCAAATCGGTAGAGCCCAGCTTGTAAACAATCTGAAAGAGCGCATTGCCCTCCTCATCCGTCATACCGAAATTCAAAAGATTTTCGGGACGTGCAACACCCGTGCCACTCAAGGCATCGCTTTTAATGCTCGAAATGAAATTCGGTTCCTTCACATCAAGCGAATCCGCTTCATCGGGCACTTCAACCAATGCACACCCAAATGTGCTGAGCAACATTGTCAGTAATAACACCATGGAAATCAATCTTTTTTTCATGTAGTAGCCTCCTTTGAGTATTTTCAATTACCGTCGTCGCATGTTGCTTTTTGTTGATATATTACAATTTTCAACCGCTTTTCTTCTTCTAATGTGAAAAAACAAGCCCGTTTTTTGTGAAAAAAGCACAAAAGCAGTACAAAATAGCAAAACTTGATCGACAGAACCTTGATTTATTGTATCATTTTTACAAAAAAATGTATATAGGCAGATTGACGTCTTTGTTGCCAAAATTGATATTATAATACATTTAAAGGGATGCCAACCAAACACAAAATGCATTTGGTTGACATCCCCATTCTACTATTTACGGAGCTACGCTTCTCGCGTAATCGTAAAGCTTCATAATTCCGTCGACCAGACTCGGCGCGATTTCGGATTCGGTATCCGTGTTGTAGAACGACGGAAGCACCTCAAGCTCCGCATGATAGCCGTGTAGCCACTGTCCTTCCTTACCAACCGTGTATTCCTCGCCCGTATTCAAATCAATCCAGTTGCCCTCCGGCAAATAGATGTCACGGGTATAACCGTCGTTCAGGATCGGTGCGATCATAAACGCATCGCCGAACATATACTGATCCTCAATATTATATACGTTTTTATCGTCCTGCCACTGAAGCACCAGATGACGCATTACAGGCATACCCGTTGTGCACGCCTCCTCCGACAGCTCCGTAATATACGGCGTCAGATGCTCATGAAGCTTGACATATGCGCGATAGATCTCGGTCACATAGAGATAATTTGGATCCTCGTTCGCAAATTGGTAGGATCTTCTGACCTTACCGTGGGTCTGCATGCAAATGGTAAACGCCGTAAACTGCGTACCGCGGATAAACACCTGCGACTCATACGCAAGATCCTTCGAAAAGCTTCCGTACTGATATCCGGACATATCATAACTCATAAACGGAACACCCGAAAGACCCGAGGAAAGAACCGCTGTCAACTGGAACGGCAAGCTCTGATAACCGCGTGCTTGGTCTCCCGCCCACATATATGGTGCTCTCTGTGATCCGATACCACCGCCACGCGTGTAGCACATACCGCTATCGGGTTTAGAAGAAATCATATCCCAGAACATTGCGCAGAATTGCGTTGGGAACCAGTGGTGCGCTCCTTTGTCTTGTGTCGATTCATCATAGAAGAGCAAATCTTTATTTTCGGGAATCAACTCACAGAAATCAATCTTGCACCCATCCACGCCAATATCATCACTCAGATATTCCCAGAATTCGTTGAAATACCAGTTGACCGCATCGGGATTAGTAATATCAATATACGTACGCGTACGACCGGTATTGTCAGGATTGTTGGTGTTTGCAGTTGTCTGCGGCAGCTGGTAGGATTTTGTGCCGTCATCCTGCAACTGGTAGAGATAATATGATGCATTAAAGGATCCTACCTCACGCGTTGCAAGCGCCGGATCTGCACTCATTGTGATATTTCCATATGCAACACCCGTGTAAACCAAAAATTTCTTACCAAAGGAATGCACGTAATCACACAATTCCTTCAAATCGTCATGATTTGAGCTTGACTGTCTGTACGGCCAACCCTCTGCAAGCACACCCGTCCAAGGAAGATCATACTTTTCCATATTGGCGATCAGCTCGTAAACTCCCTCACCGCGCCCGTCATCGGAAGGCTGGATGTTAGCAGTCCATTTGTTGGAAAAATCGGGACTGTACGCGCAAACGATCATACCGTAGCTCCATTCCTCGGGCATCTCCGCATATCCCGACAGCTCGCTGTAGCCTTGAATCACATCCGCGATCTTATCGGTCGTAAAGATATAAACATCAAGCGGAACCTGATCAGCCACCGTCGTTTTCCATATGTCACTGCCATGCAGACCGATCTCTATTGACATCTGCTCGTACATATTGACAAACACTCCCGAACCGCGGGAGAGGCACAACAGTGGAATGACCATATAACAAGCATTCGCCTTGCTCCAGATATCTTTGGTAAACATGTCGATCTTGTTTCCGCGCTGATTGGCGGTATTGAAACGTTCACCTGTACCGAAGACAGCCTCTCCATCCTCAAGCAAGCCACTGATCGAAACTTCCCGGCGGTTGGTCACGATGCTCGTTACGGTAGAGGCAAGA
>JAFTPJ010000168.1 GCA_017463405.1 Clostridia bacterium
TACAAAAAGGTGATTTAAAAATTGATAATCAAGCAGTACACCGCATCGTGGCAACCGCGTTTTTAGGAGATGCTCCGACCAAAAATCATATTGTTTATCATATTGATTCAAATAAGAAAAATAATAAACCGTACAATTTGCGATGGGTGACAAAATTAGAAAATGCAGTGCTGAATCCGAATTCCCGAAAAAGAATTGAATATCAAATAAATGCGAAAATATATGAGTTTTTAAAAGAACCTTTCAAATACATGGCTTTTCTTGAAAATCCACGTTTTAATTGGTTGAGCCGGATTACCGAGGAAGAGGGACTTGCTTGCTTGGAAACTGTCAGAGAAATAGAGAGGAGTAAGGCAATACAAGAATTTCAATTACAAAAACTGTTACAAGTAGAGAATGGTTTGATTGATTCATTAACCCCTTTAGCGAAACAAAGAAATTGGAAAACACCGACAAGATTTCCTTGTTGTCCGGAAAAAGTCGAAAGGGAAGCGATTAATTGCTATTTGAAAAATCTGTCGGGTGGTACTGTTTTTTCGGCAAATCAATATGGCGAATCTTTAATTGTAAAATGTACCCTTGTCGATAATTGTATTTACCTTATTACTACAATGGCCTCTGGACCTAAAGGATGGGCGGTTGCCAAAATTACTTTTGAAAATGGATATTACTTGCATGAGAGTTTAGGTTCTTTCTTTACTGATGAAGGAGCGGAAAAGCGATTCACTCTTGCGCAAGGTTTGGAATGGACTGGCGGCGATACATTTGATGATTATTGCTGAATAATAATTTGATTTTTTTTGTCGACAAATAGCCGTTTAAAATAAGAAAATTTGTCAGCCACTTTTTTCTTTGAAGCCAAAGGCGCAAAGAAAAAAGTTATCAAAAAAGAAACGCCGAAAAGGATATTTCGCTGCCCGCAGGCAGCGAGGAGGGCTACGCACCATCCACCGCGCAAGCTTTTGAAAAAGCTTGACCAAAATTTTTGCGCAAAATCACAGGCGGCAACCGCACGGTTGCCGCCTGCTCTAATATATATCAATCAATTCTTCGGAAAACTATCCTTCAGACCAACCACGCGGTTGAAGGTGTTTTCGTACTTGGTATCCTTGCAGAAGTAGCCGAAGCGGACGAACTGGAACTGCTCACCGGGAGCTGCGTCCTCGAGCGAGGGCTCGATCTTCGCGTCCTTGACCACGATCAGCGATTCGGGATTGATGAAATCGGTGTAATCCTTGCCGTCGGGCTTGTCGGACGGATTCTCCAGCGTCGTGAGATTGTTGTACAGATGCAGCGTCGCGCTCTTTGCGAATTTTGCGGACAGCCAGTGGATCGTTCCCTTGACCTTTCTGCCGTCGACGGGCATGCCATTGCCGGTCTCCAGATCTGCGGTGCAGAGGATCTCCTTGATCGATCCGTCCTCGTTCTTGACGATCTCATTGCAACGGATGATATACGCGCCCATCAGACGCACCTCGCCGTCGGGCTTGAGGCGGAAGAACTTGGGAGGCGGAACCTCGGCGAAGTCGGACTCGTCGATATAAACCTCGCGGGTGAAGGGAAGCGCGCGCGTGCCGGCTGCTTCGTCGTTCGGGTTGTTGGAAACCTCAAAGTACTCCACCTTGTCCTCGGGATAGTTGGTAATGACCAGCTTGATCGGCTTCTCGATTGCGATGCGGCGGGACGCCTTCATGTTCAGCTCCTCGCGCAGGCAAGCCTCCAATTGGCGGATGTCAACCAGGCTGTCGGACTTCGCAACGCCCGTGCGGTTGATGAAATCGAGGATCGAGGATGCCGTGTATCCGCGACGGCGTAAGCCGCAAAGGGTAGGCATGCGGGGGTCGTCCCAGCCATCCACCGCGCCACTTTCCACCAGCGTGCGCAAAAATCTCTTGGAAAGCACGGTGTAGGTGATATTCAGTCGCGCGAACTCGATCTGACGGGGGAAGCCGACGGGATTGCCGGGGATCTCCACGTTGTCGCGTACCCAGTTGTACAGCGGACGGTGAATCTCATATTCCAGTGAGCACAGCGAGTGCGTGATGCCCTCCAGCGCGTCTTGGATCGGATGCGCGTAGTCATACATCGGGTAAATGCACCACTTGTTGCCTTGACGGTGGTGATCAACGTATTTGATGCGGTAAATAACGGGGTCACGCATGCAGAAGTTGCCCGACGCGAGGTCGATCTTTGCGCGCAGCGTATATTTGCCCTCGGGGAATTCACCGTTCTTCATGCGCTCGAACAGATCAAGGCTTTCCTCAATCGGACGATCGCGCCACGGAGAAACTGCGGGGTGCGTCAGATCTCCACAATACTTGGGATCGCGGAAGTCCTCGGCGGACAGCTCGCAAACGTAAGCCAAGCCCTTTTTGATCAGACCGACCGCCAGCTCGTAGTCCTTTTCAAAGTAATCGGAGCCGTAGTAGAAGCGATCCTCCCAGTCAAAGCCCAGCCAGTGGATATCCTCCTTGATCGCGTCAACGTACTCGGTGTCCTCTTTGGCGGGATTGGTGTCGTCCATACGGAGATTGCAAACGCCGCCGTACTTGCGCGCGGTACCGAAGTCCACGCAAAGTGCCTTGCAGTGACCGATGTGCAGATATCCGTTGGGCTCCGGAGGGAAGCGCGTGTGCACCTTCATGCCCGGATTGTCATTCAGATCACTGTCAATCAGATCCTGTATAAAATTTCTTTCCATTTCTGCCATTGCTTTATCCAAACCCTTTCTCGGTATCTATCAGAGTGTTTCGATCATGCGCGTGATGCGTGCGCGGGTTTCGTCCTCGCCGAGGATTTGCATGACCGTGTAAAGATCGGGCGCGTTTAGCTTGCCCGTAACCGCGACGCGCAGGAACATACTGACGTCTGCGATATTGCCGCGGAATGCCGTGGGATCCGCCTTGTACGCCTTCATGTCATCGGCGTATCCGATCGCGCGTGCGATTCCCTTGACCTTTTCAAACCACGCGTTCATGTCGTCTGCGGGATCGTACGAAGCGAGGAACTGCTCGAGCGCGGTTTTGATATCCGCACGGTCGAAGCTCTCGTCGTATTCGTCCTCCTGCACGTAGTCGAAGAAGAAGCCCATGTACGGCTTTGCATCCGCCCACGTTGCCAGATCCTTGCGCGGCTTCTTACCGCCACGACCGATCGCAAAGATCGCCTCGGTCATTGCCGGATCGCGGGACAGCTGCGCACCGAAGGCGGGATCGTACTCCAGCGCCCACGCGGTGACCTGCTCGGTGACCTCCTTGGCACTCATGCGGGAGATGATGTTCTTGGAAACGTCATTGAGCTTGTTGAAATCAAACAAGCAACCCGAATTGCTCATCTTCTTGATATTGAAGGGGAAGTCGGTGTAGGGCTTTTCGGGGTTCTGCATATGCCACTCCTCATAGTTGGAGTTGAGGAGCGTCATGATATATTCGCAAACGCAGGCGGGAGCGTAGCCCATGCGGCTGTAATCATCCATGTTGGCGCCCATGTCGCGCTTGGAAAGCTTTTTCTTGTTGCCGTTTTCATCCAGACGCATGATCTGTGCGATATGCATAAACTTGGGAAGCTTGAACCCAAGATAGCGGAACAGCATCAGATGCTTCGGCAGGCTCGGAAGCCATTCCTCACCGCGGATGACGTGCGTCGTACCCATGAGGTGGTCGTCCACTGCATGCGCGAAGTGGTAGGTCGGGATTCCGTCGGATTTGAGCAGAACGAAGTCCTCGTCGTTTTCGGGAATTTCCAGATTCCCCTTGATCAGGTCGGTGAAGCGTAGCTTCTTCTCGGGATCACCGTCGGCAAGGATGCGGAGAACGAAGGGGTTGCCTGCCTTGAGGTTTTCCTCTACCTCCTCGATGGTGATGTTACGTGCCTCCAGCATCTTCTCGCGCGCCTCGGTCTGATCCTCGTGCCAATCCTTGGCTTTGATCTCGGCTTTCTTATCTGCCGCATTCAGAGCCTCCAGCTCCTCCTTGGTGGTAAAGACGGGATACGCCTTGCCCTCGCTGACGAGCTGCTTTGCAAAGACGTGGTAGATCGGACCGCGCTGACTTTGCTTATAGGGACCGTAGTCGCCCTTGTCGCAGATGGTGCCATCCTCGCCGATCACCGCACCCTCGTCAAAGCGGATACCGTAATGCTCCAGCGTGCGGATCAGTCCCTCGGCGGCACCGTCGACCTCGCGCTTGGCATCGGTGTCCTCGATGCGGAGCATGAAAACGCCACCGCTCTGATGTGCCAGCCGCTCACCGATGGTGGAGGGGAAGAGACCGCCGAAATGCACAAATCCCGTTGGGCTGGGCGCAAAACGTGTGACCTTGGCACCCTCGGGAAGATTGCGGGGGGGAAATTTTGCTTCCATAGCCGCAGGTGTTTCGGTCACGTGCGGGAAGAGAAGCTCTGCAAGCTTTTGATAATCCATGATATTCATATCCTTTCGGGGAGAGTTTTCAAATATGGAGCGCGTGGAGCGCATCGGAAAGATTGGCGGAAGCGCCGTGCCCTGGGTAGATGGTCAGCGTTTGGCCGAGCCTTTTCATGCCGTGCAGGGTTTGGAACAGGACCTCACCGTTGCCGCCGTATAGATCGTATCTGCCGTATCCGCCATCGAAAAGAGTGTCACCCGTGAGGAGCAGATTTCCGCATTGGTAGCAGACCGAGCCGCGCGTGTGTCCGGGGGTGTGAATCACGCGAATGATTTCTTCACCGAGGGGAATCGTGTCACCGTCCTGTAATTCCCGTTCTGGGCGGCGATAGGTGCGTTCAGTGTGAAAGAAGTAATGAAATGCGTTTTTCTGCGCGTCTTCCGGGAGTTCCGCATCGTCTCGGTGGATATATGCAGGCACGCCGCTTTTGTCGCGCAGATCATCCAGCGACATGATATGATCGAAATGTCCGTGCGTCAGAAGAATCATGTCGGGTATAGCACCTTTTTGCTCAATGACCGACAGAATTTTGTCGGCATTGGCGGAGGGATCTACGATAGCGGCATGTTTCTGGCTGATCAGAACGTAGCAATTGGACGCAAACGAGCCGGGAAACAGATTGATAATTTCCATAAAGCCCTCCTTTTGAGCACATTTATTCTTTATTATACCATATTTTTGTTTTTTTGTCTACTGTTTTATATGAAAATCTTATGCAAAATAGCA
>JAFTPJ010000169.1 GCA_017463405.1 Clostridia bacterium
GACCGCAGGCAGATCGAAGGTAAAATAGCGTGTGCCGAGCGCTTCGTTCCGCATGACGAAGGCGTAATAGCAGCCCGTGTCACGGTCGATCACAAAATTGCCGTACGGACGCACGCCGTCGCGATCGGGATACGCGCGCCAAAGAACGGAATCGTCAACAAAACCGATCTTGATCAGCTGAACAAGCGTGGTTGTAAAGCCCCCGTTCGTCCGCTGCAGACGGTAGACACAGCACACGCCGCACATCGGATCGTCTGTTTGGGCGCGATTGTTATAGATATTGCTGTAGAGCAACGGAAATTCATCCCCGTCCGCATAATATTCACTTCCGAACGTTACCGCGTTGCTGTGCGGTGCAAGAACATCGGCACGGTCGAGCGTAAAGCGTGCGATCGGTGTCATTTCCACGACGTCCGCCGCACCCTTGAGCGTCGCGAGATCATAGACGCCGCAATTGCCCTTTTGGTCGAAGCGGAACAGAAGGCTTCCGAAAATCGCGCCGTCCTGTCCGTGACAGATTTTTGCTACTTGTTTGATCTTCATCTTTTTCCCTCTTTCAGAATGATCGTTGTCTAGAGAAATTCGAATGCGCGCTTTTATATGTGTTTGATTACTTCTTCTTGAACATATCGAACAGATCGCCGAAATCATCGTCGTCAGCGGGCTTTGCTGCGGGCTTGACAACCTTCTTGACGGGCTGTGCGGGTGCTGCCGCGGGCTTTGCCGTAGGTGCAGACTTCTCGACCGCAGGTGCTGCCGCGGGAGCTGCCTTTGTTGCGGGAGCCTCCTTCTTGAAGGGAGACTCGGGATTGGTCTCAACCTTCTTGATCACGCGGTGCTCGTCCTCGGGCTTCTTCTCAAAGCCGGTAGCAACGATGGTAATACGCATCTCGTCGTCCAACTCGGGATCGAAGGTAACGCCCCAGATAATGTTTGCCTCGGGATTCGCCTCCTGCGCGATCAGCGTGGATGCGAGCTCTGCGTCCTCGAGCGCCACGTCGGGAGATACGTAGATGTTCATCAGGATGCCCTTTGCACCCTTGATGGAGGTTTCGAGCAGCGGGCTGGAGATTGCCTCCTTCGCTGCCAGCTCTGCCTTATCCTTACCGGTAGCCGAGCCAACGCCCATATGAGCGTAGCCTGCGTTTGCCATAACGCTGGTGATATCAGCGAAGTCAAGGTTGATCACACCGGTGAAGCTGATCAGGTCGGAAATACTCTGCACGCCGTGACGGAGAACGTCGTCGGCAATGATGAACGCATTGGACAGAGAGATCTTCTGGTTGGAAACCTGCTTCAGTCTCTCGTTGGGGATGACGATCAGGGAGTCGACGTACTGTGCAAGCTCTGCAATACCCGCCTCTGCCTGGTCGAGTCTTCTCTTACCCTCGAACGCAAAGGGCTTGGTAACGATACCGACGGTGAGAATATCCATCTCTCTTGCGGCACGCGCCACAACAGGAGCGGCACCCGTGCCGGTTCCGCCGCCCATACCTGCGGTGATAAACACCATATCGGTTCCCTCAAGAATCGCGCGAATATCGTCGATCGACTCCTCTGCCGCGCGCGCGCCGATTTGCGGATTTGCACCCGCGCCGAAGCCGCGCGTAACCTTTTCGCCGATGACGAGCTGGCTGGGCGCCTCGGATCTGCGCAATGCCTGACGGTCGGTGTTGACCGAAACGAATTCCACACCGCGAATATTGTTGAGAATCATTCGGTTGACCGCATTGTTTCCGCCGCCGCCGACACCGATGACTTTAATATTAACACCACATTCCATGCTGGCGTCATCATGCTCAAAAATCATTTTTCTTCCTCCCGAACCTTTACAAATCATTAATTTTCTCGAAAAATCCTCACGTTGAGGACAAGTAAAGCAATCTATATTATATAATACTATATTTTTTTAATTTTTTCAAGATGTTTTCTTAAATTTTTTTGATAATTTTAAAAATATTTTCAGAAAAAGCATTTTGCGTGCGAAAAAGGGAGGCTCACGCAGAGTTTCAAACGGATATTCATCATACTTTTTTCAATACTTCTTTCAACCTTCAAACTGCCGTCCAGCTTCTCTTTGCTTATTGCGGCGCAAATTTTGATGGGCGAAAGCATCAAAAAATGCAACACAGACATTTCGTCCATGTTGCATTCTCTCATTGCACCGTCGGACTGTTCGGATTCTGAACGTCCACGACCGTGGCATCTGCATTCTCTGCCAAAAGCGCCTCCGCCTTTTTCAACTTTTTGTCCAGATCGTTCATGGTTCCCAGCTTTACCGTGCATCCGTTTTCCAGGCGATACGACAGATTGCTGATGGAGGAAAAATCGACCGATGCGACCCTTTCCATAATTCCGTTCTCACGCAAAGCGTCGGTCAGCACCTTCGTATAGGACAGATCCGAATCACTGCTTGCAAAGCGGATCTTCTTTCCGACCTCTGCCGACGTGACCTGCGGCAGCTCCACGCGAAGGAACGGCTCCATCCCTTCCGTATCTGCACGCTTTTCCAGCACGCGGAAGCTGGCGTCCTTGGCAACGTATTCAAAGGTAACGTATTCCCCGCCTACCGCGGCATACATAACGCCCTGCTTCTCCTGCACGGTAATCTTTACCGATATAGGCGAGGAGATTCCGACCGAACATTTTTCCACGTAGGGACAGCGGTCAAAGATATTTTTCAGCGCGGCATTCAGATCCACGCCGAACACCTCGTCCCCCTGCCCGATCTCCGCCGCCTCCATCAGCTGTGCGGTGGTGTAATAGGAATTTCCTTCCGATTCCACGTTCTGAATACGGAACAGCGGTAACACGCTGACAACCAAGCCGAGCACAAGGATCAATCCGCCCACGCAGAGCATTGCCGCACGCAGAACGCGCAACAGCATGGGATTGGGGGCTTTTCTTTTGGTATGAGGCGGGCGCTTGGGGGAAAGCATATCCTCGCCCGGACCTCTGAAGCTTCCGTTATATTGTTTTTCCGTGTTCATATTTCTATCCTTTCGTTCCTTTATTTTTTGACCAGTCCGACGATTTCCTTCCAGATCCGTTCATTGGCTTTTTCGTCCGCAAAGGCGGAAATACGCGTTTCCATTTCGCCCCGTTCGCGTCCGTCGGCAAGCAGGCGGACGACCGCATCGGTCAGAGCTCCCGTTGGCAAGGCACTCTCCTCAACCAGAACCGCCGCGCCCGCATCCGCGAGCGTTTTTGCATTTTTGTACTGGTGATTATCCGCCACGTAGGGGGACGGAATCAGAACCGCACTTTTTTTCATCAGCGCAAGCTCGGACAGCGTCATTGCACCCGCGCGCGCGATCACCAGATCCGCCGCCGCCATATGGAGCGGCATATCGTAAATGTAATCGACCCAAAAGCAATTGGGATACGCCTTGAGTCTCGCCCTTTTGAACAGCTCCTCAGAGGCGGCAAAATCGCGCTTTCCCGCTGCGTGCACGTGCATCAGCTCGCCGTTTCCCGCGACCTGTGTGCGCATCAGTTCAATCACCGCGCGGTTAACCGCCTCGGCACCGAGACTGCCGCCGAAGGAAAGAATCAGTTTTTTTCGGCTTGGTATTCCCAGCTGTCGACGCGCAGCCTCGCGGGAGATTGCGCCAAAGCCGCGGCGCAACGGATTTCCGACGTGTACGATGCGGTCGTCGGCACGCAAGAGCTCGCGGGTCTTTTCGAAATTGATCCAGATGCGATCTACTCTGCCCTGCAGGCGCTTTACGGCAAGCCCCGGGAGTGCATTGGATTCATGCACCGCGGTGGGAATGCCCAGCCGCGCCGCCGCCGCCATGATCGGCCAGCAGGCATATCCGCCCGTGCCGATGACGATATCGGGCTTGAAGGTCTTGATGATATCGACCGTCGCCCTCGCATACGGAGAAGTCAGCGCCAGCCACAGCGCCTTGATATTGGCGGGAGAGAGTGAGCGTCGGATGCCCATGGACTCAACGTAGTGCAATTTGTAGCCCTCTCTGGGGACCAGGTCGTTCTCCTTCCCCGTTCTGATGCCGACGAACTCGATCACCGCGTGCGGGTCATTCTGCTTGATGGTTTCGGCGATGGCAAGTGCGGGATTGATATGCCCCGCCGTGCCGCCGCCGGTTAAAAGAACTCTCATATCAAAGCACCACCCCATTCACCGGAACCTGCCATAAAATCACCGTTCCCGCAA
>JAFTPJ010000001.1 GCA_017463405.1 Clostridia bacterium
AAGGTGTCCGTTTTCTTCGCGGTAAGTTCCGCCGAGTGTTTCATAAATGGATTCAAAGTTCTTTTTCATTGTAGTATCCTCCAAAATTAAATTTTGATTTTACTACAATTCATCCCCGTACCCAAACCAATCAACAAAGTTTGAAGGGAATCTGCTCTATCGTAGGTTCCCTTCGGTGTTGTTTTTTTGTTTTTTAGTATAAATTCTTATTGAAAACCAATCATATCTATGATATAATGAATACAAAACAATCCGGAAAGGTCGTGTTTTCATTGCAAACGCTGTTTGATACCGTCGATTCTATCACAAAAAAATACATTGATCTGTGGGAAGAAATCTGCAACATCGAAAGTCCTACCAACTGCAAATCGGGTGTGGATGCGGTCGGCAACCGCCTTGTACATCTTGCAAAGGGGCTTGGATGGTCAGTGGAACGACTTTCCCATCCCATTGCAGGCGATGCGCTGTGCCTGACGTTGAACCCCGATGCCAAGGAGATCCCCGTGGCACTCTCGGGGCACATGGACACCGTCCATCCCGTAGGACTCTTCGGCAGTCCTGCCGTGCACATGGATGAAAAGCGGATCTACGGTCCCGGTGTCTCCGATTGCAAGGGTGGCATCGTTGCCGCTTGCCTTGCGATGGAGGCATTGCAGCTTTGCGGCTTCTGCGCACGCCCCGTCCGATTGATTTTACAGAGCGACGAGGAGGTCAGCAGTATCCTCAGTGACAAAACGACCATCGCTTTCATGGCAGAAAAAGCAAAGGACTGCATCGCCTTTCTCAACACCGAGCCCACCGCCAATCCGGGAAAAATCACAGTTGAGCGCAAGGGCATCATTCGCTACGTCTTTGATATTCACGGCATCGCCGCGCACTCCTCCAAATGCGACGAGGGAGCGAGCGCCATTTCCGAGGCGGCACATAAGATCATCGAGCTGGAGAAATGGAAGGACGGTGACGGTATCACCTGCACCTGCGGCGTCATCGAGGGCGGAAGCGCACCCAACACGGTCGCCGAGCGCTGCACCTTTATGGCAGACATCCGCTACAAAACGCCCGAGCAGCTGGCATGCGTACAGCAGCGTGTGCGAGAGATTGCCGATACCGTTTTCGTCGAAGGAACCACTTGCACCCTTACCGTCAAGAGTGAGCGCGTTTGCGGAGAGCGCACAAAGCAGAACGTTGCACTGTTTGAAAAAGCGAACGCTATCCTGCAAAGGAACGGCTTTGGAAGCTTTGAGATGCGCGGTGTCAAGGGTGGATCGGATGCCTCCAATCTCTCCGCATTGGGAATTCCGTGCCTGGATTCCCTTGGTGTTCACGGCGGAAAGATTCACTCGAAGGACGAGTATGCCGAATTGTACTCTCTTCCCCTCGTTGCCAAACAGCTGGCGGCGCTCGTCCATGAGCTCTAAAGCAAAAACGGAGAAATATGATGGAATATAAAATCAACCTTACCACAAACGAGGCAACCGCCGACGTACAAGAGCTTTCATGCGACAACGGTGTGCACGTTCTTGCGTTTGGCGTTCGATTCCCCGCTCCCGTCAGCCCGGCGGAAATCCGTCTGACCTGGGACATCCCAACGGTCGATATCTATTCAACCTGGACGCCGCTTGACGGCGGTCAGCCCTCCCTTCGCCCGAACTGGAGTCCACACAAAACCGACTCTCGCCTGGCATCGGGTGCTCCCCTCCATGCCCTGATCTCCTTGTCCGGGCACAATCGCCTGGCGATTGCCGTTTCCGATGCCAACACACCGCTGTCGATCACCACGGGCGTACGCGAGGATACCGCAGATATGACATGCGAGGTTCGTTTTTTTACCAATCCCGTTGCAATGATGGACGCCTATACCGCGCGCATCCGGCTGGATCTGCGCGACATTCCTTACGAGGATGCGTTGCGTGACGCCGAGACATGGTGGCAAACCGACTGCGGCTATCTTCCCGCTCCTACCCCGGAGGTCGCGCTCCGTCCGATGTATTCCTCGTGGTATTCCTATCATCAATCAGTTACACCGGAGCCGCTCCTGCGCGAATGTCGCATGGCACGGGCACTCGGTATGGATTGCATCATTGTGGATGACGGCTGGCAAACGAACGACGTCAATCGCGGCTATGCCTTTTGCGGCGATTGGGAACCGACCGCGCAAAAGCTCGGAGACATGCGTGCGTTCGTCGATGCCGTACACGCAACCGGAATGAAAATGATCCTATGGTACGCCGTTGCGCTGATCGGAACCAAGTCCAAAAGATTTTCGGAATTCGAGACCATGCTCCTCGGCTACAGCCGCCCCACCTATGCCGTGCTCGACCCACGCTATCCCGCTGTGCGCAACTATCTCTGCGACATTTACGTCAAGGCACTGGTGGATTGGGATCTCGACGGCTTCAAGCTGGATTTCATCGATTCCTTTGCGCTCTTCCCAGACACACCCGTCTATGACGAGCGACGCGACACGCAGATCCTTGAGAAGGGAGTTTCACTTTTGTTGGAGGAGATCTCCTCCCGATTGCGCGCGGTCAAGCCCGATATTCTTTTGGAATTTCGCCAATCCTACGTGGGACCGACTGTCCGCAAATACGGCAATATGCTACGCGTCGCCGACTGCCCGAACGATGCCTTCCGCAACCGTGTGGGAAGCATCAATCTGCGTCTTTTGAGTGCAGGCTCTGCCGTTCACTCGGATATGCTCATGTGGCATCGTAGCGAATCCGCGCAAGTAGCGGCAAGACAGCTCATTCACTGCCTGTTCTGCGTACCGCAGATCTCGGTACGCCTCGCAGAAATCAGCGCGGAGCAAATGAATATGCTTCGCTTCTATCTGTCATTCCGAAACACCCACCGAGACGTTCTCGTCAGCGGCTTGCTCTACGCGCCGCATCCCGAGCTCGGCTACAGCATGGCGTACGCCCAAAAGGACGGCGTAACCGTAGCTGCCGTTTACACCGATACGGTTGCGCGCCTGCCACAGCATAGGCAGAAAACCTGCGTTGTCAACGGTAGCGGCAGAGACGGCTTGACGCTCTCTCTTCCGCATGCGGCAGGAGCAAAATGCACGGTCTACACCTGTACGGGGGAGACCGCCAACACCATCTCCTTGCCTACCGATACCACACTCTTCTCCCTCACCGTCCCCGATTCGGGCATGGCGGTAATCGAATAATTCATACGAAAGGAATCACAGTACATGAAACGACAAAGCGGCGTTTTAATGCACGTCTCCTCTCTCTTCGGCGACTACTCCGAGGGGTCTTTGGGACGTGAGGCACTCGATTGGATCGATTTTCTTGCCGACGGCGGCTTTTCCGTCTGGCAGGTGCTTCCGTTCTGCCTTCCCGACGAGTACAACTCTCCCTATAAATCTTTCGGCGCATTCAGCGTCAACCCCAATTTCATCGACCTCCCAACGCTTTCGCGTGTGGGACTTCTGACCAACACGGAATTGCTTTCCGCAAAGCAGAAAATCCCCTACGCCTGTGAATTCGACCGCCTTGCAAGGGAACGCTTTGCACTGTTGTCCCTTGCCGCGTCGCGCGTGAAGGATCGCGCGCCGATCGAAGCATTTCTCAACGCACACCCGCAAACGGCCGCGTTCTGCCGCTATATGGCGATCCGCGAGTACAACGGCGGCATACCGTGGAACGAATGGAAAAACGAGGAATTCGACCCTGACACGCTCTTTGCATGGCAGTTCACACAATACGAATTTTTCCGTCAATGGGCGATCGTTAAGGAGTACGCCAATAAAAAGGGCATCTCCATCGTCGGCGACGTGCCAATCTATGTCGCCTACGACAGCGCCGACGTCTGGGCAAACCGCGAGCTGTTCCAGTTGGATCCAAAAACCGTACAGCCAAAATCGGTTGCGGGCTGTCCGCCCGACTATTTCAGCGAGGACGGTCAGCTCTGGGGAAATCCGCTGTACGACTGGAAACGCATGAAGCAAGACAACTATGCCTGGTGGCGCGCAAGAATGGAATTTATGATGGAGCTGTTCGACGGCGTACGCATCGACCATTTCCGCGGTCTGGAATCCTACTACAGCATCCCCGCAACCGAAACCACCGCGCGCAACGGCAAATGGGTCAAGGGTCCCGGCATGTCACTCATCCGCGCGCTCCGTCCGATCTGTGACGGCAAACTGATGATCGCCGAGGATCTCGGTGACATCACCCCCGCGGTCATCAAGCTGGTGAAGGACAGCACCTACCCCGGCATGCGCGTGCTTCAATTCGCCTTTCTCGGCGACGAAAATTCTCCGCATCAGCCGCACAATTACGACCACAACTGCGTAGCCTACACGGGAACGCACGACAACAACACCCTGCTCGGCTACGTCTGGGATCAGGATGACGCCACGCGTACAAAAATCATGGAATACTGCGGCTATACGGGCGACTGGAACCGTTGCTATGACGCCGTGCTCCGCACGATGATGGCAAGCCATGCGGGACTTTTGATTCTTCCCGTGCAGGATCTGCTCCTGTTTGGCAAGGACACCCGTCTGAACACGCCCGGCGCCGCCGACGGCAACTGGAGCTACCGCATCACGCGCGAGCAGCTCGAAGCCCTCTCCCCCGAAAAATTCATGGCGTGGAATCGCTTGTACGGACGCAAATAAGTAAAAACCTGTCCCAACAATGTAAAAATCGGCGCTTTTCAAATTCGTAGCAATCTGCTATAATATAACCACCTTCAAAATTTATTGAACGGAGAATCCTATGAAAGAACCGTTAAAGCAATTATACAATTACTATATCATCGACCGCACGCACCGCAGTCTGCGCTTTGCCTGCAACATCGATTTCTCCGCGGAATTTTCCGCGCAAAAGCTTTCCCCCGAGGAGCGCATGTGCCGCCGCTTTGAGCGTGTCACAGCCCTTGAAATCCCGCGCATCCTTCCCGAGGAAAAGATCGTGCTGACCCGCTCGGTGTCAAACGTGGGAGATATCTTTACAAAAGAGGAGTGGGATGAAATCCGTGCCGCGCATTACATCCATGAATCGGGCTACGTCTCCAACCTTTCCCCGGATTATGAGGGCATGATCCGCGACGGCTTTGAGGCACGCTACGAGGATGCAACACCCTACCAAAGACGTATGATGGATGCCATCACGAATTTGTGCGATCGCTACTCCGCCGAAGCGAAGAACATGGGGCGCGAGGATATCGTCCGCGTGTTCGACCGCATTCCGCGTAAGGGTGCAACCAATTTCCGCGAAGCATTGCAGTTTTTCCGCGTGCTTCACTTCTCACTGTGGCTGGAGGGCGACTATCACAACACTGTCGGCCGCTTCGATCAATATATCTATCCCTACTACAAAAAGGACCGTGACGCGGGCGTCTATACCAAGGAAGAAGCGTTCGACCTGCTCTGCGACTTTTTCCTCTCCTTCAACAAAGACAGCGATATGTACTTCGGTCAGCAGCAAGGCGACAACGGTCAGAGCATGGTACTGGGCGGCATTGACGAGAACGGCAACGATTGCTATAACGAGCTGTCCGAGCTCTGCCTCAAGGCAAGCGGGGAGTTGTGCCTGATCGATCCGAAGATCAATCTGCGCGTCAATAAAAACACCCCCTTGGAGATCTTCGAGGAGGGCAGCCGACTGACAAAGCTCGGACTGGGTTTCCCGCAGTACTCCAACGACGACGTGGTCATTCCCGGCTTGG
The DNA here is from genome assembly GCA_017463405.1 of Clostridia bacterium. Classification (GTDB taxonomy): domain Bacteria; phylum Bacillota; class Clostridia; order Oscillospirales; family CAG-272; genus UMGS1865. The sequence goes on from JAFTPJ010000001.1 coordinate 5,683, forward strand.
AAAAAATGGGATACTCCCACGCCGATGCCGCCAACTACGTCGTGGCGGCTTGCTGGGAATTCATCATCCCCGGTGTCGGTGACGACATCGCTAACGTCGGTGCACTCAATCTGCCCCTGATGGTAGATCGTGCGATTCGCAGTCATGCAGCAGCGTCTTCGGATTTCGACGCCTTTTTCGAAACGGTCAAATCCGAAATCGTTTCCGAATGCGACCGCATCGCAGAGAAGATCCACGACGTCTGGTTTGTTCCCTCCCCCTTTATGGATCTGCTCCGCAAGGACAGAAAATACCGCAACTTCGGCGTCCACGGATGCGGCGTTTCCTCTGCGTCCGATGCGCTGGCGGCGGTCAAAAAATACGTCTTTGACGAAAAAACGCTCACTGTCGATCACTTGATCGAATCGATGGACAAAAATTTCAAAAACGATCCCGCGCTGTTGCACCAATTGCGCTACGAAACGCCCAAGATGGGCTGTGAGGGCGGCGAGCTTGCCGCAGAAATGTCGGTCAAGCTGCTCGGCGCGTTCTCGGATGCTCTCAAGGGCAGAACCAATTGCCTCGGAGGCATCTGGCGCGCGGGTACGGGCACAGCGATGTTCTATCTGTGGCACGCCGCCGAGCTGGGTGCGACCGCCGACGGACGTCTCAAGGGCGAGCCCTTAGGTACCAACTTCTCCCCCGTTCTTTTTGCAAAGACAGAAGGTCCCGTGACGGTCATCGACCATTTTTCTGCCGCCGACATGGAGCGCACGCTCAACGGAGGTCCCCTCACGCTGGAATTTGCATCGGGTATTTTTAAGGAAGATGACTCCATCCGAAAGCTTGCGATGCTGATCAAATACTTCATCGAACGTCGCGGGCACCAGCTCCAGCTCAACGCGGTCAACCCCGAAAAGATGAAGGACGCACAAAAGGATCCCGATCGCTACCGCCAGCTCGTGGTGCGCATCTGGGGCTGGTCGGCATATTTCGTCGAGCTGGATAAGCCCTTCCAGGATCACGTTATCGCCCGTCAGGAGTACACGCTCTGATGCAAGGCTTGATTTTTGATATCAAGGAATTTTCGACCAACGACGGCGACGGCGTGCGTACCACGGTGTTCTTCAAGGGCTGTCCCTTGCGTTGCATCTGGTGCCACAATCCCGAGGGACTCTCCCCGAATCCCGAGTTGTATGAGCGTACCGAGGGATGCCTTGACTGCGGGCTTTGCCGCGCCCCCTGTGCTCATGAGGAGTGTCGCACATTTGGCAGATGTCTCCACGTCTGTCCCAAAAACCTCGTACGCCCCGTCGGGCGGTATTACGACGTCGACACTCTCGCCGCGCGTCTGCTCCGCCAAAAAAGCTTTTTCGACAGCATGGGCGGCGGTATCACGCTCTCGGGCGGTGAACCGCTCCTGCAAGCGGATTTCTGCGAGGCACTTCTCACCCGCCTTTCGGGACAGCTTCACCTTGCCATCGAAACCTGCGGGTACGCCGCACACGAGGATTTTGTGCGCGTGGTCTCGCGGTGCGATCTTGTAATGATGGATCTGAAGCTGATGGACCCGAACACGCACCGCACCTACACGGGGGTCGGAAACGAGCAGATCCTTGCAAACGCCAAGTGGCTCAAAACCAGCGGAATTCCGCATCTGTTCCGCACGCCGCTGATTCCAGACATCACCGACACCGAGGAAAACCTGCGCGCGATCGCAAATTTTGTCGGTACGGATCGCATCGAGCTGTTGCCATACAATACGCTCGCGGCGGCGAAATACGCGGCGGTGCACCGTACGTTTACCGACAGGATCGATCCCGAACATGCTCATCCGATTGATCTTTCGTTCTTTCAAAACGCCGTGCTGCGGAAATAACGCAAATCTTCATTTTTAACAGAAAGCTCTTTATTTCCCCATTGATGAAGCGCGCAACGCATCGTATCATCAAAACACCCATTCCATATCTCCAAGGAGAAACACATGAATTACCGTATTTTCATCGACAGTCAAAGCGGTGTAAGCTACGCCGAGAAGCAGTTCTCCGCTACGGTAGGAACAGCAACCATTTGCAAGGAGTCAAACTCTGTCGGCTACGCGCTCTACCTTGACGCCACCTGCCCCGAGGGCTTCGGTACGGACTCTGCCGTGCGCATCCGCCCGACCGATCTGCCCGCAACAGGCATCCGATTTATGGCAAACGAGCAGTACTCGCCGTGGTGGTGCCGCCCCACGTGGGGCGACGATTTTACCGCGCTTCCCGACCGTGTCTACGAAATTTTATGGCAGGACGGTGATCATTGGCGCGTCCTGCTTCCATTGTGCGCCGATACCTTCAAGGCAGTCCTGCGCGGCTGTGAAAACGGCTTGGAGCTTGTCGTCACCGCCAACTGCGCGGGAATTACCGATTGCACCAATCAGCCCGTCCTTCTCTACGGAGAGGGCGACGAACCATTGAAGCTCCTGCACAACGTTGCCGCAGAGGCATCCCGCATTCTGCATTGCCCCTTGCGCGCAGAGCGTGAGTGCCACGATCTGTTCAACTGGCTCGGCTGGTGCTCGTGGGACGCCTTCCAGATCCGCGTCACACACAAAAAGCTCCTGCAAAAGGCTGCTGAATTCAAGGAAAAGGGCATCCCTGTCCATTACGCCATCATCGATGACATGTGGGCAGACGTGCCGCATCTCGCCGAGCTTCCACCCGACATTGAGTTCGGTCCGCAGGTGTGCGAGATGCATGCTTCCCCCTTGCGTGACTTCGAGGGAGACCCCGTCCGCTTCCCCAAGGGAATGCGCGCGGCGGTCGAGGATCTCAAGGCGGCAGGCATCCCCAAGGTCGGCATCTGGTTTCCCACCACGGGATATTGGTACGGACTGATTCCCGATTCCCCGATCCACAACGCTCTCCGTGACGTCACGATGATGGGAAGCGAAGGCAGGATCGTCGTAAAACCCGATCCAACCTCCGCCAAAGCGTTCTACGACACGCTTTGCGCCCGCGCAAAATCCTGGGGTGCCGATATGGTCAAGATCGATAACCAAGGCTTCTACAATAACCACAAAAACATTGCCCCCATCGGACAAGCCGCCTCCGCGGCGCAATCCGCGATTGATGCGGCGGCAAACGCGCACTTTGACGGTGCGCTGATCAACTGCATGGGCATGCCCTCCGAGTGCATGTACCACCGCCCGACGAGCGCCGTTTGCCGTTGCTCGGGCGACTTCATGCCCGAAAACCGCGCATGGTTTTCCCGCCACATCCTGCAAACCGCCTACAACGGACTTTTGCAAGGAGAGTTCTACGTCAACGACTGGGATATGTGGTGGACCGACGACGGTCAGGCATATAAAAACAGCCTTTGCCGCGCAATCAGCGGAGGACCCATCTACGTCAGCGATACGTTGGGACGCAGTCGCCCCGAGGTACTTCGCCCGGTCATGTTCAGCGACGGCAGAATCGCACGCTGTGACCGCAGTGCCATCCCGACGGCGGATTGCCTGATGGAAAATCCGACCGCAAGCGGCAAGATTTTCAAGATTCAAAACGCCTACAAAAGTGCAGGACTGATCGCGGCGTTCAACATCGACGAGGAAAACCGCTCCACCGCAGGAACAGTCTCCCCGACCGACGCAGGACTCCCGAACGGCAGATATGCCTACTACGAGCATTTTTCGGGCGCATGCGGCATTCTGGAGGCAGGCGAGTGCATCTCGCTGACGCTTGCAGACAACGACGAATTCCGTCTGTACACCTTCCTCCCCTACGACGGTTCTCCCGTCTGCTTCGGCAACGCCGAGATGTTCATCGGCGTCGGGGCAATCACAAAGGAGGAAAACGGTGCCCTCTCCCTCTATGAGGGTGGCAGGATCACTTTCCTTTCGGAATCTCCGATCACGGTCGAAGGCGCTACCGCACAGGAAACGAACGGTCTTCTCACAATCGCAACCGTCCCGCTCGAATTCAGAAAAATTGTCATCAAATAAAAAGAGGCTGTCTCAAATCGACGATTTGAGACAGCCTCTCACGTACAAAAGCCGAGGGTAGGCTTTTGTACGCCGCGGAATTTGCGGTTTTCGTATGTCTTACTACATGATTTTTGCAAAATAAAGGGCAAAAATTGCGGCGTCAAGCCGCAAAGCAAAAACGACGGGAGTGTCGGTCAAATGCAAAACCGCATTTGACCGACACTCCCTTTATAATTTAATTTGCTTCAGGTAAGGTGAAATACTCCATCGGAACGAAGTAAAGCGTACCGTCAGTCGCCTGCACCACATACCACGTATTGTCGGATTCCTTGTTTTCCTTTGCTACCAGTTTTGCCGTTGCACCTGCGGAAACCGAGAACGGCGCCTCGGCAGCTGTTTCGGGCTTGGTGTAGCCGTTTGCCTTTGCAATTGCGGTAATTGTAATCGGCGTATCCAGCAGTACGTAATCGGAATATGTCGCCGTCAAATTCTCCGGCGTCAGCTTCCACTCACCCGTCGAATCGGTTGTCGTGTAGGTTGCGGATGCAGAGGTGAAGCGTTAGGTCACATTATTGTACTCGCATACGTACTTGATAATATACCAGGACATTTAGGTCTTACCCTGAGCCACAAACTCAAACTTGGTCAGAGATTACAGCGTGTCCACATAGTTGCTGTCATCCTCCAGATATTCGGGTGTGGAGCGAACCTTCAGGCTCTTGTCCTTTACAACGTATACAGTCTTCGTCAGCTTGGAGAAAGTCGGATAGCGTACAATCAGCTCATCAAGAGTCATGCTCTCGGGCGAGGTCTCATCGGTCAAATAGCTTGCGGTAATATATCCCTCCACCTTCTTGGAAGGATCGCCCTCCTTCTCGGGTGCAATCTCCGCCTTCGCATAGTACCATTTCTGTCCGTCAACGGTACCTTCCTTCGTCACCGTCACCTTCGCACCCGATTTCAGCGTCGTAATCAGATTCGATCCGTCCTCCGTTACCACGGGAGATGTGCGGATGTTTACCTTTCCGTCGGCGTACATAACCTTTTCCTCGGTCAGCGGGGCAAACAGAGATTCGTACTGCGACATGTCAATGCTCGTGCCGCCCTTCTCCTCCGAGAGATAGCTTGCATTTACGTAATAGTACTCGACGGAGCCGTCCGAATTCGTCTTGAACTTGACTCTGTACCACTTTCCGTTGGTCGCAACCACAGTCACCTCGTCGTCCTTCGAATAAGACCCCTTCTTGTCGGAAAAATCATCCGCAGAAGGATAGAGACGGACGTTGACAACGTCGGTCGCGTACATAATCTTCTCACCGCCCGCAATCGTCGTAAAATCGGTTCCGAGAATGTTGACGCTTGTGATGTATCGGTTGGAAACGTAGCCCTTCTCACCGCTTGTCGTTTCGACGTAGCTCCAATTCTCGCTGACGCGGGTGCGGTGCAGCTGCGTCTCCTTTGCCAGTGCCTTCACAATATCGCCGGAGGTATCGGGATCCTCGCGCAGAGAGACCTGGCTCACCGTAAAGACCGTCTCGTCAACACTTGTCCACTCCGTCACGTCGGGGGTGCTTTCGGTCCCGTCATCGGGTGTGGTGGATTCTCCCTGTGTCTGCTCCGCCTCCGTATCGTTATCCGGATTCTCCTGATCCCCGCTTGCAACGCAGGATGCAAAGGATGCCGTAATCAAGCCTGCCAATAATAATGCCAAGATTCTTTTTTTCATTTTTCTCAATTCCTTTCTTTTACTGCATGGTGTTTGCGACTCTGACTCGTAAATACCGTTCTTTGATGCGAAAAAATTATTTTTTCGCGGTCTGGCGTTTATCGAATAGGAGCAGAGCTCCGCTAAATATCCAATATAAGTATAACATATAAAAAAAAACTTGTCAATGATTTTCATTTTTTTTTGCAAACTTTTTTTCGCATTTTGGGACGCATACAGCAAAAAAATCACATCCAGGTGTAAAATCCCCGAAAATCCGCAAAATACACCGTGCATAAAAAATCTTTCCCGACGCACAATAGAAAAAAAGGAGCGTGAGTAAGATGAAACAGGAATGGATCGATCTGTGCGCCGTGATTGTTGCGGCGGCAAGCGCGGTCGGCAAAAAGGAATCGGACGGGCCGCTCGGAGAGCTGTTCGATCTGCGCGACGACACCGATCGCTTCGGAGCGAAAACGTGGGAGGGCGCAGAGAGCGAGATGCAGCGCATGGCGTTCAATACCGCCATGGCAAGGATGGGAGTTCGCGATGGGGACGTCGGCGCGTTATTTGCAGGCGATCTGCTCAACCAATGCGTCGGCTCCGCCTACGGACTGCTCTCGTTTGATATCCCCTATTTCGGCTTGTACGGTGCCTGCTCTACCTGCGCCGAGGGATTGCTGCTCGCCTCCATGACGGTAACGGGCGGCTTCTATTCACTCTGTGGCGCGGTCACCTCCTCGCATTACTGCGCCGCCGAGCGCCAGTACCGCACGCCAATCGAGTATGGCGCACAACGCTCCCCCACCGCCCAGTGGACGGTCACGGGCGCAGGCGCCTTTCTGATCGGCACCGAAACCGCACATCCGACAGCACGGGCAGTCATCCGACGTGCACTGCCCGGCAGAGCAATGGAAAAAGGCGTCAACGACGCCGGCAACATGGGCGCGGCAATGGCGCCTGCCGCCGCGGATACACTGGTACGCTTTTTCAACGCTACAGGCACACATCCTGCGGATTACGACTTGATCGTCACGGGTGATCTCGGCTTTGAGGGCGGGGATATCCTGTGCGAGCTGATGCGCTACGAGGGTTTCCCCATCATCAACAATTACACCGATTGCGGACAGCTGATCTACGACCGCAAACGTCAGGACGTCCACGGCGGCGGCTCGGGGTGCGGCTGCTCGGCGGTCGTACTGGCGGCACATCTGCTCCCGCGTCTGGAGCGCGGCGAGCTCCGCCGCATCCTCTTTCTCTCCACGGGCGCGATGATGAGCCCCGACAGCATCAAGCAGGGGCAGAACATCCCTGCCATCGCGCATCTGCTGGAGATCGAACACAAAACGCAACATTCGTGAGGTAATTATGGAGTTTCTGCTTCCCTATCTTTGGGCATTTCTCATCGGCGGCTCATTCTGCGTCGTCGCGCAAATTCTGATTGACCGTACCAAGCTCACACCCGCGCGCATCCTCGTCATCTACGTGGTAATGGGCGTCCTGCTTGGAGCCGTCGGACTGTACGAGCCGCTCGTATCCTTCGCAGGAGCAGGAGCGACCACTCCTCTGACGGGCTTTGGCAACCTGATTGCCAAGGGCGTGCGCGAGGCAGTGGACGAAACGGGGCTTCTCGGCGCGCTGACCGGCGGCTTCAAGGCGGCTGCAGGCGGCATCACGGCGGCACTGGTCTTCGGCTACCTCGCCTGCCTGTTCTCAAAAGGAAAACCGAAAATATAACTTTGCCGTAAGGCGCTTTACGCACCGTTCGCCTCCCGCATATCATCTTGATCCCCCGCCAAACTTTTCTCCGGTGGGAACCCAAAATCTTTTGAAAAGGCGCCGTCCGATGCGGACGGCGCCCAGGTTTATATTATGTTGAGAATGCTTTGATGCACTTACTGCACCTCGGAGGGCTCCTCTACAGGAGCTTCTTCCTCTGCAGGAGCATCTTCCTCTGCAGGAGCTTCTTCCTCTGCGGGAGCTTCTTCCTCTGCAGGAGCTTCTTCCTCTGCGGGAGCTTCTTCCTCTGCGGGAACATCCTCGGCTACGGGAGCCGCTTCCACTGCGGGAACTCCGGCGGTACCCTCAAGCACCGCGGCCATTTCCTGATCGGGAACGTCCTTGCAAACGACCTTCTTCAAAACGAGCAATGCGATCTCTGCCACAAGCATGATGATCAAACCGACCAAAGCGCCGTTCAGCGCGTCATTCTGCTCGGTGGAGAGAACCAGGAAGGACTCTGCACCTTCAAGAGATGCGGAGGTGGGATCCTTCAGACAATTCGTCGCACCCATCACGTAAACAGGCAGGATGTAAATCAGAAGATTGACAATCGCGCCTACGAGATGACCGTCTCTTGCCTTCTTGCTGTTTTTGCCGGCACCGTCCGTGCAGGACAGGCGGTTGATGCAAGCCTTGAAATAATTGACCGAGGACATCACAAGAATCACGGCAATAAGTATGAGTGCCGCGTCGATCAGATAACCGGAGGAAGCGATCTCTCCACCGTTATTTGCCTCAATCAAAACAACCTCTGTAACGTAGTTCGCCCATTTTCCGGAAATAAAGCTGTTAAATACACCGGCATTGAGCACGTTGAAGAAGAATACCAGATAACCGACAGTAGCAACGAGTGCGGTTCCCTGCAACACGTTTGCGTACTTCATCTGTGCGGGTGTATACATATGCAGTCTGGACATCGCCAAGCACAGCATAACGCCGACCAAGGATACAATCCAGATTCCCAACGCACCGCTGCCGTAGTGCATCGTGGGAAGCACACACTGGAACAGCATGAAGATCATGGGAAGCGTGACCAAGCCCAGCAACTTCTTGCTGACAGTGCCCGCAGCCTCCTCGGGAGTCTTTACGTGCTTCAGTGCGCTGATGAGTGCCGCGATCGCAGTGATAATGCAGATGATCGGGATAATCAGTGTAAAGATCAGGACGTACAAAAGGCAGATCAGCACGACCAGCACCTTCAGAACCATCGCCAACCCCTCGACCTTGGGCTCGCCCTCTTTCTCGGAGAAGAGGTCCGTAAAGGTTGCCGCAATTGCCGCAACGGTCAGGATGGTATTTTTGCCTTCCTCACCCTTGACCATTTCCTGCACCTCCTGCGCCAGCGCCTCATCCTCGGAGCCGATGGCGGAAACGAACTTGGTGAGCAGACTGATGCTACCGATCAGCTTCGGAGCGCTGACCTCAATTTCGGACGGGATGTCCGCAATCTCCTCGCCGGAGATTTCCTCGATCATTTCATTGATCGAGTCCATGGTGTTTTCATCTGCAATCTGCAGGGTGATGATGGGGGTAAAGCTGAGAATCACAGCGATCAGGATCAGGAGCATGCTGGTCCACACTTGAATCAAGGACGTTGTTTTTCTCGGAACATTCAAGCAAAGCATAATGTTTGCCTCCATAAAAAAATTTTGCAGTCTTTAAAGGGGCTGCAATGACTATATTCTACACCCTTCGCCATATCTTGTCAATAGATTTTTCAAAATTTTTTTGCAAAATTATCATTATTCGACAAAAAAAACCGGAGATGCTCCCTGCCGCTTACATGCGGAGCACCTCCATTGATTTCATTTTTCAGCGATGGATCTTGACCAGATGCGCAAAAGCGTTCTCGAGAGCCGCAATCAGCACGTCCACATCCTCCACCGTATTGTATCGGCTGAAGCTGATGCGAACCGAGCACTCCACCTCCCGCTCTGGCACGCCGAATGCCAGCAGCGCACGGCTGATACGCTTGGAATGCGTCGAGCAGGCGGAGCCGCCCGAGATGCAGATCCCACTCCCCGAAAGCTCGTGCACCATCGTCTCGCTCTTGATATCGGGCAGAGCAAAATTCAGAATGTGCGGCGCACGCGCACCGCTCGGCACGTGCAGCTTCACGGGAAGCGTCGACAGACGCGCCTGCGCGTAATCGCGCAATTGACACAAATGCGCAAGATCCCGACCGAGATTCTCATATCCGTCCCTTGCCGCCGCGCCGAACGCCGCAATTCCCACTACGTTTTCGGTTCCCGAGCGGAAGCCGCCCTCCTGCCCGCCGCCGAGCAACGTGGGAACGATGTCCCGCCGCTTGAGCGCCATTTGCGAGACACAGAGCGCCCCCACGCCCTTTGGCGCGTGAATTTTATGCGCACTCAACGTCACCAGATCTGCATCAAGCGCCGCAGGCGCGAGCCGCATCTTCAGATACCCCTGCACCGCATCGGTGTGCGTCACAATGGCAGGGTTCTTCGCCTTTGCCATCGCAAACGCACGCTTGACATCGTATACCGCTCCCGTCTCGTTGTTGACCGCCATAATCGACACCAAAAACGGATTTTGCTCCAGCGCCGCGGCATAAGCATCAAAATCCAGCACGCCGCCGCGCGTTGGAATACGGATGACCGTAAAGCCGTCCTTCTCCAGCCTCTGCATGGCGCTCTCCACACCCGGATGCTCCGAATCGGTGGTAACGATGTGTCCGCCCCGCCTGCGCTCCTTGGCATACGCCGTACCGAGTACGGCAAGATTGTCCGCCTCGCTTCCGCAAGAGGTAAAAATCAGCTGTCCGGGAGCAAGCGTCCCACGCACGCCGAGCGTTGCCGCAATCTCACGTCTTGCTTCCTCCACCATAGTACGCGACACCTGCCCCATGGGATGGAGCGAGGATGGATTGCCGTAGCATTCGATTGCCTCCCGCATCGCATCCTTTGCCGCATCGCACAGCGCGGTGGTTGCACTGTTGTCCAGATAAATTTCCTTCATAACGCCTCACTCAACGAAACGCAAACGCCGACAGAATCGCATCCACGTCCCCGATGTGCATCTCGTAATTTTGCGGCAGTGCCGTATAGGTAATGTTATAGAACATTCCGCTGTACGCCGCAATGATCTGCAGATAGCGGTACTGCACGCCGCCGATGCTGTACAAATATTCATAGCGCATCGCGGGTGAGCCGCCGATGCTCACCTTGACCCCCTCACCGTTGAGCATTTCAAAATCTGCTCCGGGGGTTTTGAGCATCATACTTTTGTTTTCCTCAAAATACTCCATCACGTTCATCGCTTCGTCGCCGCTCGGCATATACGGAATCACGCTGACGTTGGAGCGATCGGCCTCCACGTACGCCGCAAAAATCTCCTGCGTGCGATCGATCTTCCAATCCGTTGGAACGTACAGGCGGTAGGAAACGTCATCGTTGGAAGCGAGCTTCATGCCCTCGGGCGCCTCGGCGTCCGCATTCACGTCCTTGAGATCCGCCTCCGGAGCATACGGCTCGGCAAAACGGAACTGCTCGAGAATGTTGACGTAATCCTCAACCAGCATCAGATACAGGTTGTCCGTTACGGCGTAGGACAGCACGTAAAAGGCATCATTCCGCTCACCGACAACGTACAGAAAATGCATCTCGGCGCTCTCGATCCGCGCCTTGATGTGATACTGTCTGGCATTGACGCCGTCCAGCAGAACCTCAATGCAATCGATCCCCTGCGTAGTCACACCGTCGGTCGTCATTGCCTCTACCGAGGGCAAAAGCTCGTTCTCGTAGAACCAACCGGCGCGCGCCTCGACCATCGCATCCTCCTCGGTCGGTGCGGGCAGCTCGCTCCGCATCTCCTCGGTAATCGCATATTTCATCATGCTGACCGTGGATTGCTCCGACAGGCTGTAAAAGCCGCCCGAGACACCATAAGCCACGTTCACGCTCCAATGCGTGGGAACGTACAGGCGGAAATCCGCACCGGCAACCGTAGCAAGCTGCATTCCCGAGGGAAGCGTCTCATCGCCCGTGCTCGCACAGGAGACACATACAACCAAAATGACCGCACACAGCAGAAAGGCGATGCATCGCCCGAAAATTCTTTTTTTCATTGTCAACCCCTCTTTCACGCTGTTATCCTTTTTATTTTATCATATCTTTATCTGAATATCTTCAATATTCTGTGAATTTTTCAAGTGAAATAGTAAAATACCGGGTAGGGGCGACCACCGATCGTCCGTTTGAAAATATCCCACCGATCTCAAACCGGCTTGCACGACAGCGCCATGGCGGGAGGATACGTATTGCCGAGATGTGACTCCGCCCGCTATGCTCTTTCGCGGTTGCAAACTTTGTTTGTCTCCAACAACTCGAATGGAGGAGGCTCGGATGCAAATTTGAGCCCCTCTGTCGTGCTTTTCGACAAGGAAATGTGCATAACATCGCACTTCTTACGCCCCCTCCGTTGAGGAAAGGCGCAAAGCGCCGCGAGATTGCCTACGGCAACTTGACGGATGTCAGCGAATGGTAAATTTTAGAATGTTATCATTCTACGGATAGCTGACAGGAAGGAGAGGACGTGCACGAAAGATGACCGATGTTTAACGACCGAACAATCCGCAGCATACAAAGCAAGCGACGGCTTAATACCGCCCGGTACAAAGCCATCGCTTCGTTTGTTCGTGCAAAGGTCTTATGATTCCCCACCATTCTCCTTTTGGGAGCGATGTTTTTCGATCAGCTTGAAGATATCGAGGGAGGAGTAAGGCTTTGCGCATTTTGCCTGTGCCACGCGCATTTCCGTGCGAAGTTCAGGCGACGCCATCAGGCGCAGACCGCACTCGATCTGCTTATTGATGCTCTTTGCCCCAAGCGAGCACCCCTTTTTGGTGAAGAAGCGGAAATTATCGCTCTCGCATCCGGGAATCGGCGCAGTGTGCACCGTGGGAATCCGACAGGACAGCGCCTCACTGGACGAAAGTCCGCCCGGCTTGGTATACAGCACGTCGCACGCCATCATGTACTTCGGAATATCCAACGTAAACCCTACAATGTGCACATTATCCACACCCGCAAAATGCTTTTCCAACGAGGCGCGAAGCACCTCGTTTTTTCCGCAGATAATGATCATATGCTCATTTTTCGGCATTTTTTCATGGAATTTCTTCGCAAACTTCTGCATGCTTCCCGCACCCATACTGCCCCCCATCACAAGGTAGAGCGGCGTATCCGCATCAAAACCGAGGTGCGCGCGCGACTCCTCGCGCGTGGGAAGATCCACAAACGACATACGGATCGGAATCCCATACGGGCAGAGCTTTTCCCGCGGCATTCCGCGCTTGACGTAAGTGGGAATCAGCCCCTCGTTCGGAATCACGTAGTAATCGCAAGCCGCAACCTCCTGCCAGAACGGATAATACGTATAATCAGTCGCAACGGCAATGGTTACGGGCAAATTGTATCCGTGCTTTTTCATATGCGCCAATGCCTGTGCGGGCATCAGATGGGTGGCAACAATCCCGTCGTACGGTCCGTTCTTCTCCAGATACGTGCGCAGGCGCTTGGAGATAATCGCGCTGTCGAGGTACAGTGGGGAGTGGAGCCAGCTCGGCGAGCAACGGCTGATACCCGAGGACAGCTTATAGAACGTACCGAACAAGGCGGGCACGTGCTTGACTATACCCACGTAGGAAACGTTGACCGCATTGCTGATTTTATCGCTGAACAAACCGAGGAAATCAACAATCTCCCCCTCGTGTCCCTCGTGCTCCACGCGCTCGAGGATTGCCTTTGCGGCGGAGTTGTGCCCCTCGCCGGCTTTAAAAGAAATAATCAGAATTTTCATCGTATCAGAGTTGCTTTTCCTCCTTTCAGATTTGCAGAGTACAACAACGCATCTAATATACGTTACTATTATGTATATTATACCACAGAGCGCGAAATTTGTCAATAACAATCTACCGAATTTCACTTGACAAGCTTTTCTTCACGGGCGGCAGCAGATACGACGCGCTTAAAAGTGCTCTTTGATGGATGCGGAAAGCAGTGCGTCGGGAAACACCGATCAGCGCCGCCGCACGCTCAACGCTCTCCCCCTTGATGTAATGATAATACAAAAGCAGCTTCTCCCGCCCGTTCTTCATCTTTCCGAGCAGGGCTCCGATCGCATAGATGCGCGCACGCCAGTACGCCTCATCCCCCGCCAGAATGTCCGCACAGTCGGAGCACTCCTCAACCCGTTGCAGGCGCCGCCGCTCATATTTTCGCAAATCCAGCATATCCATGCACAGTCGGTACCCGCACAAAAAATCCTTTGCCCTCTCAATTGCCTCCAGCTCTTCGGTTTCGTATTTCCTCACCATTTTTCATCACTTCCTTTCTTTCATTCGCAAATCCGTACTGCCAAAATCAATAAAATACACATTTTTTTGTAAAAACTATTGACAATCATTCGGAAATCCGTTATACTATAGTTGTGCATCAAGATTATATCGCAAATCCGAATCATTGTCAATATATATTTCGGATTTTCTAAATATTTGGCATTTCGCACAAATTCGAACATGGAATTTTGTGTATTATACCAAAAGCACATGGAGGACTATCATGGACTATTCCGTATTTGAACAGCTCCTGCAAACGCACGGGGTCACCGTGTATCAGGTTTCAAAAGCGACACATATCGCCGCATCCACCTTTACGGATTGGAAAAACGGACGCTCGACGCCCAAGGCGGACAAGCTTGCGCGCATCGCCGATTATTTCTCGGTCAGCCTGGACGAGCTGATGGGAACGGTCAGCGGCCAGCGCTCCGCCGAGGAATCTTACCGCAGTTTGCGAGCGCGCAAAATGGTTCCCGTCATCGGCGTCATCCGCGCAGGAAGTCCGATCGTCACCGAGGAAACCCTTCTCGGACGCGAATTTGCCGACGTGGACGACACGGAGGAGTATTTTTATCTGGAGGTCTGCGGCGACAGCATGAAAAACTGCGGCATCATGGACGGCTCTCGCGTGCTGTTTCATAAGCAGCAGTACGCCTCCAACGGTGACATCGTCGCATGCCTTGTCGACGGCGACAGCGCAACCGTCAAACGCTTTCACAAACAGAACCATCGCATCATCCTCTCGCCCGAAAACGAGGATTACAAGCCCATCGTCCTCTCTCCCGAGGAGTTTGAAACGGGGCGTGCGCGTATCCTCGGCGTGGCAATCGAGGTTAAAACCAAGTTTTAAGAAGGATCGAATATGATAGCAATCAGTGTAAACGATTTATCCCTCTCCATCGGCACCGTTCCGATTCTGGAAAAGGTGTCCTTTGCCCTGGAGGAAAACGACAAGCTCGGCATCATCGGCGTTAACGGATGCGGAAAATCCACGCTCCTCCGCCTGATCACGGGCGAACAGGAGCCGAGCGGGGGAGAGATTTATTTTTCAAAAGGAAAGACCGTCGGCATCCTGACGCAGGACGGTGCGTTCGACTGCGACACGGCCGAGCAAACGGTCATCGAGCGCATGTACCGTGCCTTCCCGCAGTTACTTGCCGCAGAGGAGCGTCTCGACATCCTGGAGGCACAGTTGAAAACGGGCGAGGAGCGCGTCATCCGCGAATACACCGACCTGCACGAAAAATTCGTGCGCGACGGCGGCTTGGAGTTTCGCGGCAGATGCGCGTCAATCCTGCAAAAGCTGGGCTTTGACCGCCTCGCCATGCAACAGGCAGTCTCCACACTCAGCGGCGGTCAGCGCACGCGTCTGGCACTTGCCGTGGAGCTTTCGCGAGAGCCTGATATCCTGATGCTCGACGAGCCGACCAACCATCTGGACATCGAAACGCTCGCCTGGCTCGAAGGCTTCCTCGTCTCCTACCCCAAGTGCGTGATGATTGTTTCGCACGACCGTTATTTTCTCGATAAGGTAACAAACAAAACGCTCTCGATCGAGCACCACCGCGCCAAGCTCTACAACGGCGGCTATACCAAGAGTATGGAGCAAAGACGTCTCGACCGCGAGATTGCCGAGCGACACTGGAAAAATCAGCAACGCGAGATCGCGCGGCAGGAGGCTTATATCGCGCAGCAGCGCGCGTGGAACCGCGAGCGTAACATCATCGCGGCGGAAAGCCGCCAGAAGCTGCTCGATAAAATGGAGCGTGTGGAGCGCCCGCAAAACGATCCCCGCGCCATCCGAATGAAGTTCGGTGAGGCAATCGCCTCGGGCAACGACGTGCTGGAGGCGCGCGAACTTTCGATGGGCTTCCCCGGGCGGACGCTGTTTGAGAACATTTCCTTTCTCATCAAGCGGCAGGAGCGCGTGATGATCATCGGTCCGAACGGATGCGGAAAATCCACACTCATCAAGCTGATCCTCTCACAGCTCTCTCCCACAGGCGGCGTGATCGAAACCGGCTACAATGTGGAAATCGGCTACTACGATCAGGAAAACCAGAACCTCACCTCCGGAAACACAGTGCTGGACGAGCTTTGGAATGCCTACCCGACGCGCACCGAGACCGAAATCCGCAACACCCTGGGGCTGTTCCGTTTTACAGGCGAGGAGGTATTCAAACTTGTCTCGGTTTTGAGCGGCGGCGAGCGGGCACGCCTGACGCTGGCAAAGCTGATGCTCTCCAAGATGAATCTTCTCGTGCTCGACGAGCCGACAAACCATCTGGACATCGACTCGCGCGAGGCGCTGGAGAGTGCGCTCGAGCAATTTGAGGGAACGATCGTTACGGTCACGCACGACCGTTATCTGATCGAAAAGCTGGCAACACGGATCCTGGAATTGCACCCCGGGCAGGGCTTCGATGGGGATCTTTTGGACTATCACGTCGATCACCCCGGCACGTCCTACACCGAGCTTCGGCAATACAAGGCTTTGCGCCTTGAGCGCTATGAGGCACAAGCATCCTCCCTCCCCATCGCCGAGCCGGTCGGCTCGGGTAAGGAGCAATATCTGAAAAACAAGCAGGCAAACGCCGACGCACGCAAGCGGAAAGCACAGCTCGAGCGTCTGAAAAAGGAGTGTGCGGCGCTGGAGCAGGAGTTGTCCGAAATCGAGAACGAGCTGTTCGGTTCCGCCGCCTCGGACTATGTTCGCGCCGCAGAGCTGGACGCACGCAAGGGTGAGGTCGAGGAGCGGCTGATGGAAATTTACGAGGCGCTGGAAGCCGAAGAAACCGAATGAAAGAAGGGATTGAAATGGGCAAAAACGAGAAAAAGAAAGGAACGGGCGGCTTGATCCGCCGATTCCTCCCATACTATAAAAAGTATCAATGGATCATGGTGCTCGACCTGTTTTGCGCGGCACTGACGACCGTCTGCGAGCTGATTCTGCCAATGATCGTGCGCGAGATCACGGGGGCGGCATCCGAGGGGGGCGCCGCGTTGACGTGGACGCTGATTCTTGTCAGCGGCGGCGTGTATGTGCTGTTGCGCGTAATCGACACCGCCGCTAACTACTTTATGACCTCCATCGGTCACATCATGGGCACATGGATCGAAACCGACATGCGGCGTGATCTGTTTTCGCATCTGCAAAAGCTGTCCTTCTCGTATTACGACAACACCAAGGTCGGCACGCTGATGTCGCGCATCACCACCGACCTGTTCGACGTCACCGAGTTCGCACACCACTGCCCCGAGGAATTTTTCATCGCGGGCGTCAAAATCATCGGCGCATTCATCCTGCTCTGCACGGTCAACGTCCCGCTGACCCTGTTCGTTTTCGCGGTCATCCCCGTCATTCTCTTCGCGTCAGCGTACTTCCGCCGCAGGATGCGCAATAATTTCCGCGAATCCCGCCAACAAATCGGCGAGCTCAACTCGCAAATCGAGGACAGCCTGCTCGGCATCCGCGTGACACGCTCCTTCGCCAAGGAGCGCTTGGAGGAGGAAAAATTCGCCGCAGGAAATCGCGAGTATCTGCGTATCAAAACCGAACGCTACCGCATCATGGGCGCGTTCCACTCCTCAACCCGACTGTTTGACGGCATCATGTACATCGTCGTCGTGGTCCTCGGCGCAATCTTCATGATGGGCATCGAGGGGCTCCCCTCCATCACCCCCGCCGACTACGTGGCGTATTTGATGTTCGTTTCCACACTTCTGACCTCGATCCGCCGCATCGTGGAGTTTTCCGAGCAGTTCCAGCAGGGCATCTCGGGCATCGAGCGCTTTACCGAGGTCATGGATACCGAGCCCGAAATTAAGGATGCACCCGACGCAACAGAGCTCGGCGATGTCGAGGGACGCGTGGAGTTTTGCGACGTATCCTTCCATTATGAAACCGAAACGCGCGACGTGCTGACGCATCTGAACCTGATCGTCAACCCCGGCGAGAACATCGCTCTGGTCGGTCCCTCGGGCGGCGGCAAAACCACACTCTGCTCGCTGATTCCGCGCTTTTACGAGGTCTCCGCGGGACAGATCAAAATCGATGGCAAGGATATCCAGTCGGTTACCCTTCATTCCCTGCGCGACCGCATCGGCGTCGTGGCACAGGATGTATACCTGTTTTCGGGCAGCGTACGAGAGAATATCGCCTACGGTAAAATCGACGCGACCGACGCGGAGATCCGTGAGGCGGCACGCATGGCGGGCGCCGATGCCTTCATCGAAGATCTGCCGAACGGCTACGACACCTACGTCGGCGAGCGCGGCGTAAAGCTTTCGGGCGGACAAAAGCAGCGCATTTCGATCGCGCGACTGTTCCTCAAGAACCCGCCGATCCTCATTCTCGACGAGGCAACGAGCGCGCTCGATAACGAAAGCGAGCGCCTGGTGCAAGAATCCCTGGAGAAGCTTGCCAAGGGGCGTACCACATTTACGATCGCGCACCGCCTGACCACCGTGCGCAATGCCGACCGCATCCTCGTCCTGACCGAAAACGGCATCGAAGAATCGGGCACGCACGCCGAGCTGCTCGCCAAGGGCGGCATCTACTCCGAGCTGTACCGCATGTATTCCAATTTGTAATACAATCCGAAAAGATGGGAAAATGCCTTTTGATGGCGCCCCCTCTTTGCGTAGCTGCCCTCCGTTGAGGAGAGGCGCAAAACGCCGCGAGATTGCCTTCGGTAACTCGATGGATGCCGGCGAAAGGTGTTTTTGGAATCATATCTTTCTATGGATAGCTGACAGGAAGAAGTACGCGTGCACGGCAGATGACAGGGTGACCTCCCCCCGAGTTGCCGCAGGCAAACTCGACAGACATCAACGAAATCTATATTTTAGAACACCATCCTTCTAGGAATAGCTGACAAAAAATGGAGAGCCTGATATGGACACACCCATACCAAGCTCTCCGCTTTTTGTTTGATTATTCCTCCTCGGACTCGTCGTCCTCGTCGAATCTGCCGATGCCGACGATCGAATCGACGGGAAGCGAGAAAAGCACGGCACCGCCGTCGGTTTTCAGCCCCGCGCAGTCGCGAATGGCTTCCATGATCTTCTGCTTGTATTCGTGGGAGGTCAGGAATGCAATGGTGTCGGTCTCCTGCTTGAAGGAGGTACCGAGCAGTTGCTCGACCTGCTTGTTATTGA
>JAFTPJ010000170.1 GCA_017463405.1 Clostridia bacterium
ATGGAATTCCCGGAACCCGTTATCCGTGTTGCGATCGAGCCTAAAACTCGTGCAGGTCAGGAAAAGATGGGTCTCGCTCTTGCGAAGCTCGCAGAGGAGGACCCGACCTTCCGTACCTATACCGACGACGAGACCGGACAAACCATTATCGCAGGTATGGGTGAGCTCCATCTGGAGATCATCGTAGACCGTCTGCTCCGTGAATTTAAGGTGGAGGCGAATATCGGTAAGCCTCAGGTTGCTTACAAGGAGACCATCCGCAAAAAGGTCGATCACGAAACCAAGTGCAAGAAGCAGTCCGGTGGTTCCGGTCAGTACGGTCACGTTAAGATCACGCTGGAGCCCAACGAGCCCGGCAAGGGTTACGAGTTTATCAATGCCGTAACCGGCGGTGCAATCCCGAAGGAGTATATTCCCGCGGTTGACGCAGGTATCCAAGGCGCTCTGCAGTGCGGTGTTCTTGCAGGTTATAACGTCGTTGACGTTAAAGTTACTCTTTACGACGGTTCTTATCATGAGGTCGACTCTTCCGAAATGGCATTCAAGATCGCCGGTTCCATGGCGTTTAAGGAAGCAATGCGCAAGGCAGATCCCGTGCTTACCGAGCCTATGATGAAGGTTGTAACCATCGTTCCCGAGGAATATATGGGTGCTGTTATCGGTGACTTCAACAGCCGCCGCGGACAGATTCAGTCCCAGGATTCCAACGGCGCGGGCGTACTCGAAGTTCTCGCATATGTTCCGCTGTCCAATATGTTCGGATACGCGACCGATCTCCGCTCCAAGACGCAGGGACGCGGTCAGTATTCCATGGAGCCCAGCCACTTCGCCGAGGTTCCGAAGTCCATTCAGGAAACCATTATCAAGGAACGTGCAAAGAACAACTGATCCTTGATGCTGGATAAATAAAAAACAAAAAGAAATAAAAATAATTTAAAATATTTAACGGAGGAAATTCAAAATGGCAAAAGCTACATTTGAACGTAACAAGCCCCATGTTAACATTGGTACCATTGGTCACGTCGACCATGGTAAGACCACTCTGACCGCTGCTATCACCAAGACCCTTTCTCTCAAGAACGGTAAGAACGAGTTCCTGGCATATGACAAGATAGACAACGCTCACGAGGAAAAGGCAAGAGGTATCACAATCAACACCCGTCACGTTGAGTATGAGACTGACAACCGTCACTATGCTCACGTTGACTGCCCCGGCCACGCAGACTACGTTAAGAACATGATTACCGGTGCTGCACAGATGGACGGTGCAATTCTGGTTGTTGCAGGTACCGACGGTCCTCTTCAGCAGACCCGTGAGCACGTTCTGCTCGCTCGTCAGGTTGGTGTTCCCGCAATCGTTGTATTCATGAACAAGACCGACCTCGTTGACGACGATGAGCTGCTCGATCTCGTTGAGATGGAGATCCGTGATCTTCTGTCCTCCTACGAGTTCCCCGGCGACGATCTCCCGATCGTTCGTGGCTCCGCTCGTGACGCTCTTGAGTCCGCTAACACCGACATCAACGCTCCCGAGTATGCTTGCATTCTCGAACTGATGAACGAGGTTGACAACTATATTCCTACTCCCGAGCGTCAGGCAGATCTGCCTTTCCTGATGCCCGTCGAGGACGTATTCTCCATCTCCGGCCGTGGTACTGTTGCTACCGGTCGTGTTGAGCGTGGTACCGTTAAGGTTTCCGACGTTGTTGAAATCGTCGGTCTGAAGGATGAGGCTTCCTCTACCACCGTTACCGGTGTCGAGATGTTCCACAAGCTCCTGCCCCAGGCAGAAGCAGGCGATAACATCGGTGCTCTGCTCCGCGGTGTTGCAAAGGAGGACATTGAAAGAGGACAGGTTCTGGCAAAGCCCGGTTCCATTCATCCTCACACCAAGTTTGTAGGTCAGGTTTACGTTCTGACCGAGAAAGAGGGTGGACGTAAGAAGCCCTTCTTCTCCGGCTACAGACCCCAGTTCTATTTCAGAACCACCGACGTTACCGGTAACATCGAGCTTCCTGAGGGCGTTGAGATGTGCCGTCCCGGTGACAACGTAGATATGACCGTTGAGCTGATTAAGCCCGTCGCTTGCGAGCAGGGTCTCCGTTTCGCTATCCGTGAGGGTGGTAGAACCGTTGGCTCCGGTGTCGTTTCCAGCATTATTGCTTAATTAAAAACGCATTTACGGGTTGCTATACGAAAGTATAGCAACCCTTTTGCATAAAAATATTACAATACATTATCTTTGGGGATTGGTGAAATTCCAATACCGGCAGTAAAAAGTTTATTCAAGCTTTCAGTCTGCGAACTCATGATACATGAGCCGATCGGGTGAAATTCCCGAACCGACGGTTACAGTCCGGATGAGAAAGGAGCAAACTATGGCACGTTTTCGTGTATCTTCCGACAATTTGCGCCGTATTGTGCTGATTGCACTGTTCGGCGCGATTTCTTATGTTTTGATGCTGGTGGTACATCTGCCGGTGTCGTTTCTGACGATGGACGTCAAGGATGTCATCATTACGCTGGGAGGCCTATATTTCGGTCCTTCCGCCGCGCTGGTCCTGTCATGCCTCGTACCTCTTTTGGAGCTTGTAACAGTAAGCTCTACGGGGCTTTACGGACTTGTGATGAACATTCTCGGCACGGCGATGTTTTCCGTGACGGCAAGCGTGATTTACAAATATAAAAAGAGCTTTTTCGGTGCGATCATCGGTCTTGTCAGTGGCGTTGTGGCGATGGTTGCCACAATGATGGTGTTCAATCTGTTGGTGACGCCGCATTACATGGGGGTCACCGTGGAAGCGGTGCAAGGATTGATTCCGACGCTGCTGTTGCCGTTTAACCTTGTCAAGGGTGTATTGAACGCAGCTCTTGTGCTGCTGTTCTATAAGCCGCTTTCGGGCGTGATGCAACGGGCAGGGATTCTGCCGCGCTCCACGCATCCGTTCCGTATGGATCTGCGCACCGTCATCGTGATGGCTGTGGCGCTTGTACTGGTCATTGCATCACTGATCGTTGTGTTCACGGTGCTGAAGGGAAGCTTTGTGTTTGGATTTTAAGGAGCTTTTGATATGGAATTGGTGATTGAATTCTTTGCCGAAATCCTTTTCGAAGCCTTTTTTGAGGGTTTTATAGCGCTTTCTGCAGTCTTTATGCCGAACAAAATACTATCCCCAAAGGTACATCGCATTTTGAAAGTTCTATGTTGCTTGATTGCGGTGGCATTGCTTATCCTTTTGGTCGTAGGCGTTTTTCTCCTTGCGGCTTCCCAAGGAGAGAGTATCCTGGGATGGATTTTCGTTGGCGTAGGTGCCGGATACGTTATCCTTGCTATCGTCTTGAAAATTGTTTCGGAGATTAGAAAATAAGCACTTTCATATTCAAAGAGAGATCGGCACGATTAAAATTCGAGCCGATCTCTCGCACTTTATTTTTTACCACCGTTGCCAAAGGTTTTCGCGGCGGCGGTGAGGCTGTAATTTTTCGAGCCGATGGAAATGTGCTCCCATTGCTCGGCGGTACCCGTGTAGTGAATGTGCGTCAGATAAGCGCAGTTGTAAAATGCCATTTCCATGATCTCGGTCGTGGCGGAACTGATGGTTGCGGTATTTCCCGCACGCATGGGAGGGTAGAGCAGGAGCGTCCTGCCGTCCGCACTGTAAAGAATACCGTCGATGTCGCAATAGTAGGCGTTTGCTTCACTGACCGATACGTAAACGAGATTATTGCACGCCGCAAACGCGAGCTCTCCGATGGAGATGACGGTGGATGGAATCTGAATCGCTGTGGCGTACGTACAGCCGTAAAGCGCGCGCGGCGCGATCGAGGTTACACGGTCTCCTGCTGGAGAGCGCTCGGGAATGACGATGCAAACGTCGGTGCAGCTTCCAATTCCGACCAGCGTGCAGGTGCCGTCGCCGTTGGAGGCGTATGCAAGACCGTTTCCAAGCTCGATCGGCTCCTCCTCCGGCGGCGGAGTGGTGGTAATGGGATCGGGCTCTGTGGTGGTCATCGGAAGTGAGTCGAGCGGATTGTAGACGGGGAGCGTTGTAAGGTCGGCTTCGGTATCAGTGTTGGCGGGGAGGGTGTCGGCGGGATCCTCACGAATGTAGGAGACGCAGATCAGTGCGATGGTGAGGGAGAGTGCAATCGCAAAGACGATGGCGAGCGTAATCATAAAAATCTGTGACATGGGCGATTTCATTTTGACTTCCTTTCTGTTGGATATTGGCAGTATTTCCCTTTCTGTCAAAATTATTACATATTATGGCGATAAAGTCAAGAAAAACCGTATGTCATAAGATGACAACGAAAGACAGACACAGACAAAAAAGAACAATCCGCTTGTGTCATTTTGCCATACATAAGCGTTTTTTCGTGTTTTTGGACGAGCTTTTCTACACGTTGGTGCGGATAACGGTTGACAAAAATGCAGTTTCATAGTATAATGAAGGGGCACCCTTGAAGAAAAGAGTAGGAAGGAATCCGTATGTATATCAATGATATCGAAATCAGGCATGGGCTGGCACTGGCGCCTCTGGCTGGCGTTAGTGATTGTAGTTTTCGCAGCCTTGCCCGTCGCTTTGGGGCGGAGTACACGGTGAGTGAAATGGTCTCGGCAAAGGCGCTGTGCTACGAGCAAAGATGCCGTCGACCTGTCACAGAGGAGCGGACGAGAACCGCACCACTGGCGGCGGTTTTGTGCGAGGAGCTCCCGATGGCGGTTCAGTTGTTCGGCGCCGAGCCCGAATTTATGGCACGCGCGGCTCAGCTTCTGGAGAGTAACGAGTATCGCGGCGCGTGCGGTGAGGTTCCGCCGTCGGTGATCGACGTGAACATGGGATGCCCGATGGCAAAGATTGTCGGCAACGGCGAGGGGAGTGCTCTGATGAAAAATCCGTTACTCGCCGCCGAGATTGTCCGCGCGATGACAGACGCGGTCAAAATCCCCGTAACGGTCAAAATCCGCGCGGGATGGGATGACGGACAAATCAATGCCGTCGAGCTCGCCAAACGGCTGGAGGACGCGGGTGCTTCGATGATTTGCGTGCACGGAAGAACGCGAGAGCAGATGTATGCGGGACATGCGGATTGGGAGATTATCCGCCGTGTCAAGGAGGCGGTGCGGATTCCCGTGATGGGAAACGGCGATATTTTCTGCGCCGACGACGCGTTGCGTATGCTTGACGAAACGGGGTGCGACGGTGTGATGGTTGCGCGCGGCGCACAGGGAAATCCGTGGATCTTTGCGGAGATTCTTGCGGCGATGGTAGGGGAGGCGTATGCGCCGCCCGCATTGAAGGAACGCTTTGCGGTTGCCTTGGAGCACGCACGCTTGCTTGTCACACAGAAGGGCGAACGAACGGGCATTGCCGAGTCTCGTAAGCATATGGCGTGGTATCTGCACGGTATCCGCGGCGGCGCGGCGGCGAGAAATGCGGTGATGAACGCGACCTCCCTTTCGGATATCGAGCGGATTTTTGGCGAACTGCTTGCAAATAATCCGTGAATTTTCACCGAAATGCAAATTAGGCATTGACTTTTTGGGAAAAACATGATATGATATATATGGATAAGCATGTAATACTGTTGATATAGAGGAGGGAACAACATGGCACAGGAAACGAAGCCTTTGGTTGAGGGGAAGTATCTGGAATATCTGGATAAGCCGCTGGTGCGTGAGGGAAATACGATCTGTTACGGCGACATGAATGAAAAATGCATCTTGGTTCTGGAGATCATGTCCTATAAGGATGTCGGAGGTAAGCAGCTTCCCAAGGACGTTTTCATTCAGGTTATTGATTCTAATGATCCGACCAAAATCGTGAAGCAGGGCAAAAAAGAGGGCTTGTACGATGCGTTCAGCATGGGGCTTGTCTGGCTTGACCTGGCACTCAAGGCAAAATAAAAAACAAAGGGATGTATAAGTGTTTGGCTTATACATCCTTTCTTTTTCTCAAATTTTGGATAACTTGTTGACATTTCAACAAGTTTGTGGTATAATAACAGTTGACTTGTTGAAATTTCAACAAGCCAAGGGAGGATAAAAATGAAGGAACGCTTTGAGATATTTACCGCACTGATTGCCAAGATCAGCCGGAATATCAGGAAAATCAAAAATTTGGAAATGGCAGACTACGATCTCCGCAGTCCGCAAATATCCTGCTTGTATTACCTTTACTCTTTGGAGGGCTTGACCGCCACCGATCTTTGCGAGCGGTGCGAGGAGGACAAGGCGACGATTTCCCGTTCGCTGGATTATCTTGAAAACAACGGATATTTGACCTGCGAGACGAAGAATGCAAAGCGCTATAAGAGTCCTCTGATCCTGACGGAAAAGGGAAAGGAGGTCGGCGAAAAAATAGCGGATAAGGTCAATCGGATACTTGATGAAATCAGCATCGGACTGACGGAAGAGGAACGGATCGCCTTTTATCGTAGCTTAAGTATTATATCGGATGGATTGGAAGCCATCGGAAATCGACTTGATGAAAAAGAATAAAAAACAAAATCTTTCCTGCATATGGAATGGATGTTAAGGGAAACTATTACTTTGACCGATTTATATGTTTCCCATCTTGATTGATAACAAAGAGGTATATTATGTTCATACTCAAAAAAATCGGATGCCGTATTTTTCAGATCGGGTTTCGCGCGGCATTGCCCATTTTGCCGTACAGAGAGCCGAAGGTAGTCTCCTCCTGCGAGGCGCTTGGGGAGGTGTTTGCCAAGGAAGGTACGCGCGGCGTACTGATTGTGACCGATGCGGGGATTGTGCAAAACGGCCTGGTTGCCCCCTTGGAGCGGGTGTTAAAGCAGAACGGGATTCCATATACTGTTTATGGTGAGACGCAGCCCAATCCTACGGTGAAAAATGTGGAAGCGGCGCTCTCTCTTTACCTTCAAAATAATTGCGACACGCTGATCGCGATCGGCGGCGGGTCGCCGATGGATTGCGCCAAGGCGGTGGGTGCGCGTGTTGCATATCCCAAGAAGCCGGTTGGCAAAATGGCAGGCGTTCTGCGTGTGTTGCGCAGAATTCCCACGCTGATTGCCATTCCCACGACGGCGGGGACCGGTAGTGAGACTACACTCGCGGCGGTCATCACCGACAGCGAGCACGATTACAAGTATGCGATCATGAGCTTTCCGTTGATCCCGCACTATGCTGTGCTGGATGCATCGCTCACCTATACGCTACCGCCACACATGACCTCCACCACGGGTATGGATGCGCTGACGCATGCCGTGGAGGCGTATATCGGGCGCTCGACCAGCCGCGAGACGAGGAGGCTTGCGCTGGACGCGGTTAAGCTGGTATTTGAAAATGTGGAAACGGCGTATCGGAACGGACACGACCATATGGCAAGGGAAAATATGCTGCGCGCCGCATACCGTGCGGGCATCGCGTTTTCCAAGTCCTACGTCGGCTATATTCATGCCATCGCCCATTCGCTCGGCGGTAAATACGGAACGCCGCACGGGCTTGCCAATGCGGTGATTATGCCTTATGTGTTGGAGGAATACGGTGCGTGTGCCTACAAAAAGCTTCACCGCCTCGGCATTGCCGCGGGTGTGTGTTCCGAGAGCGATTCTCATGAAACGGGGGCAAAAAAGTTTATCGCGGCAATCAAGACGCTGAATGAAAGAATGAATATTCCAAGGACAGTTGCGGGTATCCAAAGAGAAGATATTCCCGAAATGGCAGGACATGCCGAAAAAGAGGCGAATCCACTCTATCCCGTTCCGAAGCTGATGACCCAAAAAGAACTGGAGATTTTTTATTACCGAGTAGGAGGCATACAATGAGAACTGTAAAAATCGTATCGGATTCATCCTCGGACCTGTTGTGTCTGGAGAGCGTGGATTTTGCCTACGCACCGATGAAGCTGATTACCGCAGAGCGGGAGTTTATTGATGACGAGACACTTGACGTTGACGAAACCGTCGGCTTTTTTGATAAATATAAGGGAAAATCAAAATCCTCGTGTCCTAATCCCAACGATTGGATCGAAGCGTTCGGAGATGCGGATGATGTCTTTTGCGTGACGATTACAAGCGGACTTTCGGGCAGCTACAATTCCGCTTGTGCCGCAAAGCAGATTTATGAATCGGAGCATGAGGGGCGCCGTGTGTTCGTGCTGGATTCACTCAGCGCGGGTCCCGAAATCACACTGGTCATCCGAAAGCTCGAGGAATATATCGGCAGAGGAATGGAATATGAGAACATTTGTGACCATATCACGAAGTATCTGAAAAATACGGGACTCGTTTTTATTCTGAAATCTCTGAAGAATTTTTCAAACAACGGCAGAGTTTCCCCGATTGTCGCAAAGATCGTCGGTATCGCGGGCATTTGCATTGTCGGCAAGGCGAGCGACGAGGGAACGCTGGATCCGACGCACAA
Source organism: Clostridia bacterium (assembly GCA_017463405.1). Lineage (GTDB taxonomy): Bacteria > Bacillota > Clostridia > Oscillospirales > CAG-272 > UMGS1865. The sequence continues at coordinate 8,408 of JAFTPJ010000170.1, forward strand.
GTGCCGTGGCGAGGAGCGCTCGCTGGAGACGCTGATCACCGATTTGGAGCGGCTCGGACTACAATCGGGAAAGGTTAGCATCGGGCATTGTCAGAACGAGCGAGGTGCGCTCCGTTTGAAGGAAATGATCGAAGCGAAATTTTCCAAGGTACAGGTAGAACTGCACAAATTGAGAGGGCTTTGCAGCTTTTACGCTGAAAAAGGCGGTATGCTTGTAGGATTTGAGAAGGGCGCAAGCCCCGTTGGAGGTTGAAATGACAAGTCAGGAAATTCAAAGCTTACTGGAAGCACAGTGCGCTTACTACCGAAGTGGCGCGACGATCCCCGTGAAATTCCGCATCGAACAGCTGAAAAAGCTGTACGCGACCGTGAAAAAGTATGAGACCGAAATCAACGACGCACTCAAGACGGATCTTGGAAAAAGCCATTACGAGGGCTTTATGTGCGAAAGCGGTCTTGTATTGACGGAGATCTCCTACATGATCCGACATACGAAGAAATTTGCCAAAAGAAAAACCGTCGCAACACCGCTGGCACAATTTCACTCCCATAGTTACAAGCAGCCCGTACCGGACGGAAATACGCTGATCATGAGTCCGTGGAACTATCCGTTCCTTTTAACACTCGATCCGCTGGCAGATGCGATCGCGGCGGGCAACACCGCGATTGTCAAGCCGAGCGCGTACTCACCTGCGACGAGTAAGATCGTCAAGAAGATCATCGGGGAGTGCTTTGCTCCGGAATACGTGGCAGTTGTTACAGGAGGCAGAGCAGAAAACACGGCACTGTTAGATCAGAAATTTGACTTTGTATTTTTCACGGGTAGCCAGGCTGTCGGTCGCGAGGTGTTGCGTCACACGGCAGAGCATTTGACGCCCACTGTGCTGGAACTGGGAGGGAAGAGTCCGTGCATCGTTGATGCAAGTGCTAATATCAAGCTAGCGGCAAAACGCATCGTGTTCGGAAAATATCTCAACTGCGGACAGACCTGTGTTGCTCCCGATTATATCCTTTGTGAGCGAACGGTCAAGGACGCGTTTGTAAAAGCAGTTTGCGCGGAGATCAAAAAGCAATACGGTGACGCACCTTTAGAAAACAAGGACTACGGCAAAATCATCAACGAAAAGCACTTTTCACGCCTTTGCGGCTTGATCGATGAGAGTAAGGTGGTCATTGGAGGCAATGCTAACGCTGCGACCTGTCAGATCGCGCCGACCGTGATGGATAACGTCACCGATCACGACGCGGTGATGGGGGAGGAAATCTTCGGCCCCATTATGCCGATCCTCACCTTTGACGATTTCGACAAAACGGTTGATGAGCTGAAGACCAAGGATAAGCCGCTGGCGCTCTATCTGTTCACAAGCAACAAACGGCACGTCAAACGCGTGACGACCGAGCTGTCCTATGGCGGTGGCTGTATCAACGACGTGGTCATCCATCTTGCTACGAGCGAAATGGGCTTTGGTGGTGTCGGCGAGAGCGGTATGGGGGCGTATCACGGCAAGGACGGCTTTGACGCATTCTCACATTACAAATCCATCGTTGATAAAAAGACGTGGCTCGATCTACCGATGCGCTATCAGCCGTACAAGAGCCGGCTGTACGAAAAGCTCTTGCATATTTTCTTGAGGTGATTTATGAAGCAATCGCAAAAAATTATGTTGGCGGTAAACGCCGCAGTCATTGCAACCATTTTTGTCCTGAACTATTTTTACCAGCTCGACGGATTTGATTTTACACTGAAATGCATCTGTAGCGGACTGTTTGCGTCTCTTGGTGCAGTCAATCTCGGCTACGCAGTGATAACGAAGCAATCGAATTTTCGCTTTTTTGCCGCAATGGCAACGGGGTTGGTGCTTGCATTCCTCGGAGACGTTTTGATCGGCTTCGACTTTATCATCGGAGCGGCGACCTTTGCTCTGGGACATGTTTGTTTTGCCGTTGCGTATTGCTTTTTACAAAGAATGCGTCCGTTGGACTATCTCTTCAGTGGGGTACTGTTTCTCGGCGCGGCGGGATTCCTGACGTTCTTCCCGCTTCTGAACTTTGAAGAACCGATCTTTCGCGTCGTGTGCATTGTGTATGCGTTGATCATCTCCGTGATGCTCGGCAAGGCGATCGGCAATTTCGTGCGGTATCGAAACGTGCTTACCGGCACGATCGCGCTTGCAAGCTTTTTGTTTTTCTTTTCCGATCTGATGCTGGTGCTGGATTGGTTTGTTGGACGCTGGAGCTGGACCGACCACGCTTGCATGGGAACCTATTATCCTGCGTTGTGCCTCCTTGCGCTTTCGATGCTGATCAAAGCCATTGCAGGAGCACATAGGAGTGACGAATAAATGCATGAAAAAAGAGTCCTTAAGTGAACTCCGTAAAGCAAGTTTTGCATACTGGGTGAAAAACTATTGAAATATTTCCAAAAGTATGGTATACTGAATTTATCAAAATTCATGCTTTAAAAGGAGATACGATATGAAGCAGGTAAAGGTACAACCCTTGACACGCGATGCATTTGCACCTTTCGGAGAATTTTATGATATGGTAAATCCCGACGGATATCCTCTTTGCGGAGCGATTCATAAGTTTTACCCTGACCGTCTGACCACGACCTGTGCAGGAAGACTTGCTTTTTCACCTCTGGTGGTTAAGAAGCCGAAATCCATGGTGATTACCCAACAGGAATACCACACCTCGACGGAGGAGCTGATGCTTCCTTTGGATGACGACGTCATCGTTCACGTTGCCCCCGCCTCGGGCGGTGCGGTTGTCACCGAGCATGCAAAGGCATTTCTTGTACCTAAGAATACCCTTGTCAAGCTCAAGACCGCCATCTGGCACCTGGCCCCTCTGCCCGCTACAAAGGATCAGGTAACGGTATTGATTATTCTGCCCGAATGTACTTATGCCAACGACTGTCCCGTCATCGACCTTTCTGACGACGAGCAGTTTGAGATTGTGAATTAAATACATAATGCAAAAAAGGGAGATTGCGATAGCGCAACATAAATCTCTCAACAGAAAAAGAACAGAGACTTCAAATGGATGGGGCTGATGCAAAGGTTTATTTGCATCAGCCCCAATGGTTCTTTTTATGGTTCCCGCTCACGCATATTTCTCCAAGCGGTAGGAGAAACGCCGAACAATGCTTTGAAGTGACGGTAAAAATCGGATGCGGAGCCATAACCGACGGCATCGGACAGATGCTCTATCCGTACAACGAGGGCGCTTTGGTGGATGATGTGGAACGTCGCGATCGGTCGTGGTTTCCGTCCTCCGAACCGTCCTATCCGTCGCGCGGATCGTACACCGTGTTTCCCAATATGCTTTGCTCGCAGTTTATGTGCTATCTGTTTGAGGGGCATGGCTTGTACCTCGGTGCGCACGACGCGCAAAGAGGTGTCAAATCCTTCGATTTTACATCACACGGCACGGGGCTTGCGCTTCGTCAGCGCCTTTACAGCGGCGTCGATTACGGAGAAAATTTTGTGCCGGACTATCCGATGCATTGGTGCTTCTTTGAGGGCGATTGGCAGGACGGCGCGGATATTTACCGTGCATTTGTGGAAGCAAATTTGCCGCCGAAAATGAAAAAAATCACCGAGAACGAGGCGTTGCCCGCATGGTATCAGGATTCTCCTCTCGTGGTGGCATATCCCGTACGCGGCGTGCACGATATGGATGACATGCAGAAATGAAATTTCGGAGGATGCGGCAAAGCGCGCGATGTGCACGGGCTACGACGGGCGCGTCGCGATCAGTAACATTTGCACCTCACAGAGAAAGGGCTACGACATCTGCCCGGCTTCCGAGGAAGGAAGAAGCATTTTGATGGACGCATATATGCCGCTGTTTGAAAGTGGAGTGGACTACGCGCAGATTCTCGATCAGAATCATGGCGGTAGCCAGTATTTCTGCCACAGTCGCATACATGGACATCCCGTTGCTCCCGGTGCGTGGATGACCGAAACAATGCAAAATCTCTTGGGAGAATGGAACCGCAAGGCGGGGAAAATGCTGTTTGGGTGTGAGTCTGCTGCCGCCGAGCCGTTCATCGGAAATCTCTTGTTCAGCGACAATCGATACCGTGAAAACGCCTTGGCGTTGATCGGCAACCTGACCGCGTTGTATCGGAACGACGGTGCAAAATTTCTGTACGCAGGGCGGATGTGCAAAGCATCTGTGGTGGAGTGTGATCATGTCTCGTATCCGTGCGATGACGGCACCGTCCTGGAGCTTCCGGCGGTACTTGTGAGCGCATGGGAGACCGGTGACGCACATGCACTGCTTCTTGTCAACCACACAGCGAGTGCGGCACCATGCCGCGTTGCGGGACGGGAGATCATCATTCCGCCACTTGACGGTGTACTGGAGATGCGATGAAAGAAACAATTGGATATTTTTTTAACAAAATTCGGTAAAAATTTCGCATAATGACTTGATTTTTCGAAAAGAATATATTACAATATATATGATTGTAATTTTTATGCGATACCGCTTGATTTCGGATCGCGCAGTACGAAAAAGGAGAGGACGTATCATGCAGAAATTCAGAAAGATCGGTGTGTTGACCTCGGGCGGCGATGCTCCCGGTATGAGCACCTGTGTCAAGGCGGTTGTCAACCGTGCAGTGGAAATGGGAATCGAGGTCGTCGGTGTGGTCGGCGGATATGCGGGACTGATCAAGGGTGAGTTGATTCCGTTGGATCATCAGTGGGCGAGCAACGTCGTATCGCATGGCGGTACGGTGCTGTATTCCAGCCGTTGCCCCGAGTTTAAGACCGAGGAGGGTATGCAGGCGGCGGTGGATACTTGCCGCAAGAACGGCATTGACGCACTGGTGTGCATCGGCGGTGACGGCACCTTCCGCGGCGCGACTGATATGACCAGACGCGGATTCCCGTCCATCGGACTTCCCGGTACCATCGACAACGATATCACCGCGACCGATTATACCATCGGTCTGGATACCGCAATCAATACTACGGTGGAGATGATTGACAAGCTACGTGACACCTGCGAGTCTCACGAGCGCCTCAACGTGGTTGAGGTCATGGGACGCGATTGTGGTCAGATCGCACTGTATGCGGCAATCGCATCCGGTGCCGTTGCCGTGGCAGTTCCTGAGGTACAGTTTGATGAAGCGGCGGCGATCGAAAAGATCAAAACGCTCCGCGCGGCAGGCAAGAGAAGCATGATCGTTGTGGTTTCCGAGGGCATGTTTAACTCCGATGGCTCGCCCTATGCCGAGACGCTGGCAAAGCGCATTGCTGAACAGACGGGCATCGACACCAAGTTTGCACGCTTCGCACACATCGTGCGCGGCGGAAGCCCCATGGCAAGAGACCGTGCAACGGCGTGCGAGATGGGTGTCAAGGCAGTGGAGCTGTTGGTAGAGGGCAAGAGCGACCTCGTTATGTGCGAGATCGACGGTAAGATTACACCTGTTGATATCAACTTTGCGCTCATTGCCGACCGTATGTATAAAAACAAGCTCAAGCCCGGTGATCTCGATGCGTTTACGCCCGAGCAACTGGAGGACATGAAGGCACTGTGCCAAAAGCGTGTGGATGAGATCCGGAACCTGTACAAGGTTGCGCAGAACGTAGCGTTCTGATCAAAGATAATTGAATATAAAAAAGGGGAAAGGCGACGGTTTTTCCTCTTTTTTTGAAAAAAATTAAAAAATCCCCCTGCGTGAGGGGTTGATTGTGACGCGGCGTGATATGCTATAATGATGCCGTAAGGAGGTGATGGCTATGTCCAAATACACAACCGGAGAGATGGCAAAGCTTTGCGGCGTTTCGGTGCGGACGGTGCAATATTACGACGATCGCGGGATTCTGTCTCCGAGTGAATTGAGTGAGGGCGGCAGACGCCTGTATTCGGAGACGGATCTGAAAAAGATGAAAATCGTCTGCTTTTTGCGCAGTATTGACCTGCCCATCCACAGCATCGGAGAGATTATGAAGGAGGAACATCCCGAGCACATTATTTCGCTGCTTCTGGAGCGACAACGGGTAAGCTTGACGCAGGAGCTTGCCGATCGGCAGGAAAAACTTGCAAAATTGGAGGAACTGCAGGAGGCGCTCAAGAGTATGGACCACATCTCGGTTGAATCCATCGGGGACGTAGCATATCTGATGGAAAATAAAAAGAAGCTTCGCAAAATGCGGGTGAAAATTCTGACGGTAGGTATTTTGGCGGAATGTATCGAAATCGGCACGGCACTGTATTGGTGGCAGACAGGCATCTGGTTGCCGTTTGCAATCGGTATGATGGTTGTCGTGGCGTGCGGCGTCTGGATATCCGCATATCACTATCAGAGTACAATGTATATCTGCCCCGAATGCCATACGGTGTTCCGCCCGACCTTCCAGCAGGATTTCTGGGCTCCGCACACGCCCACGACAAGAAAACTGACCTGTCCCTCATGCAGACGCCGTGGCTACTGTGTGGAGACCTATGGGAAGGAGGAGAGACAAGATGGATGAATTGATGGAAATGCTGCCGTTTCTGATTCCTTTGATTTTTTCGGAATTGGCTCTGATGGGATTCTCTCTGTATCACGTTCTGACGCACGAAAAATATCGACATGGCAATCGCTTGCTTTGGGTATTGTTGTCCTTTGTCAGCTTCATCGGACCGATTCTGTACTTCTTGCTCGGACGGGAGGAGACGTAAAATGAGCGTGTTGGAAATCCGCGAGCTTGCAAAAAACTTTGGTGACAAGGAGGTACTTCGCGGCATTACGCTGACGGTGCAGGAGAGGAGTGTGTTCGGCTTTATCGGTAGAAACGGCGCGGGAAAAACAACGACCATGAAAGCGGTGCTGGGGCTGTTACCGACGGACGGCGGAGAGATATCTGTCGTGGGCGAGCGGGTGGTGTACGGTGGAAGCACAACCAACCGACACATCGGCTATCTGCCCGATGTGCCTGAATTTTATTCCTATATGAATGCGGCGGAATATCTGCGCTTTTGCGGCGAAATTGTGGGAATGCCCCGCGCCGCTTTGCGGGAGCGCTGTGAGGAGCTGTTGACGCTTGTGGGACTGTCTGACGAGCGGCATCGCATCAAGGGGTTTTCCCGCGGCATGAAGCAGCGTCTCGGAATTGCGCAGGCGCTGTTAAACCGTCCGCGGCTGTTGATCTGCGACGAGCCGACCTCGGCGCTCGATCCTGTGGGAAGAAAAGAAATACTCGATACACTGCTGTCGGTTAGAGAGCAGACCACCGTGCTTTTTTCCACGCACATTCTGTCGGATGTGGAACGGATTTGTACGGACGTTGCACTGTTGGAAAACGGCAAGGTGGCGATGCAGGGACCGCTTGCAGAGCTTCGGAATCTGCATGCTGAAAACTCGTTTTGCGTGGATGCGGAGGATGCTGACCATGCGGCATGGCTTGCGGAGATATTTCCGCAAGCGCGGCGGCTTGACGGCAATCGTGTGCTGTTTGTGGGAGACGAACGTGTGATGTTTGACGTGTTGCGTTGGATTGCGGAGAAGCAAGTGCGCGTGCATTCGGTTGAGCGCATGGAGCCCACGCTGGAAAATCTGTTTCTGGAGGTGTTGCAAAAATGAACACCTTGTTTGCCTTTTTCAAAAAGGAATGGATGGAGCAGGTGCGTACGGGACGTGCTCTGATTCTTGGAATTGTGTTTGTCCTGCTTGGAATGATGAACCCCGCGATTGCCAAGCTGACGCCGTGGATGCTGGAGCTGATGGCGGAATCGATGGCGGAGATAGGAATGAGCACCACGGCGGTAGCGGTGGATGCCATGACCTCGTGG
>JAFTPJ010000171.1 GCA_017463405.1 Clostridia bacterium
AGGTGATCCTTTCCTCTCACATGGGCAAGCCTCACGCTATCTTTACTCCCAACTTTAAGCTTGACAAGAAGGAGCAGAAGAAGGTTGACGAGCTTCCTGAAAACGAGAGAGAGGCAGCAACTGCCGAGCTCAAAGCAAAGGCGCTTGCAAACGATCCCAAGAAGTTCTCCCTCAAGCCCGTTGCAGACCGTTTGAATGCGGAACTTGGCGGGAAGGTTGCATTTGCATCCGATATCATCGGCGACGACGCAAAGGCAAAGATCGCCGCTATGGAAAACGGCACCTGTGTGCTGATTGAGAACGTACGCTTCGACGCACGCGAGACCAAGAACGATCCCGCATTTGCAAAGGCTTTGGCTGACCTTGCAGGTGAGGGCGGTCTGTACGTCAATGATGCATTCGGCACCGCACACCGCGCACACGCTTCCACTGCAGGTGTTGCAGACTATCTGCCTGCTGTTTGCGGCTACCTGATCCAGAAGGAAATCGGCGTGATGGGTAAGGCTCTGGCGGATCCCGCTCGTCCCTTCGTTGCGATTCTCGGCGGCGCAAAGGTTTCCGATAAGATCGGCGTTATTAACAACCTCATCGAGAAGTGCGACACGCTCATCATCGGTGGCGGTATGGCATATACCTTCTTCGCAGCACTCGGTCACAGCGTTGGTACGTCCCTGTGCGAGAGAGATAAGATCGACCTTGCGAAGGAAATGATGGACAAGGCAAAGGCAAAGGGCGTCAACTTCCTGCTTCCCGTGGATAACGTGGTTGGTAAGGAGTACGACGAGAATACCGAGTTCATGCCCGTCAATTCCGACGATATTCCCGACGGTTGGATGGGTCTTGACATTGGTGTGAAGACCTGCGAGATGTTCTCCGACGCCATCAAGGGCGCGGGTACGGTTGTATGGAACGGACCGATGGGTGTTTCCGAGTGGAAGAACTTTGCAAACGGTACCGAGACCGTAGCGGCTGCCGTTGCTAACTCCGGCGCAGTTTCCATCATCGGCGGTGGCGACTCCGCAGAGGCTGTCGAAAGACTCGGCTTCGGGCCCAAGATGACTCACATCTCCACCGGCGGCGGTGCATCGCTTGAGTTCCTCGAGGGACTTGAGTTACCCGGTATCGCATGCCTGCTGGATAAATAATTAACAAAAAATCAACGGGGAACGGCGTACCGCCGTTCCCCGTGTTATCGAGAAAGGATAAACTACTATGAATCCCTCCAAAAGAAGAACTGTGATCGCGGGCAACTGGAAGATGAACTTCACGCCTGCTGAAGCAACCGCATTTATCAACGAGGTAAAGCCTCTTGTTGCAGGCAAGAACAACTGCGACGTCATTTTCTGCGCTCCCTACGTAACTATTGCAGCGGCACAGGAGGCCGCAAAGGGCTCTGATATCAAGATCGGTGCCGAGAATGTACACTTTGCCGAGAAAGGCGCATACACGGGTGAGGTTTCCGCACAGATGCTGACCGCTTGCGGCGTCGAGTACGTCATCATCGGTCACTCCGAGAGACGTCAGTACTTCGGTGAGACCGATGAGACCGTTAACTTGCGCACCAAAGCGGCGCTGGCTGCGGGCATGAAGGTTATTCTTTGCCTCGGTGAGGTCAAGGACGAGCGTCTCAACGGCATTACCAATGAGGTTGTTTCCATGCAGACCAAGCTCGATTTGAAGGATGTCAGTGCCGAGCAGATGAAGAACGTTATCATCGCATACGAGCCCGTTTGGGCGATCGGTACGGGGCTCACCGCAACGCCCGAGCAGGCAGAGGAAACCTGTGGTGTCATCAGAGACGTGTTGACTTCGATGTACGGTGCGGAGGTTGCCGAGGGTGTGACCATTCAGTACGGCGGATCGATGAACGAGAAGAACGCGGCAGAGTTATTGGCAAAGCCCAATGTGGACGGCGGTTTGATCGGCGGCGCATCGCTGGTTGCAGAGAAATTCAAGGCAATCGTTGACGCGGCACAGTAAAAAGCATATCAAAGAGATCGGTGGTGCACTCACCGACCTCTTTTTTGTTTGTAAATATGAACCGCCTGTTAACAATTGATTATAGATGTAGACATTTTTGATTTTGTATGGTATAATAATTTGGTATCGAATTTTATTGATCGTATGTTTTGGGAAAGAAGGAGGCGCTCATGGGACCGTTTTTTGATTTGCACTGTCATATGCTTTGCGGCGTGGACGATGGGGCACAGGATCAGGAAACCATGTTCGCAATGCTGGAAGCGGCTTATGCGGACGGAATCCGCGCGATCTGCCTGACACCTCATTTTTCTCCGTATCTGTTTGGCGAAACGTATGAGCAATCCGAGGCGGCGTTTGCCGAATTACAGGAGTACGTCGCACAGCATCATCCCGATATGTATCTTTTCATCGGACACGAGTTGGGATACCACAGCGGATGCTTGCCTGCATTGGAGGACGGAAGATGCCGCACAATCGCGGGGAGCCGATACGTACTGGTGGATTTTCCGGAAAAGGTTAATTTTTTTGAGTTAAGCAACGCAATGAACCAATTGCGGAGCATGGGCTTTCACACGATTCTTGCACATACCGAGCGTTACCGTTGCTTGTTCCAGCATTTCAACTGGATCAGGGAATACGTGGAAGAGGGCGGTATCGTGCAGATCAATGCATCGTCCTTTGACGGTGCATGGGGGACCATCGCAAAGATGCAGTGGAAAAAGCTGATCAAGGAAGGTCTCGTTCACATTATTTCAACCGATGCGCACAATCTGACGACACGTCCGCCGAAAATGTCTGTCTGCATGGATTATCTGCGAAAGCACTGTGATCCCGAGACCATTGAAATGCTGACGTGGGAAAACGCATGGCGTGTGGTTGAGGATCGTAACCTTTGAGGAGATTGCATATGAAGCGAATTGTTTGCGTTTTATTGCTGTTGTCCGCGGTACTTTTGTATGCGGGATGTGCCGCTTTGCAGGAGGTACCGACTTACACCGCCACCGCAACTATTCGGTGGGAGGAAAACATGGGTGATGCCGTTATAGGAACGGATGAGATGCAATGCATTTATCCGATCGATGACCATGAGAGGCTGATCACATCGTTCTCTGTTCTATCGCGTGTGATCGAGCGTGAGGCACTGTTATACTCGGAGACAGAATTGAAATCGATGCTTCGGATTCACCGGGAGAAGGATGATTTATTCTTCATTTCCGCGACTGCCTCGACGGGCAAGGTGGCGGCACAGATTGCGAATGCTGTGGCAACAATCTTTTGCGATCTCGTCAATGCAATGTATGACGATGGAAAAGCAGGGGTGAAAATTTGGGATGAGGCAACGGTTTCTACCGTGCCGGATATAAATATACAAGCGTGAGAAGAAAGGATTTTTATTATGGAAGAAACGAATAAGGGTATAGAAATACGCCTGTCCGACCTATGGGAGATTCTGAAGCGTTGCTGGTGGATGATGCTGGCGGCATTGATTGTCGTGTTTGCCGTGGTGTATATTGTTACGGTCAACACGCATGAGGATCAGTATACCGCGACCGCAACGGTTTGGGCTTTGGGTAGCAATGCATCCTCCTCAAGCTCTACATCCACGTCCGATGTCTCGATCGGTACACAGCTGATTCACGACTACAAGGAGCTGATTCTTTCCGAGGGCTTGCTCCGCGAGGTTCTGGAGACATCCGAGATCTCGAGTATTTCGGCAACGAAGTTGCGAAGCATGATCAGCATCGGAAATACCGAAGGCAGCCGTGTTATGTACGTTTCTGTTTCCACGACGAACAGAGAAACCTCGACGCGCCTTGCCAATAGGCTGGCGACCGTGTTCTGTAAGACGGTTAACGATATGAACAAGGAAAGCGATATTACCGAGGAGAAAAAGACGCTGGTACGTGTCTGGGATGAAGCGACAACGCCGACGAGCGCGTCCAACCCGATCTCTACGTTCCGTATCGTTCTGATCGCGCTGATCGCCGCAATCGCGGTTTACGGTGTATTCTTCGTGATGTATCTGCTGGATGACAAGATCAGCACTGCCGACGACGTTGAGAAGTACCTCGGCGTCAATATCCTCGGTATGATTCCCAACCGTTACGACGCACAGCGCAAGAAGAAGGGAAAATCAGGATATTATTATTCTTATTCCGCATATACCGGCTCGGAATCCGAGAACAGTGTGTACGGAAAGCGCACGAAGAGCGAAAAGTGATCCTTGCTAATTTCAAAGAAAGGAAGTTTTGTTCTGCAAGAACATTGGACATAAATGAGTATGAAAAAAATCGAATTGCAGCTTGATGAGCAAGCCAGCTCTAATTATTTTGTCAGAGAAGCGTTCAACTCCCTGCGTGCCAACGTCCTGTTTTCGGGAAAGCACGTCAAGGTGATTGTTATTACCAGTTGCTATGCACACGAAGGTAAAACTTCGGTTTCCTTTGACCTGTGCCGCAATCTCGCGGAATCGGGAAAGAAGATTCTTCTGGTCGATGCCGATCTGCGTAAATCGGTCGTGGTTTCCCGTTACACCAAGGAGCGCGGCGTTTACGGTCTGAGCCAGATTCTTTCCGGTCAGGTGGATGCGAACGAAGCCATCTATCAAACGAACGTGGAGGGAATGGATGTCGTATTTGCAGGTCCGTACCCCCCAAATCCCACCGAACTTGTGGGAAGTCCTGCGTTCAAGGAGTTCTTGAACGAGGAGCGTGAAAAATACGATTATGTCATCATCGACGCTCCGCCTCTCGGACTTGTTATTGACGCGGCGGTGATGTCCAGCCTTTGCGACGGTGCGATCCTTGTTATCAATATCGGTCACGTCAAGTACCGTGTAGCACAGGGCGTCAAGTCACAAATTGAAAAAAGTGGATGCAAGGTCCTCGGTGTCGTTTTGAACCAGGTGGATCGCAAGCGCTCGCTGAAAAAGGACAATACCTACTATTCCGCCTACGTTTCGGGTAAGGGCGGTGAGTATTCCGCAGAGCTGAAGACAGGAGCGAGACCCGCTTCCGCCGCACCGAACGGTGCTTCTGCGCAACGACCTGTTACGCGCCCTGTGGTGAACTCCGCACAGCCGACGCGTCCTGTAGCACAGGGCGCAACCCCCGTGCGCCGTCCCGTTCAGCCAGCACAAGGACAGCAGAGACCCGTTCGTCCGCAACAGACAAGCGCCAATCCGACGACAAAAAAGCCGGAATAAAAAACAAATGACAGAAGGCAGGGAACAACACCCCCTGCCTTTTTTTGATTTTTGCTTGACTTTTATCTGGAGATATGATAGACTTATAACGCAACACTTTCATTACGAAAAGGAGAATCGGAATGGTTAAGGGAACGATCGCTTTTTTGAAGCAAACAGATGAGATTGCTGATCGGAGAAGACAGGAAATTTTGAATGCCAAGGATTGTGTACCGATTCAGGGTATCTCTTATTATGTAAGCAATCACGGCAACGATGCCAACGACGGAAAAACTCCCGCGAGCGCATGGAGAACGCTTGCACGGGTGTCGGATGCGGAGCTGTGCGTGGGGGATGCTGTTCTGTTCCGTCGGGGAGACCTGTTTCGCGGTGCAATCAGAACCCGACCCGGTGTGACCTATGCGGCGTACGGTGAGGGGGAGAAGCCGAAGCTTTACGGCTGGGATAAGGATCTGGCAGATCCTGCGCTTTGGACGCTCTGCAATGCGGAGCAGCATATCTGGAAATACAACGAAAAGATTCTTGATTGCGGTACTCTGGTATTCAACAGCGGCGAGGCGCACTCGCGCAAGCTGATTCCGTCGTACATCAACGGACAGTTCGTTTGCCGCGATGACGAGAGCCGCATGTTTGATATGGCGTGCGAGATGACTGAAGATCTGGACATCGTCTGCTTTTACACGGAGCGCATGGATACAAAACCGAGTAAGGGTGAGGATTTCCCCGTTCCCGTGATCGATGAGGAGAGCTACGGAGACCTGTATCTGCGCTGTGACAAGGGAAATCCGGGTGACGTGTTTACATCGGTCGAGGCACTGCCGCGCCGTTCAATGCTCCGTGTCGGTGACAATGCGAACGTCAGAATCGACAACCTTTGCCTCAAATACATCGGTCTGCACGCGATTGCAGCGGGCGGCGTATGCAACGGCTTGCATGTGACCAACTGCGAGATCGGCTGGATCGGCGGCACGATTCAGCATTACTGGGGGACAGACCCGAACTATCCCGAGGGCAGACGCGGCACCGTGACGCGCTTTGGAAACGGCATAGAGATTTACGGCGGCTGTGACGATTACGTCGTTGAGAATTGCTATATCTATCAGGTTTACGATGCGGGAATTACGCATCAGGTATCGACTTATAATGGTTCGTTCTTTATGAAGAACATCCGTTATGCGGACAATCTGATCGAGTACTGTGTGTACGGTATTGAGTATTTTCTCGATAAAATCAATGGAGACACCGCAAGCTATATCGAAAACTGCGAGATGTGCGGAAATATCATTCGCCATTCCGGCTACGGCTGGGGACAGCAGCGTCATAACAAGCACACGCCCGCGCATATCAAGGGCTGGAGCTATGAGAACACGGCGCACAATTATTCGATCCACGACAACATTCTCGACCGCGCGGCGTACCGCATGGTGCATCTGGTGGCAAAGGAGCCGGAGAGCTGTCCTGTGATGTATCGCAATACGTATATCCAGAAGGCGGGCTTGATGTTGGGGCAATACGGTGCGAATCGTGAAAAAGAACCCGAAATTCTCTATTTTGACAAGCATATTGACGAGAGTGTATATGACGTGATGAAGGATGAGGGCGCAAAGATTTACGTAATTGAATAATGAAAAGAAAATCGCAATCTACCGAGAGGGGAATTGATTATGATAAACGAATTTGTGATTACAGATTTCGGTGCGGTCGGTGACGGCGTAACCGATTGCACAAAAGCGATTCAGGCGGCATTGGATGCGGCGGCGGAATGCAGAGGCATTGTGCAGATCCCCGTTGGTGAGTACGCGGTTGGAAAGCTGAAGATGCATGGCAACAGTGTTTCTATGCACGGTGCCGGCGGATGGGGATATCGCGTAGAGGGCTCGAGCAAGCTCGTGTTGAATGATCCGAGCGCGGATTGCTTGCTGGATATTACCGGTGCATTTGCCTGTACGATTCAGGGCGTATCGTTTATCGGCAGGAATCTCGGAAGCGGAATTCACGGAATCAAGATCTGTTGGGAAGAATACAACGGCGGCGGTCAGGAGGATTCAACGACGATTGATCATTGTCAGATCCGCCAATTCAGCGGCGATGGGGTTCATTTCGAGCACGTTTGGGCATTTTCCGTGCGGCATTCCATGCTTGCAGCAAATGCGGGTGCAGGCTTGTTCGTGGACGGATGGGATGCATTCATTCTGGATAATGAAATTTCGGGAAACCGCGGCGGTGGGATCGTGGGCGGCGCTTGCTTCTCGTCCATGACCTGCACAGGAAACCGTATCGAATGGAACCGCGCGGGCGGTGTCATCATTCCGGAGGGCAACGTTCACAACCTCACGGGGAACTATTTTGATCGTAGCTTTGGTCCCGGACTTCTTTTGGGGGCGAACGGCGGCGTGAAGCACTTGAGCGCAACCGGAAACGTATTTTACCGAAACGGCGCGTATCGCGATGATTACGCACTTGCCGATCCTTTGCACAGCTGTCACGTGTATATGAAGGACTGTAAGGGTGTGGTGATCAGTGGAAACACCTTCCGCGTCGGCTGTGACGACAACAGAAAAGGCTACAACAGTCCCGATTACGGATTTGTGCTGGACGATTGCGATGCGTGTATCGTGAAGGACAATGCCGGCTATTGCGGAGCGCTTAAGGAGATCGTGCTTCTCAAGGGAGACAACTCTACCTGTGTGATTTCCGATAACGTCGCATCATTAGGATATATTATTTGAAATACAACAGGAGGATCAAATGCGGTTTTGCATTTGATCCTTCTATCTTGATTTATTACGTTATTGGTTTATTTTTTCAGCTTTCTCGCGCCGATTCTATCAAGAATTTCCCCGCAAATGTCGGGATGGTCACAGGTAAAGCCAAGCGCGCCGTTTTCAAAGGATTTCCGATAAACCTCTTCGTCCGTGTTCATTCCGTAATGTACGCAAGATCTGATGTCCATCAGCTCAAACTCCCGATACCTCGCTTTGTCTGCCACGAGGCTGTTGTGTAAAATCGGAAAGCCTTGGGCATCCCGGTCTCCGTGGTTAAAGATGCATACCTCGTCGTAATATTTATACGGATCGTCCGACTCATATCCCTTCATCCTTACCTTCGGATAGAAGTCGTGAATATAGAAATCCTCTTTTTCATATCGTGCGCGGAGCTGCCCGAGATGTAGCCGTCCATTGAAGGTGCGGTGCCGACGATGCAATAGGGGATTTTTGCAATGGCACTGACATAGCGGCAGATGTCGTTGATTGTTCCGCTGCCGACCGCGAGGATCAGATCGGAATCAAGCGCCATTCCCATGGTAAGATTTCCGATAAAATGCTCGTTGGGGAGGACCGTTGCTTCTTCAAATTGATGTACTTGGAACGAAATCTGCGCGCGCTCCAAGGCGCGACAGACCTCGACGGCGGCAACGCGGTAGGTGTTACGGTCGCACACGACCGTGAGCTTATTGTATCCCTTTTCCTTCAGAAATGCGATCAGCTCCCGCCCGATGACACCGCGCTTGATTTCAATGGTTTCCACCCGCGAGCGATGTGTTTTCCCACAGGTGCAGGCGATGGTTTTGGAAAGATAGCGTTCTATCATAAGTACCTCCTTACTTCTGTCCGTAATAGGCGCCGTCACCGTGCTTGCGGAAGTAATGCTTATCCTGTAGCTCTTGCGACGCGGGGTGTACCTTGTCACCCGTCAGCGTCCTGCACAGAAAGCTCATGCGGGCGCATTCCTCCAGAACGACGGCGTTCTCAACCGCTTTTTCGGGCGTTGCGCCCCACGTAAACGGACCGTGCTTGCATACGAGAATGGCGGGGATTGCCATCGGATCGATGTGTAGCTCGTTCAGGGTTTCCACAATGACCCTGCCCGTGTTGCGCTCGTATCCGTGTTCGATCTCCTCTGGGGTGAGGGGGCGGGAGCAGGGAACTCTTCCGTAAAAATGGTCGGCGTGCGTTGTTCCAAAGAACGGGATGTCGCTCTCTGCCTGCGCCGTGGCGGTTGCCCATGTCGAATGCGTGTGGACGACCGCCTTGATTGCAGGGTAATTTTTATAGAGCTCCAGGTGTGTCGCAAGATCGGAGGAGGGGCGCAGATTTCCCTCCACAGCGCATCCGTCCATGTCGGTGACCACCATCATATCTGCGGTCATTGCGTCGTAGCACACCCCTGACGGCTTAATCACGACATATCGATAATCTTCCGAAATCGCCGACACGTTTCCCCACGTCAGCGTAATGAGTCCGTATTCCTTCAATAAAAGGTTTGCGCGGCAAATCTCTGCCTTCAATTGCTCTAACATGCTCCAATCCTCTTTTCATATTGTTTATTCAGCCATTTTGCGGCTTTTTCGATTTCCGCCATGTCCTCCGTACCGTCATGATACCACATTTCGATCATATACGGACCGTGATAATGCAACGCTTCAAGTTGCCCGAACAATGCGGGGAAATCCAAACAGCCCATGTCGAACGGTACCCCCTTGAATTGTCCCGCAAAATCCTCGGTCGGCGGTAGGGTATCCTTCAGATGTATTGCCACGATGCTGCCGATTCCCAACTTCAATTCCGCCTCGGGGTTGTTTTCACGCCATGCAGAGAGATTGCCGAGGTCGGGATAAACGCGGTACCAGGGAGAATGGATTTGTCTCTCATACGGCAGATGCTTGCTGATCGAGTTCATAAACGGCGTGTCCATAATCTCCATTGCAAGCATGAGCTGCGCATTGGCGGCACGCTCCGCCGCCCATGCCATGCCCTCCGCAAAGCGGCGCACGCTGTCCGCGGTCGAATCCTCGTAATATACGTCATAGCCCGCAAGCTGAATGACGCGAATGCCGAGTGCCGACGCAAAATCAATCGCCTTTTCCATAATTTCGTGCGCGCGGTTTCTGATGGCGGAATCCCGACTTCCGAACGGAAATCTTCGGTGACCGCTCAAGCACATGGAACGAAGCGATACACCGGATGCCCATATCGCATCAAGCAACTCCTTTTTCTGCGTACGGCTCCAATCCAGACGCGAAAGGCGCTCGTCGGTTTCGTCAATGCTGATTTCCATGTAATCGAATCCCAGTCGTGCGGCGCGGTCAAGGCGATCCTGCCAGCCGATGCTTGGATTGAATGCTTTTTCGTAAATTCCCGCAGAATGCTTTCCAAACATGTGTTCCGTCTCCATATCCGATCCTTGTTATTCGTCGCAAGTATAGCACGCGGATGATCGAATGTCAATACTGAAGAGCTTTTTGATGGTTGAAATTGAAAAATCGATCAAAATGTGATATAATTCGATCATAACAGAGAAAGGAAGGGAATTTTTCAATGAACGACCGCCAGGAAAAAATATTCGCAATCTTGAATAAACGGGGCAGTGCCTCCATCGAACAGCTGCGGCAGGAGATTTTTGCGAGTGAAGCCACACTGCGCCGCGATCTGACGCAAATGGAACAGGAGGGCTTACTGATTCGCACATGGGGCGGTGCGGTTTCCACAAGCAATATCCAAAGTGCCCCCCTTCGTTTGTGCGTTCCAACGCCAACGTCAATGCCAAAAACGCAATTGCAAGAATCGCCATTGGATTTCTGGAGGACAATATGACGGTTTTTCTGGCGGCGGGGAAAACCGTGACAAGGCTCGCCAAATTTTTTCACAAGTACAAAAATCTTACAGTGATCACAAACGGTCTGGAGACGCTCTCCGCGTTGAGCAACCATTTGTCCGCCAGGATCATCATTCCGGGCGGCGAGGTATATCAGAATTATGATTTGATCGGAGCGTTGACGGAGAGCGCAATCGAGCAATTCAACGCAGATCTGTTTTTCTTTTCGTGCAGTGGGATTACCGCCGAGGGCTTCAGCTCGGTGGATATGATGCGGCTGAATATTATTAAGAAAATGAAAAAGAACAGCGCGAAAACGGTTTTGCTGGTTGATACATCAAAGGTAGGGAAGAAATACATCTGTCGGGGCTTTGGCTTCGACGAGATTGATTACGTTGTGATGGAAACGAAGCCGAACGATCCGGATTTGCAAAAGGCGCTTGGGAAAAAGCTGATTGTTGCAAGGAGATTTTAGGCGGTTTTGTCTTTTTTGGGTGTTTTTTTCGATTTTTCGTGATGAAAATTGTTGACTTTGTAAGAATTTTGTGATACAATAAAAGATAAGGGTCAAGGGGAGAGCAGCTGATGCTTTTCCGGATTCCCGAAAAAATTATATTCGGAGGAGATTCCCATGGCAAAGAATTTAGTCTATGACATCCACGACAAGCCGAAGTTCGGCAACATGATCATTTTTGCTCTCCAGCAGCTGCTGGCGATTATGGCGGCAACCATCGCCGTTCCCGCAATCGTCGGCAACGGCATGTCCGCCTCCGCCGCTCTGTTCGGTGCAGGTGTCGGTACGTTGGTATACCAGCTGTTCACAAAGTTCCGCAGCCCCGTTTTCCTCGGTTCTTCCTTTGCATTCATCGGTTCGATGGTTGCGGCTTTTGCAGGTGCTGTCTCGGCACAGCTTGGCTACCTTGGCTTGATCATCGGTGCCGTATTCGCAGGTCTCGTTTACGTTATCATTGCAATCGTTGTTAAGTTTGTCGGTGTCGCATGGATTGATAAGCTCATGCCAGCCGCAGTCATCGGTCCCACGGTTGCCATCATCGGTCTGTCTTTGGCAGGCGCCGCAATCAAGGACGTCTTCTCCTACGGTCCGCAGGATGGAAACGGCTCGTTTGAGATGAGCGGTAACATCTGGATGTCCTTTATTTGCGCAATGATTACGCTGTTCGTCGTTGTTCTTGTTTCGACGTACGGTAAGAAAATGTTCAAGTTGATTCCGTTTATCACCGGTATCCTAGTCGGTTACGTGGTTGCTCTGGTGCTGACCGGTATCGGTTATGCGGCAGGCATCGATTGGCTCAAGGTCATCGATTTCGCTCCCTTCCAGGCACTGGTTACAGACGGTGTTACCGTAAACACCTTTGTTGCAGTTCCCGAATTCACCTTTCTCGAGGCTATTGAGGGGGTTAAGGATTTCAGCTGGTCCTACGTTGCAACGATCGCGGTGGCATACATTCCCGTTGCATTCGTCGTATTTGCAGAGCACATCGCCGATCACAAGAATCTGTCCTCCATCATCGGGACCGATCTGACCAAGGATCCCGGTCTCCATCGCACACTGCTGGGTGACGGTGTCGGTTCGATCGCAGGCGCATTCTTCGGTGGATGCCCCAACACCACGTACGGCGAGAGCGTTGGATGCGTGGCAATTACGCGCAATGCGTCTGTAATCACCATTACGGCAACGTCGGTGCTGGCAATTCTGATTTCCTTCTTTTCTCCGTTTGTGGCATTTTTGGATTCGATTCCCGGGTGTATCATGGGTGGCGTTTGCGTCACGCTGTACGGATTTATCGCGGTTTCGGGCTTGAAGATGATTCAGAAGGTAGACTTTGAGGATAACGCAAACCTCTTTACCGTGTCTGTGATTTTGATCGCGGGTATCGGCGGTATGGCAATGAAGATCGGTGAGGTGACCATTACCGCGATTGCCTGCGCTCTGATTCTCGGTATCGTTACCAATATTCTGCTCAATGCATTTCAGAAAAAATCTTGAAACGGGAGCCAAACATGAAACATTACGACAATGTAGTTATATTTGATCACCCGCTGATCAGACATAAGATCGCGATCCTGCGTGACGTGAATACAAGCATGAAGGAATTTCGCGAGTTGGTGGAGGAGATCACGACCCTGATGACCTACGAATGCCTCAAGGAGGATGTTCCTACCGAGGAGAAAGTGGTCACGACACCGTTGGAGACCTGTACGCAACGCGTTGTCAAGGACAATGCGATCGCAATCGTTCCGATTTTGCGCGCGGGACTAGGTATGGTCAACGGTATTCACGTACTTTTCCCGTCGGCGAGAGTCGGACATATCGGTATGTATCGCGACGAGGAGACCTTTGAGCCGCAGTCTTATTATTGCAAGCTTCCCGATGGTATTGAGGACAAGCTGGTGTTGGCGGTTGACCCGATGCTGGCAACGGGCGGCAGTGCGTGCGACGCGATCAAGGCGCTCAAGGAGCGCGGATGCAAGCACATCAAGTTCATGTCGATCATTGGAGCACCCGAGGGCGTTTCTCGTGTTGCGGAAGCACATCCCGATGTGAAGATCTACGTTTCCACGTTGGACAGATGCCTCAATGAGAAGGGATACATTCTTCCCGGTCTCGGAGACGCAGGCGATAGATTGTTCGGTACAAAATAATTTATGGTCGGATCCGTGCAAGGCATGGGTCCGACCGCTATTTTTGTCCCAAGCCTTGAAACAAGCGTGATTTTATGGTATAATAATTTTAATGATATTATCAAAACAGAGGGAACGATATGAAAATTGCAGTCATCAACGGAAGTCCAAAGGGAAAATACAGCATTACCCTGCAAACGGTACGGTATCTGGAGCGGAAATATCCCGCGCATGAATTTTGCGTGCTGAATGCAGGAGCGAAAATCAAGGCGCTGGAGAGGAATTTTTCTGAAGCGCGGACACTGTTGGAGAGCGCTGATGTGGTGCTGTTTTCCTATCCTGTATATACGTTTCTGGCACCGTCACAGTTGCATCGCTTTATCGAGCTTTTGAAGCATAACGGTGTTGATTTGCGCGGAAAATTTGCAACGCAGATCTCTACCTCCAAGCATTTTTACGACGTAACTGCGCACAAGTACGTGGAAGAAAACGCGCTGGATCTCGGTATGAAGTACGTGCGCGGCTTGTCTGCCGATATGGAGGATCTTTTGAGCGAGGCGGGACGCGCGGATGCGGAGATGTTTTTCGACCGCTTTTTGTGGTCCGTAAAGGAGAACGTGTATGTACCTTGCGACAACGTATCTTCCAATTACTGCGGTGTTCCGGCCACGGTTCCCGCAACATGCGAGGAAAAGCAGCAAAAGGACGTGGTGATTCTTACCGACCATACCGATCCGAGCGCCCGCCTTGCCACGATGATTGAGCGCTTCCGTGCGGTCCTCCCGTATACGACGCGTGTTGTGAATATTTCGGAATATCCCCTATCCGGCGGATGTCTCGGTTGCTTCCGTTGCGCCGTTTCGGAGAAATGCGTTTATAAGGATGGATTTGATACGTTTTTGCGTGAAAATATCCAAAAGGCAGATGCGATCGTCTATGCGTTTACGATATCGAATCATTCGATGGGCTCGCGCTTCAAGATGTATGACGACAGGAACTTCTGCAACGGTCACAGAACCGTAACGGTGGGAATGCCTGTCGGCTACCTTGCATCGGGAAACTATTCTGCGGAGCACAATCTGCGCACCGTGATTGAGGCGAGAAGCGAAACGGGAGGAAACTTTCTCTGTGGCGTTGCGACCGATGAACGGGATACCGACGCACGGATCGACGATCTTGCCAAGAGTCTGGCGTTTGCCTTGGAAACGGGACACACCGCGCCGCAGAATTTCTGGGGCGTCGGTGGCATGAAAATTTTCCGTGATCTGATCTACCAAATGCGAGGAATGATGCGTGCCGATCACAAGTTCTACAAAAAACAGGGGATCTACGATTTTCCGCAAAAGAAGCGTTTGACCTCGATGAAGATGTACCTTGTGGGGATGCTGTTATCAAATGAAAAGATTCTTGCAAAGATGGGAAATCAAATGAACGAGGGCATGCTTGCTCCGTACGAAAAGCTCTTTGCGAAAATGGACAAGGAACAAAAATAAAGCGCATGCGGCTCGACATGCGTGAATCGGGACAGATTTCTGATATCTGCCCCGTTTTTTGATCTTTAACAAAACAAAAACATTTCAAAAAAAAAACAAAAACAAACGCTTGATATAATGGGAGCACAAAAGCAAGAGAGGTGAAGAATATGAACAGAAACGATCAACAGTTTATGGCACAAAAGATCCGCGCGCAGTACATGGAAAAGGAGACAACAGAGCTGGATTCGCTCCGTAAGCTCGATGCTAGAGTCAAGCGCCCCGCAAATGTATTTTCCTATGTATTCGGAAGTATTTCTGCGATCATTATGGGAGTGGGGATGAGCCTTGTGATGACAGACATCGGTGCGACAGTCGGGCTTGCAGGCGGTGCGATGGTACCCGGAATTGCAATCGGTATCGTCGGAATGGTGCTGGCGCTTATTAATTATCCGATTTACAGAGGAATTTTAAATTCCCGCAAGAAGAAGTACGGTGCGGAAATTCTAAATCTCAGTGAAAAGCTTATGAATGCATAAAAATAAAATAAAAGGAGATAAGAAAATGGGAAAATCAAGCAAGAAGCCGCTTTTGATTGCGGCAGTCGGAGCAGGTATTGCAGCAATTACGGTCGGTCTTGGTAAGGCGTTCCGCGATATGAAGGCAAGTGCCAAAGCGCAACACGAGGTTGACAAGGCGGAGTTTGCGGCTGTGAAGGCAGAATCGAAGGCGAATTTCGAGGAAAACAGAGGTCATAATACCTTCGCCAAGGCAAAGGCTGACGCGAAAAAGAACTGGGACGATGCGCATATGAGTACCTCCGAGAGAGCCGCGAAGGAGCAGGAGGCACGTGACGCAAGAATTGTCGAAGCAAAGGCGAGAGCCGAGGAGGCAAACGCACGCTACGAGGCGGCAAAGAAGCAATGAATACAAGCACAAGGCGAGGCGTATGCGTACGGCTCGCTTGTGCTGCTTTATTATGACAAAGGAGTAAAAAATGAACGCTATTGAAATCAGAAATCTTTCAAAAAGTTTTCGCGGCATGTATGCGGTCGACCACTTGAACATGACCGTCCCCGTGGGAGCGATCTATGGCTTTATCGGAGAGAACGGTTCGGGTAAATCCACCACCGAAAAGCTGATCTGTGGGCACTTGGTTCCCGACGAAGGGGAAATCAAGCTGTTCGGCAGAGATTACACCGACCCCGGTGTACGTGTCAGAGTCGGTGCGCTGATCGAGAACGCAGGCTGCTTCCCGGGATCCAGCGTGTACCAGAATTTGCGCATGCAGACAATCAATCTGGGGCTGGAAAATCCCGACGAGGAGATCCGCCGTGTGCTGGAGATTGTGCGTATGGAGGACAACGCTCATCTCAAATTCAAGAGCTGCTCCCTCGGTATGAAGCAGAGAATCGGTATTGCGATGGCGCTCCTGGGCGATCCCGCGCTGTTGATCCTCGACGAGCCGATCAACGGTCTTGACACCGACGGTATGCGGATTATGCGGGAGATTCTCGTGGATATTACGCAAAAATACGGCTGTACCGTTCTGATTTCCTCCCACATTCTCGGTGAGCTGGAAAAGATTGCGACGCACTACGGTATTATCCGTCAGGGCAAGATGATCATGGAGCTGTCCGCTGCAGAAATGGATAGCCGCGCGCAGGTTTTTGTATCGCTGAAAGTCCGTGATATGCAGGGCGCGAAAGCGGTTTTGAAGGCAAATTTCGATACCATCAAGGAAGAAGAAGGCTACCTTCGCGTTTACGATGTGGATGACACGGCGGCGAATGTGGAGCTTTTGATGAAAAACGGTCATGCGCCGAGCGAGATCAAGAAGAATAAGATCGGTCTTGAGGAATATTACATTGAATTGATGTCGCAGACAGAGACCGAAAAGGAGGAAAAATAAGATGACGCGTGAATTGAATTTTGAATCTCCGAGTTTTGCAAAGCGAATTAAGGGGATGCTTGGCGTGGACTTTTATCGACTGTTCCATACGCCGTTGTTTTACATTTTTCTGGCGATTTCCGCCATTATTCCAGCGATGGTATCGGCGATGACGATGATGCCCGACCAGAGCGGAAACACGATGGAGCCGCTCTATTCCAACGTATGGCAGATCATTGCCGCCTCCGAGCCTCTTTACGTCATCAAGGGAATTGCAGATTACGCCAATATGAACATGGTATTCATTTTCGGCGGAATCATGGTTTCCATCTTCATCGGTCACGACTACAAGTCGGGCTACGTCAAGCAGCTGTTCACCACGCACGCCAAGAAGCAGGACTATATGATGTCAAAAAGCCTTGTCTGTGCTTTCGCGATGGCTTGCATGTGCATCACGTACCTCATTGGTGGAACGGTCGGCGGATTGCTTGTCGGCTATGATACGGCAGTGAACGTTGCCTCTCTCATCATTGCCATTCTCGGCAAAATGATCATGAGCCTGGGTTGGGCGAGTCTTTATACCTTTCTCAATATCATTTTCAGAAGATATTTCGGTATTTCCATTGCCTCA
Organism: Clostridia bacterium; assembly: GCA_017463405.1. Taxonomy (GTDB): domain Bacteria; phylum Bacillota; class Clostridia; order Oscillospirales; family CAG-272; genus UMGS1865. The sequence continues at coordinate 17,418 of JAFTPJ010000171.1, forward strand.
TCATTCTTCTTCGGAACGGGTATTTTGATTATCGGAGCGGCGGCAATCGTTGAGAATCTGTCGATTCCTACATGGTTTCTCAATATCTTTCTGTACGGCTCGTCAGTCAATGCGTGCCTTGTAAGCGATATTTGGTCGTTGGTGATTTGTATTGCGGTGTCCATCGCGTGGGCTGTGATCTATAATTTACTCGGTACCCGTATCCTCTATAAGAGCGATGTATATTGATAGGGAGGTCGAAAACATGAATGCAGTTGAAATCAAGAATTTATCCAAAAATTTCGGTTCCAAGCAGGCGGTCTGCGGTCTTGATATGACCGTGCCGATGGGGTCGATTTACGGCTTTATCGGGGAGAACGGCTCGGGAAAGTCCACTACAGAGAAAATGATCTGCGGGCTGATCCCCACAAGCGGCGGATCGATCAAGCTCTACGGTAAGGACTACACCGACGAGTCGGTTCGAGCCAAGATGGGTGTGCTGATCGAGTCTCCCGGATGCTTTCCGGGGCTGACCGTATTTGACAACATGATGCTTCAAGCGGCGAATTTGAGTATTCCCGATGCGGAAAAGGAAGTTATCAAGGTTCTGAAAACGGTCAGAATGGAGGGCGCGGCAGGCAACAAATATAAGAACTGCTCGCTTGGTATGAAGCAGAGGGTCGGCATTGCGATGGCGTTGCTCGGTAATCCTACGCTGTTGGTGCTTGACGAGCCGCTCAACGGTCTGGATGCCGACGGTATGCGAATCATGCGGGAGGTTTTTTGCAATGTCGTAAAGGACGGAACGCGCAGTATCATCGTATCTTCGCACCTGCTCGGGGAATTGCAAAAGGTTGCGACGCATTACGGTATTATCCGCCATGGAAAGATGATTGTTGAGATGACCGCCGACGATCTGGATGCAAGCTGTCGTACCTACGTGGCGTTACAGGCGGAGGAGATGAACAGGACGAAAATGCTTCTCGGTTATAAGTACTCCCGAGTGGAGGAGGATGAGGCAGGATATCTCCGAGTGTATGATCTGACCACCCCTGAGGAGATAGTGACCTATCTCTATGAAAACAGCATTTGCGTGACTGAGATCAAGACGGACAAGATCGGACTCGAGGAATACTATATCGATTTGATGAAGGAGGGAAAATAAGATGGAAGGCTCTGTAAAATTTGAAATCTTTGGCTTTGGCAAGCGGCTGAAAAGTATGCTGAAGGTCGATTTCAGAAGAATGCTCAAATCAAGACTCTTTTATATTCTCATCGCTTGCGCACTGCTGGTTCCCATCGTGATGACAGTGATGCTAACGATGATGGACGGACAGGAATCGGTCAATCAGCAAACGGGTGAGGTTACGATTATGGAGGGACCCGACAGCACATGGCAATCCATCGGCACGTTACCCTCCGACGAGCCTGCCGCTACCGATGCGTCGGCTGTTGGCGGAATGGGAGCTATGGGCGGTATGGACGTGATGAGCATGTGCAATATCAATATGGCGTTTATGGGCGTGGCTGTGTTTGTCTGCCTGTTCATCTCTGAAGATTTCAGAAGCGGATATGCGAAAAATCTCTTCACCGTTCGCGCAAGAAAAGGAGAGTATGTCATTTCCAAAACACTTGTGGGTTTTGTTTGCGGCGCTTTGATGCTGATTGCATACTTTATCGGCGCAATGCTCGGCGGTGCGATTTCAAGCTTGTCCTTCGAGCTTGTCGGCGGTTTGACGGTTGGCAATATCGTGATGTGTATGATCGCAAAAATCTTTCTGATGTTTGTGTTCGTTTCCATCTTCACACTGATCAGTGTGGCGGCAAAGCAGAAGGCATGGCTGTCGATCTGCGGCTCACTCGGCGGTGGGATGCTGCTGTTTATGATGGTTTCGATGATTACACCATTGAACTCTACGCTGATCAATGTCGCACTGTGTCTCGTAGGCGGTCTACTGTTCGCGTTGGGTCTTGGCGCAATCAGCCGTGTGGTTCTGAAAAAGACGAGCTTGGTATAATTTTTCGGAGCAGCGCCGTAAAAATGCGATACTACGGAATTTTAACAAAATGATAAGAGGGGTGAGTCAAATGCAAAAATGCATTTGGAACTTACCCCGTCGTTTTTTTGTGTTGGGGCTGCGCGAATGACACAGCACCTCTTTGAATCATGATACGAAATGAGGCATTGTGCACGGTCATCAAACAAAATTCTGATAATGATCTGTCCTTCCAATGAAATAATCGGCACTGACCTGATAAAACTCGCAAAGTTTTATCAGGTCGTCGATTTTTAATTCCGCTCTTCCTTCTTCAATATGGCTATATCCTTGCTGAGACTTGTTTATGATAGCACCGACTTCCTTTTGTGTCAGATCCCGATCCTCACGCAAATTTCTCATTCTGATACGATAGTTCATTTGATACTCCGTTCATCAATTGTTAATTTTATGTAAAAATCATATCATACTCACAAATTGAGTATTGACAAATACTCATAAATTGAGTAAAATATAGATAGCATGATGAAGCAAACGAATATATCAGGCTTTTATACATTTTTATCGAGCGGAGGAATTTGATATGGAGAAAAAAGAAATACTGTATTACTTATGTGATTTCATTGAATCCAAACAAAAAAATGAAACGGACAAAAAAACAGAGCGGCTTCTCTCTGTGTTGAAATCCGTTACCGAGGAAGCCATTTCCTTTGGCGATGCACCGAGCTATTTTTTTGCATATATTGAGTGCAATTCTACCGGTGTGGGAACAAGCAGCTTTCAAGGAACCGAGACGCAGAGAACGGTTGCAAGAGATTACGTAACAGATGAATATTTATTTATCGACGGTCATGTGAACGCCGGTGCAAAGGGATTGAGCTTATTTTTCTTAAATCCAAATCAAACAATCAATTACTACAAAAAAAGTGATATCGTAAAAGTTGCAAAGGAATTCGGCTTTCGGATTCATTTGCAATACTTCCAAGATTTAAACTTCACTCTATCCGATCACAGACTGAACAGACATACCGTAAAAATAACCAAGGGACCGTTCACGTATCCGATTCGCCCTATTTTTGCAACGGTTTCCGAGCAGGGTGAGAAGATTACCATTGGGTATATTTATGAAAAAGACGGTCAGGAATATATCATTATCGAGCCGGAGGATTATGGCGAGGTCAGAAAAAAGGCGCATAAATCGGGATGTGCTCCATGGATGCTTTTCGGACTTGTTTTTCCGCCGATTTTTCTTGTAGCACTGCTTGTGTGGATGATAAAGGCAAAAAAAGAACGTATGGTAGGATAAAATCAAAGGGGGAGAAATCAAGATGAATATTATAAACGGAATCAAAGGTTTCCTTAAGAATTTTTTTGACACCTATTCTGCGGCGGAACCAATCCGTGATTTGGGAGATTATCGGCGGGTGAAAAAATGGATTCGGCAGGCTCGTGTTTTATATACGCTTTTTTCTGTTATTGCGATATTGGAAATCTTTTTTGTAACTTCCGTACCGTCGCTGTTCGAAATCCCGATTTTTTTGGTGTATACCATTGTTCCCGCTTTGCTCGTTTTAACAAATTTGGGGTATGCAACATTGATTATGTACCTGCCAAAGATCATTAAAAGCGTTGTAAGCTCCGGAAGCACCGGATACAATATCGGAGAAAAATTTCAAACAACGCATGTTCGGGTAACACATGAATACGGAAACAGTTACAGTGTTTCCTCGCATACAGAAAATAAGGGGTGCCTGTTTGCCGTGATTGCAGGAACTGTAAAATTTATGATCTGGGCGTTTTTCTGTGTGTACATCGGTCCATTCATTACCTTTCGGAAGCTTCGGGAGAGTGTCAAAAACGTGCGTTGCTACAAACCGGATTGATCGGAATGACAATCCGCACATGTGAAATCCGAGAGAGGCTTGGCCATACAGTGGGAGGAAATTCAAACGTCAAAACGTTTGGGGATCCTCCCATATTTCTATGTTTTTTGAAAAAACGTAAAACGAAAACAAAATCTTAACATTTGTATGATATAATAAACGCATACAGATGTATTTTGGGCTTGGAGGTGCGTAAGATGTTCAAAATTTTGGTCGTGGAGGACGATAAGGATCTAAATCGCTCGGTTTGCTCCTTTTTGAATCACAGCGGGTACGAGGCAATCGGTTGTCTCAGTGCCGAGGCGGCGTATGACGAGATGTATAAAACAATCTTTGATTTGATTGTGTCGGATATTATGATGCCGGACATCGATGGCTTTGAGTTTGCAAAGACCGTGCGCACGTTGAACAACGATATTCCAATTCTGTTTATGACCGCACGCGATGATTTTGCCTCTAAGCAGAGGGGATTCCGCATCGGCATTGACGATTATATGACGAAGCCGATCGATCTTGATGAGCTGTTCTTGCGGATCGGAGCATTGCTTCGGCGCTCCAAAATCGCGTCGAGCCGACGGATCGAGATCGGTAACTTCGTGATGGATGCGGATGAGCGCTCGGCAACGCTGGACGGTGAGGAGATTGCTCTGACCACCAGGGAGTTCGATCTGCTCTATAAGCTGTTGTCCTATCCCAAAAAGACCTTTACCCGTACCCAGCTGATGGATGAGTTCTGGGACGTGGATACGCAATCGGGAACGCGTACCGTGGACGTATATATGACAAAGCTGCGCGCAAAGATCGGACGCTGTGAGGCGTTTGAGATACAGACGGTTCACGGCTTGGGCTATAAGGCGGTGATCAAATGAAGGGCGAGCGGCAGCTCCGCTGGGTGATTCGGGCAATCGGTCACTATATTACGTTTTTTCTGATTGTTGCCTTTGCCATTACCTGTTGCCTGATGCTCTTTGTAACCGCGCTGTCCGAAAGCCTCGGAATCGGGTTGAACGGGGAGAATTTAACCTCTGCCGCCAAGATTACGTTTTGGAACGTCATTCTGATCAGCCTGTTGTTTACCGTATTCGATGCAATCAGACGCAAGTGGACGGTTGAGCGTCATGTCAAGCGGATCTCCGCGGCAACCGAGAAAATGATGCGGGGCGATTTCAGCGTCAGAATTCCTACAACCTCCGGCGTGCTGTCGGGTAACCGCTTTGATGAGATCATCGGCAGCATCAATAAAATGGCAGAAGAGCTGTCGGGTGTGGAGACTTTGCGCAATGATTTCATTGCAAACGTGTCCCATGAAATGAAGACGCCGCTTGCCGTGATGCAGAACTACGGGACGCTGCTGCAGGCTCCCGATTTGTCGGATGAGAAGCGCTTGGAGTATGCGAAAGCAATTACCGATGCCTCGCGCCGGCTTGCCGATATGATGACCAATATCCTCAAGCTCAATCGCCTGGAGAATCAGCAGATCTACCCGAAGGTTGAGGTGTACGATCTCGGTGAGCAGCTTTGTGAGAGCCTTTTGCAGTATGAAAATGTGTGGGAGAGCCGCAATATTGAAATCGATGCCGATATCAATGAAAACGTATTTGTGGAGGCAGACAGGGAGCTTCTTTCCCTTGTTTGGAACAATTTGTTTTCCAACGCCTTCAAATTCACCGAAAGCGGAGGAACGGTCTCGTTGTCTCTTTTCGCCGACGGGCAGTATGCCGTCGTCAGAATTCGGGATACGGGATGCGGAATGTCTCCTGATGTTGGTGCACATATTTTTGAAAAATTTTATCAGGGCGATACCTCCCGCGCAACGCAGGGAAACGGGCTCGGGCTGGCACTGGTCAAGCGTGTGGTGGATATCATGCAGGGCGAGATCGGCGTGGAGAGCGCCGTAGGTGTCGGCTCAACCTTTACGGTGAAAATCAGGAGGAATGAAAATGGATTGGAAGAAAACCGCTAAAAAGCTGTTGTTCCCGCATATTGCGGTTATGCTCCTGCTCCTGCCCGTTTCCATCGTTTTTCTCATATATTCGATGGTGTTTATCGGATCGGAGTCGGTATTTGCGATCGTTTCCTACGTTCTTGCGGCATATACGCTGACCGTCTGGTGCATCCGAATGCCACAGGTCATCCGATTTTTTGTGAATTTCAAGAATGAAAACAAATATGTAAGGTTTTGGCTGGACGACACGCATTTGCGCATGAAGTTCACACTCTACGGATCCACGCTCTGGAACGTGGTGTATGCCGTGTTTCAGCTTTGGCTCGGATTTTATCATGCCACCTTCTGGTTTACATCGCTGGCGCTTTATTATCTTTCGCTGGCGATTATGCGCTGGTCACTCGCGCGCTATATGAGCAAAAATGTACCGGGAAGGAGAATGTATACCGAGCTGAAACGCTACCGTACCTGCGGGTGGATTTTTCTGGTGATGAATCTGATGCTTTCCCTGGTGATCTTCTTCATGGTCTATTGGAACAGGACCTTCCACCACCACGAGATCACGACGATCACAATGGCGGCGTATACATTTACGTCGTTCACGTTCGCGATTTTGAACGTGATCAAATATCGGAAGTACAACAGCCCCGTCTATTCGGCATCCAAAGCGGTCAGCTTTGCCGCGGCGTGCGTGTCGATGCTGACGCTTGCCTCCACGATGCTGACGACCTTCGATGACGGTACGATGTCTCTCATGGAGCGCAGGATCATGCTCGGCTCAATCGGCGGTGCGATCTCGGTATTCGTATTGGCGATGGCGGTGTATATGATTCGGGTAAGTACAAAAAAATTGAAATTGTTGAAAGCAGAGGTAAAAGAAGATGGAAAACAAGCATGATCAGAATGCTTTTTCATATACGTATTCCGCCAAGGAGCAGGCGGAGCTGAAACGGATCAGAGAAAAATATGCGCCGCGCGAGGAGGATAAAATGGAGCGGTTGCGCCGGCTGGACAAAGGTGTTACCCAAAAGGCACAGACGGTTGCACTGACTCTCGGTGTGATCGGCGTGCTGGTTCTCGGCTTTGGCATGAGCCTTGCCATGTCCGAGTTTGCGGCAATTCTCGGCTCGCATAGGGATATGGCACTGCTGCTCGGTATTGTGATCGGTGTGGTCGGCGGCGTGATAGCGGGGCTTGCATATCCGATGTATCATATCGTTGCCAACCGCGAGCGCAAAAAGGTCGCGCCCGAAATTCTCCGACTGACCGATGAGCTGATGAAATAAGAAAGGGATATACGGATATGAAAAGACGTCTTTGCTTATTGCTTGCCATAACACTTCTTTTGGTGTCGGGCGGCGGCTGTGCGTCGGAGCCCGAGAAGCGTACGGAGGATACGGGAACGGCGCCCGATTTTACGGTGCTCGACGGGAACGGAAACGAGGTACAGCTGTCGGATTTTCTCGGTCAGCCGGTGGTGCTCAATTTCTGGGCGACGTGGTGCTATTATTGTAAGGTAGAGATGCCGGATTTTGATCGGGCGTATGCGGAATATCCCGAGGTGCAGTTCCTCATGGTCAACGCGACCGACGGGGTCGAAGAGACGGTGGAGAGTGCAAAAAAGTACGTTGCGGATGAGGGATATGCCTTTGATATTTTCTTTGATACTGCGTTTGATGCGATCAACGCCTACGGCATCAGCGGCTTTCCGACCACCTTTTTCATCGATGCAAACGGAGATGTTGTGACATATAGAAAAGGGATGATCAATTACGAGACGCTGGTGAGTGGAATCGGGATGATTACTGAATAAAGGAGAATGGTTATGCTGAACAAGCTGTTGAAAAGTATCGTTGATCAGGATCCCGCGCCTGTAGTGATCTGTGATCTTGATTCCGTAATCGTTTATATGAATCCGGCATCGGTCGCGCGTTATCACGGCGATCTGACGGGGAGAAGTCTGAAGGCTTGCCACAATGCCGATTCCAATGCAAAAATCGACCGTGTGCTTACGTGGTTCGGCGAGAGCCGCAAGCACAATATTGTATATACCGCACACAGCGATCGTGAAAATAAGGATGTTTATATGGTTGCGCTTCGGGACACAGACGGGCGCTTGATCGGATATTATGAAAAGCACGAATATCGGAATGCGGAAACCGTCGCGTTTTACGAGATGCCCCAATGAAACGGGGATTTGACATGTGAAATGCTGAAAAAGCGCCTTCGGAATCTCGCGCAAGATATTGTGGATGCTAACCTCACGTGAGGTGATACAGTGAACTCTGTTTGGATAGAAGCTGCAACGTGTCCGCGATTCGAGCCGTTGGCGGGCTTTTGTGCGCGCATATGCTGACGCGAGCCGGCGCCGCTTGATCCGCTTCCGTTCACGGGTATTTATGCCGTGACTAAGAGGGTGCTTGACAAATCGCATACTCGTTACGCATGGGGCTGCAGCTGCTCGGCATCTCGGTTTCGGTGCTTCGTGCGGGTGCAGTTGATACGGGAATGCTCGGTGCTTTTACCGATGTGCTCAACCGCTTCTGCTGAATGCTTTGCCGCGGCGGTTGCAATTGTGGTTGATCTGTCGGATTTTGAAGTGAATCGAACGCCGTTTTAACATGAAAATGTGAAAAAAATATGAATTTTTCAAAAAACTATTGACATCGCAGCTTTAGCGTGGTAAAATAACGGCAATTGAATAACAATAAAAGCTGTGACGAAGAATGGTCAGGGTGATCATGCATTTCAGAGAGCCGATGGTTGGTGTAAATCGGTATGTAAAATTCCTGTCCTCTCACTTCCGAGCCGGAGCTTGAAGCAGATGTGTGTAGGGCGTCCCGTGTATGCTACGTCAGTGCATAGAGGTTGATAGACTTCGATACAATAAAGGCGTTGATGAAGAAGGAACCTGCAATGAATTTTCAGAGAGTCGGGGATGGTGTGATCCCGATAAAGGAGTGCGGATGTTCCCATCACTTCGGAGCCGGAAGCCCGAACGGTTAACCACCCTGTAGGCGTTTCCCGTGTATGCTACGTCAGTGCATAGGAGTTGATGGACTTCGAAGAGGTGGCGGATCGATATCCGCAATTTGAGTGGTACCGCGAGTGTTGAATTTGAATTTGCACCCGTCTCAAAGCAAGAAAAAGCTTTGAGGCGGGTTTTTGTATTGCCCAAAGCGGTGTAAACGCATAAACTGAACCGAAAGAAAGGCGGAACGAACAATGTTGTCTCTTGATAAGGTATTCAATGCCCAAACGGTGCTGAAAAGCATTATTCGCGAAACGAACGTAGTAAGAGCTTACGGAATCGCACCCGATTGCGAGCTGTATCTGAAGCCCGAAAATCTGCAGATTACGGGATCCTTTAAGGTGAGGGGTTCGGCGTATAAGATCGCGATGCTGTCCGAGGAGGAAAAAGCAAAAGGCGTCATCGCGTGCTCTGCGGGAAATCACGCGCAGGGGGTGGCGCTGGCGGCGACCAAAAACGGAATCAGGTCTTTGATCTGTCTGCCCGATAGCGCACCGATCTCCAAGGTGGAAGCCACAAAGGGCTTTGGCGCCGAGGTCTGTCTGGTGGAGGGGTGTTACGACGATGCCTATCAAAGGGCATTGGAATTAAAGGACAGCAAGGGCTACACTTTTGTGCATCCATTCGATGACGAAAACGTCATCGCAGGACAGGGAACAATCGCGCTGGAGATTCTCAACGAGCTGGACAATATCGATGCGATCGTGGTTCCCATCGGAGGCGGTGGATTGATCTCCGGTATCGCTTATACCGCAAAGCAGATCAGACCCTCCGTCAAGGTGTACGGCGTACAGGTGGCGGGTGCTCCGAGTATGTACAACTCGGTCAGAGACGGTGAGATCGAATGTCTTGCATCGGTATCTACCATTGCGGACGGTATCGCCGTCAAGCAGCCCGGCGAAAACACTTATGCACTTGTGAAGGAGTACGTGGACGATATTGTTCTCGTCAGCGACGACGAGGTGGCAAGCGCGATCCTCGCCCTGATTGAGAAGCAAAAAATGATTGCGGAGGGCGCCGGTGCTACGGCAGTTGCGGCTGTCATGTCGGGAAAAATTGATCTGAAAAACAAACGGGTTGTGGCGGTTGTATCCGGAGGGAACATTGATGTCACGAGCCTGTCGCGCGTGATTGACCGCGGACTTCTCAATTCGGGGCGCTCGTCGAGTCTGCTGATCGAATTGATCGACAAGCCCGGTCAGCTCAAGGAAATCTCCCGCATCATCGCCGACTGCGGCGGTAACGTCACCGGTGTTCACTACGAAAAGGGTAATACCGAAAGCGTGAACGGATGCTATTTGCGGATTGAAATGGAAACAAGAGATTTCCGACACGTGCATCTGATCACACAGTCCTTACGTGACGAGGGCTTTAAAATTGTTTAATCATGGAAAGGAATCAAATATATGAGGATGAAAATTCAGACAAATAAGGCACCCGCGGCGATCGGACCTTACTCGCAGGCAGTGGTTATCGGAAATCTTATTTTTACTTCGGGTCAGATTCCCTTAAATCCCGAAACAGGGCTTCTTGAAGGAAACGATATTGTCGAGCAGACGCACAGAGTCTGCAAAAATCTGCAGGCAGTGCTGGAAGCATCAGGCAGCTCGCTCAACAACGCCGTCAAAACGGTTTGCTTTTTGAGCAAAATGGAGGATTTTGCGGCGTTTAACGAGGTGTATGCACAGTATTTTACAGAAAAACCCGCACGGTCCTGCGTGGCAGTAAAGGATCTTCCCAAAGGCGCTTTGGTCGAGGTGGAAGTGATTGCGGAAAAGGAGTAAGAAACAATGATGGATGCAAGTAAATACCACGTGGGATATTTCCCCGTAGAAAAAAAATATAACAAATGGGTCGAAAAGGACCATATCGAGCAGCCCCCTGTTTGGTGCAGTGTGGATATGCGAGACGGAAATCAGAGTCTGGTGATTCCGATGAGCCTGGAGGAAAAGCTGGAATATTACAAGGTGCTCCTGGAGGTTGGCTTTAAGGAGATTGAGGTCGGCTTTCCCGCGGCGAGCGAGACCGAGTATGAGTTCCTCCGCACGCTGATCGATAACAATATGATTCCCGAGGATGTCACTGTGCAGGTTCTAACGCAGTGCCGCGAGCATATCATTCGCAAGACTTTCGACGCCTGCAAGGGTGCTCCGAGCGCGATTATCCACTTTTACAATTCGGTTAGTGTGGCACAGCGTGAGCAGGTGTTTAAGAAGGATAAGGAGGCGATCAAAAAAATCGCCGTGGACGGCGCAAAGTTGGTAAAGCGTCTGGCAAGCGAATACGAGGGCAATTTCCGCTTTGAATATTCTCCCGAATCCTTTACGGGAACCGAACCCGAGTACGCCCTTGAGGTTTGCAACGCCGTGCTGGACGTCCTGGAGCCGAGTGCGGACAATAACGTGATTATCAATCTGCCCGTCACAGTGGAGATGAGCTTGCCGCACGTTTACGCATCGCAGGTGGAGTACATGAGCGAGAATCTGAAATACCGCGAGTTTGTCACCCTTTCGCTTCATCCGCACAACGACCGAGGAACGGGTGTTGCGGATACCGAGCTGGCGCTTCTGGCGGGGGCTGACCGCGTGGAGGGCACGCTGTTCGGCAACGGCGAACGTACCGGAAACGTAGATATCATCACGCTGGCGATGAATATGTATTCTCACGGTGTGGATCCGAAGCTGGATCTTTCCAACATGAATTATTTGGTTGAAAAATATGAAAAGTGTACCCGTATGCACGTTTACGAGAGAGCCCCATATGCGGGAGCGTTGGTATTTGCCGCCTTCTCTGGATCGCATCAGGACGCGATTGCAAAGGGTATGAAATACAGAACCAAGAACAAGTTGCACGAGTGGAGCGTTCCGTATATTCCGATCGATCCGAAGGATATCGGCAGAACCTACGACGCGGATGTGATCCGCGTCAATTCACAATCGGGTAAGGGTGGCATCGGATATCTGTTGGAGCAGACGTTCGGTTACAATCTGCCGCCTAAGATGCGCGAGCATTTCAGTTATCTGTGCAAGGATATCTCCGATCATGAGCACAAGGAGCTTAAGCCCGATGAGGTGCTGGATATCTTTGTCTCGCATTATCTGAATCTGAACGGCGACATTGCGGTTACGGATTTTGACTTTATGCGGGAAAACGATGCGGTAAAGATCAATATCACCTTCATGAGAAACGGTGAGGAGACCGAACTGGAGGCAGAAGGCAACGGTACCCTCAGTGCAATTAACAATGCGCTCACCGCCTATACCGAGGAGCAGTATACGCTGCAGGTGTTTACCCAGCACAGCATGCAGGGACAGGGCTCGCAGAGTGTAGCCGCCTCTTATATCGGTCTGGAGCGCACGGACGGCAAGATGTTCTGGGGCGCGGGTACCGATACCGACGTGATCACGGCAAGCACAAATGCACTTTTGAGTGCTTTCTATAATATGACCAAAGGAGATGTGAAGTAATGGGAATGACGATGACGCAAAAAATCCTTGCCGCCCACGCGGGGCTTGACAAAGTGGTTGCAGGTCAGCTGATCAATGCAAAGTTGGACATTGTTCTGGGCAACGATATTACCACGCCCGTTGCGGTAAATGAGTTTAAAAAGGCGGGCTTTGAGGATGTATTCGATAAGGATCGAGTGGCAATTGTTTTGGACCACTTTGTTCCCAATAAGGATATCAAGGCGGCGGAGCAGAGCAAAACCTGTCGTGAATTTGCCTGCGCACACTGCGTCAGCCACTTTTACGACGTTGGTAAAATGGGCATCGAGCATGCGCTTCTGCCCGAGCAGGGAGTTGTGACCGCGGGCGACTGCATCATCGGTGCGGACAGTCACACCTGCACGTACGGGGCACTCGGTGCATTTTCTACGGGCGTCGGTTCCACCGATATGGCGGCGGGCATGGCAACGGGAATGGCTTGGTTTAAGGTGCCGTCTGCGATTCAGTTTCATCTGACAGGGAAGCTGCCGTCGAACTGTAGCGGTAAGGACGTGATTCTGACCATCATAGGAATGATCGGTGTGGACGGTGCGCTTTACAAGAGCATGGAGTTTGTCGGAGACGGAGCGCACGGGCTGTCGATGGACGACCGTCTCTGCATTTGCAACATGGCAATCGAGGCAGGCGCAAAAAACGGCATTTTCCCCGTGGACGACGTAACGCTGGAATACCTCAATGGCAGAAGCGAGCGATCCGCAGTGATCTTTACGGCGGATGCCGACGCCGAATACGAGCGCGTTATTGATATTGATCTTTCAAAAATCGTTCCCACTGTTGCATGTCCCCATCTTCCCGAAAACACCCATCCCGCGAGCGAATTGCACGGTATCAAGGTGGATCAGGTTGTGATCGGTTCGTGCACCAATGGCAGAATGGAGGATATGGAAGCCGCATACAACATCCTGAAGAACAAAAAAATCGCAGACGGAATCCGTTGCATTATCATTCCCGGTACGATGCAGATCCTCCGCGAATGCGTGGAGCGCGGCTGGTATACGGCGTTTATTGACGCGGGCGCGGTGGTTTCCACGCCGACCTGCGGTCCTTGCCTTGGCGGATACATGGGAATTTTAGCGGCAGGCGAGCGTTGTATTGCAACGACCAACCGCAATTTTGTCGGCAGAATGGGACACGTGAACAGTGAGGTTTACCTTGCATCTCCCCACACAGCTGCCGCAAGTGCGCTGACAGGCTATATTACGGAATATACGGAGGAATAAACGATGAATACACAGGGAAAGGCTTTCAAATATCCCGATAACGTGGACACTGACGTCATCATCCCCGCACGGTATCTGAATACCCCCGATGCAAATGAGTTAGCGCTTCACTGCATGGAGGACATCGACTCCGCGTTTGTCAAGAACGTGAAAAAGGGAGACGTGATGGTTGCGGGCTGGAACTTCGGCTGCGGATCCTCTCGCGAACACGCACCGCTTGTGATCAAGACCTGCGGTACGGGTTGCGTGATTGCAAAAAGCTTTGCAAGAATTTTTTATCGCAACGCGATCAATATCGGCTTGCCGATTCTCGAATGCGAGGCTGCGGCAGAAGAAATAGCGGCAAATGATGAGGTCCGAGTGGATTTTGATACCGGTGTGATTACCGACATTACCACGGGAAAGACCTATCAGGCGCAGCCCTTTCCGCCCTTTATCCAGAATATCATCAAATGCGGCGGACTTTTAAAATCCCTGAAGGAAGGAGAAAACAATGGTTAAAAATATAGCGGTGATTCGCGGCGACGGAATCGGACCCGAAATTGTAGAGCAGGCATTGAAGGTGCTTGACAAGGTGGCGGAGCTTTACGGTCATACCTTCCATTATACCGATGTGGATATGGGCGGCTGCGCCATCGACAAATACGGAGATCCGTTGCCCGCATCGGAGCTTGAAAAATGCCTTGCCTCCGACAGCGTGCTGCTCGGCGCTGTGGGCGGAAACAAATGGAACGACGTGCCGGGTCCCATGCGTCCTGAAAAGGGCTTGCTTCGCCTGCGTGCGGGTATGGGGGTCTATTCCAACAACCGTCCCGCAAAAATCTGGCATCAGCTTGCCGATGCGTCTCCTCTGAAAAAGGAGATTGTTGAAAAGGGAATCGACTTTATCATTGTCCGTGAGCTGATCGGCGGTATTTATTTCGGCGAGCATAAAACCGAGGGCGATGTCGCGACCGACGTGCTGAAATACAGCGAGGCGGAAATCGAACGCATCGGCAGAATTGGCTTTGAAACGGCAAGAAAGAGAAGCAAAAGGTTGTGCTCGGTGGAAAAGAGCAACGTGCTCGATTCCAGCCGCCTTTGGAAAAAAGTCATGCACAGGCTTGCCGAGGAGTATCCTGACGTGGAGCTTTCCGACATGCTGGTGGACAACTGTGCAATGCAGATTGTCAAAAATCCCGCACAGTTTGACGTCGTGGTAACCGAAAACATGTTCGGTGATATTTTGTCCGACGAGGCGTCGATGATTACGGGATCGATCGGTATGATTCCGTCTTCCAGCCTCGGTGCGACAACCTGCGGGCTCTACGAGCCGATCCACGGCTCCGCACCCGATATCGCGGGCATGGACGTTGCAAACCCGATCGGTACAATTCTGTCGGCAGCGATGATGCTTCGCTTCAGTTTCGACATGCCGCGAGAGGCGCAAGCGATCGAAAATGCCGTTTCTGCATACCTTGATGCAGGCTACCGCACTGCCGACATTATGAGCGAGGAAATGACACAGGTCGGTTGCTCTGCGTGCGGTGCACTGATTATCAAACATTTAAAAGGGGAGTGATACGATGGTTCTATCCGGTGCAGATATCCTTGTCAGAACATTGATAGAACAGGGCTGTGCAACCGTTTTCGGTTACCCGGGCGGACAGATTCTGAACGTATATGACAGCCTTTACAAATACCAAGATGAAATCAATCATATCCTGACGGCGCACGAGCAGGGAGCGGCACATGCCGCGGACGGTTATGCGAGAACCACGGGTAAGGTTGGCGTTGTGATTTCCACCTCGGGTCCCGGTGCGACCAATCTTGTTACGGGAATCGCAACGGCGTATCTGGATTCGATACCCATGGTTGCCATTTGCGGAAACGTGCCGACGACGCAGATCGGAACGGACAGCTTTCAGGAGATCGACATTACGGGTGTCACCCTGCCGATCACAAAGCACAATTATTTCGTCGGATCCGTAGATCGGCTTGCCGATACGATTCGTGAGGCGTTCACACTTGCCAAATCAGGAAGACCAGGTCCCGTGCTGATCGACGTACCAAAGGACGTGCAGATCGCAACGTGCGAATATGAGCCGATGCCGCCGGCAGAAAATGACGCGCCCTATGCGGCAAAGGACATTCGTATTGAAGAAGCAGCAAAGCATATCAACGCCGCAAAGCGCCCGTATATCTATTTCGGCGGCGGACTGATCACTGCAGGCGCGCAGGAGGAGTTGCTGTCGCTTGCCGAGATGATAGACGCGCCCATCGGGTGCTCCCTGATGGGGCTGTCGGGCATTCCTACCGATCATCCGAGATTTCTCGGCATGCAGGGCATGCACGGGCATTATGCGTCCTCGATGGCGATGCACAATGCCGACCTCATCCTCTCACTCGGTGTTCGCTTTAACGACCGTGTGACGGGAAACCGTGCAAAGTTCGCAACAGGAGCAAAGATCATTCACATCGATGTGGACGGCTCCGAGCTTTGCAAGACGGTCAATGCCGTGTGCGGGTTACGCGGAGACGTCAAGCTGACGTTGCAAAAGCTTCTTCCGATGCTACAGCCATGTGACAAGCCCGATTGGATGGCAACGGTGGAAGGCTTCCGCCGCGAGGAGGCAAGCTGTCTCGATCAAAGAGAGGGCATGACACCCCGCAGGGCGATTCTGACGCTTAATAAGCATCTGGGGGAGAACACGGCGGTTGCGACCGACGTCGGGCAGCACCAAATGTGGTCGGCGCAGAGCTTGTCCTTCCGGAAACCGCGCAGATTCGTTTCCAGCGGCGGACTCGGTACCATGGGATTCGGCTTCGGTGCGGCAATCGGTGCAGCGTTCGGTACCGGGGAGCGCAGTGTTCTCGTCACGGGGGACGGAAGCTTTGGTATGTGCCTCAATGAGCTTGCTACTGCGGTGCGTTACAAAGTTCCCGTTGTTGTGCTGATTATGAATAACGGCGTGCTCGGTATGGTACGTCAGTGGCAGACGCTGTTTTTCAACAAGCATTATTCCAACACCGTGCTGGATCGCAAGACCGATTTTTCGGCACTCGCGTGTGCCTTCGGTGCTGCGGGAGAAGCAGTATCCACGCCCGAGGAGCTGGATGCGGCGCTGACCAGAGCCTTTGCACAGGACGGACCGTATATCATCGATTGCAAGATCGATCGGGATGAGTTTGTTCTTCCCATGCTTCCGCCCGGCGGCAGTATGGATGATATCATTACGAAGCTGGAGGTGGAACGATGAACCGATATACCGTAGCCGTTCTTGTGCGCAATCAGTTCGGAGTGCTCAACCGCGTGACAAGTATGTTTCGCCGCCGTCAGTTCAATATCAGTGCTCTGACCGTCAGTGAAACCGAAACGAGCGAGCTCTCCCGCATCACCGTGGTGTTCAGCGGTGAGGAGATTGCCAAGCAACAGCTTGTCAATCAGCTGTATAAGCTTCCCGACGTTTGCTCCATCAAGGAATTTAACACAGACAATTCGGTCAGCTGTGAGCTGCTTCTGATCAAAATGAAAAATGAACCGTCATCGCGGGAGGATATCCGCAACGCCGCCGATGCCTTCGGTGCCGTTACCGTGGATTATTCCAAGGATTATATGATGTTCCGTCTGACAGACACAACACGCAGGATCGATGATTTTATCAATTTGTTGCGCGATTATACCATACTCGAGATCTGCCGTACGGGCAGTGTATCGCTGGAAAAAGGCAGTACGACCATTCGTCAAATCATAAATTTATAAATTTCAATTACGGAAAGAGGTAATTATCATGGCAAGAATTTTTTATCAGCAGGATTGCGATCTTCAGAAGCTCAACGGAAAGACCGTTGCAATTATCGGATACGGCTCGCAGGGACATGCACATGCGCTGAACCTGAAGGACAGCGGCGTGAACGTGATCGTCGGTCTTTACAAGGGCTCGAAGAGCTGGGCACGGGCAGAGGCACAGGGTCTTACGGTTATGACTGCTGCCGAGGCGGCAGCGGCTGCGGATATCATTATGATCCTGATTAACGATGAAAAGCAGGCGGCGCTTTACAAGGAGAGCATCGAGCCCAATCTGACCGAGGGCAAGACGCTGGCTTTTGCACACGGATTTAACATTCATTTCGGCTGCATCAAGCCTCCGAAGAACGTCAACGTCATCATGATCGCGCCCAAGGGACCCGGTCATACCGTTCGCTCCGAGTATCAGGCAGGTAAGGGTGTTCCGTGTCTGATTGCTGTGGAGCAGGATGCGACGGGAGACGCATGGGATCTGGGACTTGCCTACGCGCTCGGTATCGGCGGTGCGCGTGCGGGCGTTCTCGAAACCACCTTCCGCACCGAGACCGAGACCGACCTGTTCGGTGAGCAGGCAGTTCTCTGCGGTGGCGTTTGCGCCCTGATGCAGGCGGGCTACGAGACGCTTGTGGAGGCGGGCTACGACCCCAGAAACGCTTACTTTGAGTGCATCCACGAGATGAAGCTGATCGTTGATCTGATCTATCAGAGCGGTTTTGCGGGCATGCGTTATTCGATTTCCAATACCGCAGAGTACGGCGATTATATTACCGGTCCGAAGATCATTACCGACGAGACCAAAAAGACGATGAAGAAGATTCTCAAGGATATTCAGGACGGTACCTTTGCAAAGGACTTCCTCCTCGATATGTCCTCCTCCGGTGCACAGGTGCATTTTAATGCGATGAGAAAGCTCGCAAGCGAGCATCCCTCCGAGGTGGTCGGTGCCGATATCCGCAAGCTTTACAGCTGGAGTGACGAGGATAAGCTGATCAATAACTGATAGGAGTGAGTTTATGTCAAAGGAAACTATTGTTGACGGTGTGCAGAATGCCCCTCACCGTAGCCTGTTCCACGCGTTGGGCTTGACCGAGGAGGAACAGAAAAGACCTCTGATCGGCATCGTCAGCTCTTATAACGAAATTGTCCCGGGACATATGAACATCGATAAGGTTGTCGACGCAGTTAAGCTGGGTGTCGCGATGGCGGGTGGAACCCCCATCGTATTTCCCGCGATCGCCGTTTGCGACGGTATCGCAATGGGACATACGGGAATGAAATATTCTCTTGTGACCCGTGATCTGATTGCCGACAGCACCGAGGCAATGGCTCTGGCACACGGATTTGACGGGCTTGTGATGGTTCCCAACTGCGATAAAAACGTACCGGGGCTGTTGATGGCGGCGGCGAGAGTGAATATTCCGACCGTATTTGTCAGTGGCGGTCCGATGCTTGCAGGTCATGTCAAGGGACACAAGACCAGTCTTTCCAGTATGTTTGAGGCAGTAGGTGCATATGCTGCAGGCAAGATGACCGAAGAGGATG
>JAFTPJ010000019.1 GCA_017463405.1 Clostridia bacterium
CTGCTGATCGCCGCGGCACTTCCTTTTCTGCAATACACACCCGCGCCGACCGTGATCCTCTGTGTGCTGATTGGTGTGCTGTGGATTGCATACCTCAACAAAGCCCTCTGTGGCAGGCGTGACTTTTTTATTGACTCCTGCGATGTAGCCGTCCTGCTCTTTTGCATCACAATAGCGATCGGCGCGATCGGAAACGGCTCTCCCGCGGACGCGCTGTCTCTCTCCCTGCTATCCTCGGTCTACTTTCCCGCGCGACGCCTCCTTTCCTCATCGCGATGGCTCGGACGCTTTCGCGCGTCGCTGCTCATCTCATCGTTTCTTTGCTCCGTATGTGGAATTTTGCAGTATTTTTTGCATAATGCGGAGCTGAAATGGGTGGATACGTCGCGTTTTTCAGACATCGGAGGGCGCGTGACGGGCACATTTTCCAACCCGAACATCCTCTCGGTCTATCTGCTTCTCTGCTTTCCGATCGCGGTTTGCGGAATGCTTGCACACGGTGAACGCTGGACACGGCGCATTTTTTTCGGTGTGACGGCGGCTACGCTCGCACTTTGCACCGTTCTGACATGGACGCGCGGCGCGTGGCTGGGACTGATCGTCGAGGTAGCACTCATTCTACTGTTTTACAGCCGCCGCACCCTTGCCGCCGCGCTCGTTTTGCTTCCGTTTGGTGTATGCGCCGTTCCATTTTTACCGCACAGCGTACTCAACCGCTTCTCCAGCATCGGCACGCTTTCGGAATCCTCAATCCGCTACCGCTTGTATACGTGGCAAGGCGTCAGACGTGCGATTGCCGCGCATCCGTGGGGCATCGGCGTAGGCGAGAAAGCGTTCTGCGCGGTCTATCCGCGATACGCGTTGTCGGGGATTGAAAGCGTCATGCATGCGCACAGCATCTATCTGCAGCTTGCACTGGAGATCGGCTGGGCGGGGCTTGCGGTTTTTCTTGCCGCAACGCTCCTCATACTGCTCCGTGGCGTCTTACGCGGGAACCGATTCGGAAGCGTCTACGCCATATCCGGCGTCCTGATCATGGGCTTTTTCGATCACCTATGGTATTGTCGCGCGATGATTGCCCTGTTTTTTCTTCTTGCGGGAGCGGAAATTTCCGCTGAAGACGGGCATCTCCCAGGCGGTCGTCATTCCTTGGCGGCAACCGCCATCATTACAGAGGGATGATTACTGCGTTTTGCGGCATTCATTTGCGTTGTATAGGTTCTCATTTTCTTTGATTTCTCTCAAGCAAAATTATTTGGTAAATCGGCTGTTCAAATCAAAAGCGTGATTCATAGGACCGGAGCCTTGCCCCAAGTCGAGCATAGCGGCAAGCGCATCCGAAATATAGTCCTTTGCTCTTTTGACCGACTCTGCAAGGTCATACCCTTTTGCAAGATTTGATGCAATTGCCGACGACAGCGTGCATCCTGTGCCATGCGTGTTGGGATTGTCGATGCGCTTGCCGTAAAACCAACGGTACGTTCCATCCGAATAAAGCAGATCGTTGGCATCGTTTATGCTGTGCCCTCCCTTGAGAAGCACGGCACAGCCATAGCGCTCGCCGATGTATTTGGCAACGGAAAGCATGTCCTCCCGCGTCTCAACGGGCATCCCCGACAGAACCTCCGCTTCGGGAATATTCGGCGTGACCAGTGTGGCACGCGGCAGAAGCTCGCCGACCAGCGCAGATACCGCGTCTGTTCTCATCAGCTTCGAGCCGCTTGTTGCAAGCATCACGGGATCGACAACGACATTGATTGCCTGATAAAAATCGAGTCGCTCGGCAATCACCCGGATCAGCTCCGACGAGAATATCATGCCGATTTTCACCGCATCGGGACGGATATCCTCAAATACGGCGTCGATTTGTGCTTTCAGAAATTCGGGAGTGGATGCCTGGATGGCGCTGACACCGGTCGTGTTCTGCGCTGTCAGCGCCGTAATCGCACTCATGGCATAGACACCATTCATCGTCATTGTCTTAATATCTGCCTGAATACCGGCGCCTCCGCAGGAATCGCTTCCAGCAATGGATAATGCTGTTTTCAGTTTCATTGATGGGTCAGCTCCTTGGCAATTTTGTGAAGTATTTCGGTTTCGGCCTTCGGATCGTCGGATTTCATAATCGCCGATACCACACAAATGCCCGCAATGCCGATGCCGCGAAGCACGTCGGTATTGTTCTTGTTGAGACCGCCGATGGCATTGACGGGAATCGGAACGGCGCGACAGATCGCATCCAGCGTCTCGGTTGAGGTCAGCACGGTTTTGACCTTTGTGGTTGTGGGATAGATCGCGCCGACGCCGAGATAATCCGCACCGCCCTCGTAGGCTTCAAGTGCCCAAGGAACTGTCTTTGCGGTTGCTCCTATGATGAAGTCATCTCCGAGGATTCTGCGTGCCGTAGCAGTGGGCATGTCCTCTTTTCCGAGGTGAACCCCCTCCGCGCCTACTGCCAAAGCCACATCGATCCGGTCATCGATGATGAGCGGAACGTTGTATTTTTTCGTCAGCTCGTGAACCTTCTCGGCGATGGCAATATACTCTGCCGTAGTCTTGTTCTTCTCCCGGAGCTGAAGGATGGTAGCGCCGCCTTTGAGTGCTTCTTCCACACGGCGAAGAAACTCGGCTTCTTCAAAGCCTGTGGAGTCGGTAATAAAATAAAGTGTTGTATCAAATTTTTTCATATTCTTCTCCTTATACGTACAGATAATCGTTCAACACAGGCTGAAGACCTTCGTTCTCAATATCCTGATACATCTTGTCAAGACTACGGTTATCGTCGATCTCAAACTGCTCATCGCCCTGAAGCTCATCGGTTTCTTTTCCGTTGTATTTGCTGTCGTGGTCACCAATACCTGTGGAAACGCCTGTAGACACCTTGGTGGCGGCGATCTTTACGATGCCGTTGCGGAACGCCGCGCTCTCACGGGAGGATACCGTGATCCCCACGAACGGAAGGAAGATTCGGTACGCGCAAATGATCTGGCAAAGCTGCTTTTCGTGCACATCGAGTGGATTGATCTTGTCATTATTGATAATCGGACGAAGTCTGGGACAGGACAGCGACATCTCGGCGTGGGGATACTTTCTCTGCAAGTAATACACGTGCAACGCGCTTGCAAGAGCATCCTTGCGGAAGTCCGAAAGTCCGAGCAGTGCCGAGAATGCCACACCGCGCATACCGCCACGCAATGCTCTTTCCTGTGCATCGAAGCGATAGGGCCATACACGCTTGTGACCGAGTAGGTGGAGCTGTTCGTATTTATCGGTATCGTATGTTTCTTGGAATACGGTCACGTAGTCTGCACCGCATTGATGGAGATATTTGTATTCATCCGTGTTGACGGGATAGATTTCAAGACCGACCATGCGGAAATACTTTCGCGCCAGCTTGCAGGCGTCTCCAATGTACTCCACGTCGCTTTGCACACGGCTCTCACCCGTCAGAATGAGAATTTCCTCCATCCCGCTGTCGGCGATAACCCGCATTTCCTTTTCGATCTGCTCCATAGAGAGCTTCATTCGGTTGATATGGTTATAGCAGTTAAACCCGCAATACACGCAGTAATTCTCACAATAATTCGCAATATAAAGAGGCGTAAACAGATAGACGGTGTTGCCGAAATGCTTGCTCGTTTCCAGTCTTGCTCTCTCTGCCATTTGTTCGAGGAACGGCTCTGCGGCAGGCGCCAGAAGCGCCTTGAAATCCTCAATGGAACAAGTGGGATGTTCAAGAGCTACACGAACATCTCTTGCCGTATACTTTCCGTAATCGTAGGACTCCATCTGCGACACGACCTGCGAGCAAACGTCCGACTCGATGATCTCCATGCCGGGCAGATATTCCATGTGGTTCTTGCGACTCGTGGGATCGGACTCGATACGGTGCTTTTTTACAAGCACCTCGGGCGAGAGATGCTTCGAATCTACAAAGAATTGGTTTTCCATAGTGTTCTCCTCAATCACGAAGGAATCCTGTTAAAGGATCGGATGCGGATGCACCACGTGTGAGAACTCTGCCAAGCCCGGAAAGATACGCCTTACGACCTGCCTCGATTGCCTGCTTGAATGCAGACGCCATCATCGGAAGATCGCCTGCGGTTGCGAGTGCGGTATTTGCCATAATTGCCGCCGCACCCATTTCCATTGCTTCACACGCCTGCGACGGTCTTCCGATGCCTGCATCCACGATGATGGGCAGGTCGATCTCATCAATGAGTATCTGGATGAACTCCTTGGTTGCCAGTCCCTTATTCGAGCCAATGGGAGATGCCAAGGGCATGACACTTGCCGCGCCTGCATTCACAAGATCACGGGCAGTGTTCAGATCGGGATACATATACGGCATAACCACAAATCCCTCGTTTGCAAGTATCTCTGTTGCCTTGACAGTTTCCGCGTTGTCGGGGAGCAGATATTTGGAGTCGCGCATAATTTCGATTTTGACAAAATTACCGCATCCAAGCTCTCTTGCAAGGCGGGCAATACGCACAGCTTCCTCGGCGTTTCTTGCACCCGATGTGTTGGGGAGCAATGTAATTCCTTTCGGAATGTAGTCGAGAATGCTCTCCTGCTCCTTGGTGTTCGCGCGGCGCACAGCAAGGGTGATGATCTCCGCCCCCGCGTCCTTGATCGCCGCCTCGATGAGCTTCATCGAGTATTTTCCCGATCCGAGAATGAATCGGGAGTGAAATTCTTGACCGCCGATTATAAGCTTGTCGTTGTTCATTTGATTTTCCTCTTTTCTTTATACTTCAAATTGTTTGGCTATGATACGAAGCACCGTATGTGCCTGATGAGCTGCGCAAAGCGCGACACGGGGAGCCACAAGACCGATATCGTCCGATACGTCACTTGTTTCATCCCCCGAAAGATAGAACCTGCTCGTAATTTTTCTTGTCCTGATGCTATTGGTCGTTCCCATACCTGCCACTCCCGAAGCTGCAACAAGATGTTTTTCGGGCATCTCGGAAAGCACGGTATTTGTTAGCATTGCCTTGGATTCTGCACTGTCAAAGGCTTCACAGACGATATCTGCGCTTTGTAAGAGCTTCACAGCATTATTCTCTGTGATTCGCTCTGTGTGTGCTTCAAGCTCGATATACGGAGCGATCTCCCGAAGGTTATCCGCAAAAGCTTCGGTCTTATACATACCGATCTGCGATGCCTTATATTGCTGACGATGCAGATTGCTGATATCCACACGGTCAAAATCGATCAGAATCAGCTTTCCGATTCCGGCACGGGCGAGGTGAATCGCGATATTCGAGCCGAGACCGCCAAGACCGCACACGGCAACCGTGACCGACGAAAAGGCTTGTTGCAGTTCTTCACCATGGCGTTCCTTGAGCGCCTTGATCCATTCTTCTTTTGTCGGTATCATATCAGCCGCCTCCAACAAAGCTGACAACTTCCAGACTATCGCCGTCCTGAAGTACGGTTTCGCCATACTGTGCCTTGGGCACGATATTTCCGTTGCGCTCGACAGCAATACGCTTTCTGTCGTAATTCGCGGTCGCAAGATATTCCGCAAGTGTCTTGCCTGCGATATTCATTTCTTCACCGTTGATTTTTATCATATCCTCTCCTCCGTAAAAAATGGCAACAAAAAAGGAAGCTACCGATCAGATAGCTTCCGTAATTCCTATGCTTCTCCCAATATCCTTGTATCAGGCATCCCTACGTTGGCATTATCCAAATCAGGTTCTCGGTCGAAGGTCACACCTTCCTCTCAGCCTGTATACAAGCTCCCGCTTATTTTGTTGTGTACCCATTATACACCTTTTTGAAAACATTTGCAATAGTTTTATGAAAATTTCTTCTATTGCACCGCAAAAATTACATCCGACGTTACGCTATCAGCAGCGATACTGCTGTAATGATCGTAAAAATCGCACTGCACGAACAGATAACAGCTCCAAAGCTCTCGCCGTAATGCTCCACATCATCCATCCGATGATCGCATCGGGAACGGACAAAACAGGTCCTGCTGCAAAGGCGTATTCGGGCAAGAAAAGGATCACTACATCGGTCATCATCGACTGAAACGACACGCCGCTTATCTGTGTGGTAAAACTGTTGTCAACAAGCCGAGGATCAGGGCAAGCATGCCAATGCCGAATTCTTTTCTGCCCCTACTCATATTTTTCTTTCTCCGCGAATGTAAAATTGAATTTGCACGGCAAAATTACCGTCCCTGCAGCAGACGCTGATTCCGTATCCCATGCGGAGCCACGATACGTCGGTCAGCGCTGTCTGCAAACGGTATGTTCCCGCATTCAGCCATGATATATCTAAACTGTTATAGCCTTATCTCACCTTTAAAATTCACTCTTTTTGAACAGCAGGCACCCGACTGTCAGAATGGCAGAGATTCCGACAAGCGGGAGTGCCATCCACAGAACAGTCTGCTATGCATTTTCATCTGTGCGACATGGATCTGCATCTGATTCCCGAGGAGCCGGAGCTTGACAATCGTCGCCGCAGCATCCGTGGCGAGCACATCCTGTAACTACACCGGGCAAATCACGTCACGCTGGACTGCGTACGCATCTTCTTTTCCCCCGCGCTTTTGAAACTCTGAACCTCCGCATTTCTCTCTACCAAGTGCGATGCATTGACGGTACGCGATTGTGAGCTTCCGCAGATAGAAAATTAATAAAGGTTATTTGGTATAAAAACAACGTTAAATCAAAACCGCCGGTTCAACCGGCGGTTTTGATGATTCTTCAATTCTCATCCAATCTGTATCCTACCCCGCGCACAGTGCGAATACGGAACTTCCCTGCCAGGGACTCCAGCTTTTTGCGCAAAAAGCAGACATAGACCTCAGTTTTATTCGCCGCGGACGCGCCGATCTCCTCATCCAAAACAGACTTGGGAACAACCTCTCCCCGATGTTCCAGGAGACACGCCATGATTCTTTTTTCATTCGGCGTCAGAGAAACACTTTGCGTACCAAACACCAGCGTTTCCCCTTGCAAATCGATTCTTATCGGATCCACACCCGCCTCGTCTCTGTCCGGCATCAGCGCCAATACCTCCTCGCGAAGCAGACGCATCTCGAACGGGCGATGCAAAATCATAGAGCAACTGCGGTCGGGATCAACGGCGGAAATTGAAAAGCTCCGCGTAAAGCCGATCATACGTCCGTACTGCGGCAGTGTGGGAGGCAGGACGCTGTCCAGATCGATCAGCGTCACTTGCGCCTCCATCGTGCCATCCAAGCGATCCGCCACCCGTACAGCCAGTCCCCACATCTGAAATTCGAGCTCCAGCATCCGCGCAAATACCGCATCTTCGGAGAGGATCAAAAGCTGACATTTCATTTCACGACAATGTTGATGATCTTATTCGGGATGCTGATCTCCTTGACCACGGTTTTGCCCTCGATCAGAGGAATAATCTTCTCGTTTGCCTTTGCAGTCGCAATCGCATCGGCTGCGGGACAGTTGACGGGCAGCTCGACGGTGGCACGGACCTTACCGTTGATCTGTACGGCAACCTCCACGGTACTGTCCACCGTCTTTGCCTCGTCCCACTCGGGCCATGCTGCCAGGGAGCAAAGCCCCTCGCCGCCGAGCATCTCCCACAGCTCCTCACACAGGTGCGGCGCGAAGGGAGAAAGCAGACGCACAAGCACCGTCAGCTCATCCTTTGTAATGCTTCCGACATCGTAAATCTCGTTGAGCAGTCCCATCATGGAAGCGATCGCGGTATTGAATTTCAGCTCCTCAATATCCAAGGAAACCTTCTTGACGGTCTTATGGATCGCTGACTCGAGCTTCGGCGTCACGCCCTCGCCCTTGACCAGATCAAACAGATCGGCAAATCTCTCAAGGAATCTCTTGCATCCCTTCATCGAGCTTTCGTTCCACGGAGCGGCACTGCCGTAATCACCCATAAAGAGCACGTAGGTACGGAGCACATCCGCGCCGAACACGTCCACCACGTCGTTGGGGTCAACGACGTTGCCCTTGGACTTGGACATCTTCTCGCCGTCGGGACCGAGGATCAAGCCCTGCGCGGTTCTTTTTGCGTAAGGCTCTGCCACCGGCACCTCGCCGAGATCATA
Organism: Clostridia bacterium; assembly: GCA_017463405.1. Taxonomy (GTDB): domain Bacteria; phylum Bacillota; class Clostridia; order Oscillospirales; family CAG-272; genus UMGS1865. The sequence goes on from JAFTPJ010000019.1 coordinate 8,078, forward strand.
GAGGAACTTATGCCAGAAGCGGGAGTAGATCATGTGACGCGTCACATGCTCCATACCGCCGTTGTACCAGTCAACCGGCAGCCAGTAATTCAGCTTTTCACGGTCAGCAAACACCTCGGTGTTGTGCGGATCGATATAGCGCAGGAAGTACCATGATGAACCTGCCCACTGCGGCATGGTATCAGTCTCGCGCTTTGCGGCGCCTCCGCATTTCGGGCACTTGCAGTTGACAAATTCGTCAATCTTTGCCAAGGGACTCTCGCCGCCCTCACCAGGCTCAAAATGCTGTACGGTGGGAAGCTTCAAGGGAAGCTCATTGTACGGAACCGGAACGATTCCGCATGCGGGACAGTGCACGATCGGAATCGGCTCGCCCCAATATCTCTGGCGGTTGAATGCCCAATCCTTCATCTTGTACTGCACGCCCATCTCACCGATGCCCTTCTCGGACAGATACTCAATCATGCGCGCGATGGAATCCTTCTTGTTCGTGTATCCGTTGAGGAAATCGGAGTTGACCATCTCGCCATCCCCTGCATAGGCTTCCTTGGAGATGTCGCCGCCCTTAATTACCTCGACAATGTCGATGCCGAATTTCTTTGCAAACGCGTAGTCACGCTCGTCGTGTGCGGGAACCGCCATAATCGCGCCCGTACCGTAGCCCATCATAACGTAGTCGGAAATGTAAATCGGAATCTCCTTGCCTGACACAGGGTTGATTGCGGTCAAGCCCTCAATGCGCACACCCGTCTTATCCTTGACCAGCTGGGTACGCTCGAACTCGGTCTTCTTGGCGCACTCCTCGCGGTAAGCGTCCAGTGCGTCGATATTTTTGATTTTGTCGCGATTTGCCTCGATGATGGGATGCTCGGGAGCGATGACCATGAAGGTCACGCCGAAGAGCGTATCGGGGCGCGTGGTGTAGATGCGCAATTTTTCATCCAGCTCCTTGATCGAGAAGTTGACAAACGCACCCGTGGATTTACCGATCCAGTTGACCTGCTGCTGCTTGACATTGGGGAGATAATCCACTTCCTCCAAGCCCTCGAGCAACTTGTCGGCGTACTCGGTGATACGCAGATACCAGACAGCCTTGGACTTTTGCACGATGTCGCTGTGGCAAATATCGCATTTTCCGCCCTGGGAATCCTCATTGGAAAGCACGACCTTACAGCTGGGACAATAATTGACCAGCGCGGTGTCACGGAACACCAGTCCCTTTTCGAACATTTTGAGGAAAATCCACTGCGTCCAGCGGTAATAATCCTCCTCTGTCGTGTCAACGACGCGAGACCAATAGAAGGAAAAGCCCACGCGCTTGAGCTGGGATGTAAACTTTTCGATGTTCTTATCAGTCACGGCACGCGGATGCATTCCCGTTTTGATCGCATAGTTTTCGGTGGGCAGACCGTATGCGTCAAAGCCAATCGGAAACAATACGTTATATCCCTGCATTCTTCTCTTTCGGGAGACAACCTCAAGTCCGGAATACGCCTTGATGTGACCGACGTGCATGCCCGCTCCGCTGGGATACGGAAACTCGACCAAAGTATAATACTTGGGCTTGGAGCTGTGGTCCTCGGCGCAAAACGCGTTGTCTTCCTCCCATTTCTTTTGCCATTTGGGTTCAATCTGCTTAAAATCGTATTTCATTCCTGCTCCTCCTCGGCATCCCCGACGACA
>JAFTPJ010000020.1 GCA_017463405.1 Clostridia bacterium
GGACCGAGCGAACGTCCGCCGAGGAAGTAGTTCTCGGAGCTTTTGTTTGCTTTTTTGGCATAGATGATGCCGATTGCCACGACCGCTGCCATGTAAATGATCATCGCGATCAGGGATTGAACGGATTCGGAAGTCATATTGTCTCTCCTTTTGTGTTTTGTACAACATATTATAACATACTGCAGTGGGTTTTGTAAAGTATTTTTTAAAAATTTGTATAAATATCTTCAACCATTTTCCTCGAGCAGTGAATACAATAACACTGTGATACCTTGTTTCATTTGAAGTAAACTTTTAGATGAAACAAGGTAGTAGTACAGATTTCAAAGGAGTGCTTTTATGTATCAGAACAATACTTCAAGACGGTTGCTTTCGATTCTGCGTCGCCGTCCCGATGCATGGGCGGGTCTGCGGGGGACGGAGGAGCATGTGGGAGCCGTAGGCATCGTTCGTTTTTATCAGACGCCGTACGGCGTACTGGTGTGCGCCGAGGTTGCAGGACTTCCGCGCGGTGACGGGGATTGTGACGCTCCGATATTCGGCTTCCATGTTCATGAGGTCGGCGATTGCGGGGGAAATGAGGAAGATCCTTTTGCCAATGTCGGGGGACATTATAATCCGCACGGCTGCAGGCATCCGTATCACGCTGGAGATCTGCCGCCTCTGTTCGGAGCCGACGGCTATGCGATTTCGGTATGCTTGACCGATCGCTTTGCGGTGGACGAGATTGTCGGTAGGAGCGTGATTGTGCACGCTATGTCCGACGATTTCACCACACAGCCGTCTGGAATGTCGGGGAAAAAGATCGCGTGCGGTGTTATTCGCGCGTGAGAGGAGTGCTCTGGCGTTTTTTCATACGCCGCCAGTTAAAAAAGCCGTAGATATCGTTGAGCAGGAAGGTGGCAAAGCAGAGCACCATCGGAAGATACTGCGGATCATGAATCGATGCCGCCCCCCAAAGGATGATCAGTACGACATCGTTTGCGGCGTATCCCAATCCGTAATAGGGAGAGCGTAGGAAGGTCAGCGAGGCAGCGAAGAAGCTGGTGGTGACCGAGACTGTGCTGACGATCAGGTTGGCGGTATTGAAATACGCGAGGATAAAGTAAAAAGCAATTGTGACCGCGACGCTTGAGAGCGAGAGCAGTATCCATGCGCGGGGCGTGACTCTTGCAACCTCGACCTCATTTTTGCCATCTTCATATGGGTGACGCAGCCACGAGAGGGTGGACAGGAGGGCGATGGGTGCGCTCATAAAGAGGTAGGTAATCATCTCGCCGTAGTATTGTAGACGCCATGAGATGATCGAATAGACGATTGCGAATACAACGGTCAGCATCTGTCCCATGACGTCTCCTTTGGCGACGAAGATGAGAGCCGTGACGCCGATCAGTGAGGCGATCAGCGTGAGAACGTCACGCTCCGCGCCTAGAAAAAACGATACCGTGACGGCGAGCATTGAGAAGATCCAGATGGCGTATTCTCTTTTGGTCAATGTGGAAAAAGGATTTTGATAATGCTTCATGAAGACTCCTTTTGTTGAAAAAAGCACTCACGGTGCATCTTCCAAGACCTTACGATGCACGATGAATGCTTTTCAGCACTACCCGGTGGCAGTATGTTTATCAAGTTTCGTTTATTATAGCACAGTGTCGCCGCTTTGTCAAGCTTTTTTTACGAAGATGCGCGTGCGGAAGCTCTTTTTCTCGTTTGGCGCGAGCGAGATCAGTCCGTACTCCTTTGCGGGACGATCAAGATGGAAGCAATCAATTGCGGCTGTCTGCGGCTCGGAAACGAAGAATGTACCGTCGGCAGTCTGAAAGAGCATCCGATAGGAAAACTGCGGATCGGCGTCGTAGACAATGCTGACGCCGTGCGTGGTATCGGTCAGGACGGTCTCACCGGACGCCTCGTAAAAAGCAGAGAGGTGCGTGCCGCAGGGGACGTATGTGCCATCGCGGAAGCGTTGCTCGCGCTCACCGGGGACGCGGAATTCACCCGTTGGAATGAATTTTTCGGTGCGCATTTCCTCGCGGCCGGTATTCAGCTTGACGCGGATATTCTCCGACGCAGAGGCGGGGAGGAAGGGAAGATTGAAGGTCGTGTGGTATGCTAACAGAAAGGGCATGATGCGATCGGAGTCGTTGATAACCTCGTCGACCTCGGTCAAGCCGTTTTCATCCAGCGTGTATTCGCGGACGAAGGTGAACGCGTGAGGAAAGCCGATGTATTCGCCCGCCTCCGCGTGATAGACAAGGCGCACCGTGTTTTCAGTTTGGTAATCAATCGCAAACGGCATCCGATAAAGTGCCCCGTGAATATGACAGCCCGTGGCGGGCTCGTTGAGCGGCAGAACGTATTCCCGTCCCTCAAAGGTAAAGCGACCTCCGACGATGCGGTTGGGTGGAAAGAGCGGGGGATTGCCGAACAGATAGACGTTTTCCGCAAGGTGCGCCTCATCGCACGGCGTGCGCAGAATGTCGGCGCTTGTCGGCTCGTGGAGCAGACGGTAGCAGATGCCGCCCCTGTCGGAGGCAAGATCGGCGACGTAACCGCCGCCCGTGAGTCGGATGTCGGTGTGGATCATGGTATGAGTCTCCTTTTGGTTATCTGATGTTATTATAACATACCTGTACGCAAAAATCAATAGAAAAAGGAAGTCTCGTGTGGAGACTTCCTTTTGATTCATTTATGCGTTTTTAAAGATTTCAAGCGCACCGGGGGTGAGGGTCAGGATCATGCAGTTGCCGTTGATCGCACCTTCTGCCTTCAGCTCGTCAAACAGCGATGTATCGTCTTCTACGGTCAGCGCAGTTTTGATGTCGCCCTCGGCAGGGAACTTGATAACGATTGCGAGAGGAACGATCTTGGTGCAGGTGATGATTTCGTAATCAGCCATTTTCGCTGCAACCTCTTCGCCGAGAACGGTTTTAACAATTGTCTGGAAGCCACTGCTCAAATCCTCATATTTTGAGGAAGAAACAGTGTAACCTTCACCTTCGAAAGCAGACTTGATTGCACCGGATTTGTCTCCGCAGGAAGCCAGAGCCATCATAGCCATAACCAATACGAGAGAGAGTGCTACGAGCTTGATAATGTTTTTCATGATTTTTCTCCTTTTTTGTGATTGTTTTGTGTTCGATTTCTGAACACTATACAGTATTATAGCAGATTTGATGCGAAATGTCAATGGCTTTCGGAATTTTTCTGCGATTATTTCAACATTTCCGAAAGGGTATCCTTGGCGCTTGCCAGAGCCTCTGCGACCTTTGCCGCGTCGCGTCCGCCCGCCATGGCGTTATCGGGGCGACCGCCGCCTTTGCCGCCTGTAACAGCCGCAATCTTGCCGACCAGCTTGCCTGCGTGTGCACCTTTGGCGACGGCGTCCTTGCCTGCAACGGCGAGGAAGTTGAGCTTTTCGTCGACATTGGTAGCAAGCACTGCCACAACGTCATCAAAGCGTGCCTTGATCTCATCCGCCAGCGAGCGTGCCGCATCAGCCTGCATAGCCCCCAGATCGGAAACGATCAGGCGTACTGCACCAACCTGCTCGGCATCAGCCATAATGGAATCGAGCTTGGAGGCTGCGATCTTTGCGTTGAGGGAGTCGATTTCCTTCTTCATTGCTGCCAACTCGCTCTGCATCTGGGATGCGCGCTTTGCAAGATCTGCGGGCTTTTGTACCTTCATTTCCTTTGCGGTCTCGGCGATGAGCGCGTTCTTCTCCGCAAGGAGCTTGAGAATGCCTTCACCCGTGGTTGCTTCAATACGGCGTACGCCTGCTGCAACCGAGGATTCGGACAGAATCTTGAACATACCGATCTTCGCGGTATTGTCAACGTGCGTACCGCCGCAGAACTCTACGGAATTTTCACCCATGCGCACCACGCGCACGATCTTACCGTACTTTTCGCCGAACAGTGCCATAGCTCCCAGCTTCTTTGCCTCGTCGATGGGCATTTCTGTCATCGAACCGATCTGACCTGCAAAAATTTCGAAATTCACAATGCTTTCTACAGCTACAATCTCCTCTGCGGTCAATGCGGCAAAGTGGGTAAAGTCAAAGCGGCAAACGGTATCGGAAACGTAAGAACCTGCCTGCTCGACGTGATTACCGAGCACACGGCGCAGAGCGCTTTGGAGCAGGTGGCATGCCGAGTGATTTCTCATGATTGCCTCGCGACGGTGTACGTCAACTTGTGCCTGTACGGTATCGCCTACCTTGAGCACGCCGTTTGCAACGGTGCAAAGATGAATATAGATGCCGTCGGTCTTTTTGGTATCGGTAACAGTCAATACGGTTTCGTCATTTCCGATGATCAATTCACCCGTATCCCCGATTTGACCGCCGCCCTCACCGTAGAAGGTGGTTGCGTCGAGGATGACACTGCACTCGCCCTCGGAGATCTCACTCACGGTCATATCGTCGGAGAGGATTGCCAGCACCTTTGCGTCACAGGTGAATGCGTCGTAGCCCTTGAAGATCGTTGTGGGTAGGTCGGAAAGCAGATTTTTGGAGGCGTTTGACCAGCCGCTGATGTTGGCTCTCGCCTCACGTGCGCGCACCTTCTGCTCTTGCATGAGCTCTGCGAAACGGGATTCGTCGATCGAAAGACCTGCCTCCTCCGCGATTTCGCGTGTCAGATCGATCGGGAATCCGAAGGTATCGTACAGCTTGAACACGTCCTCACCCGAGAGCGTGGTCTTGCTTGCATTTTTCGCATCATCGACCATGGTACCGAGAATGGAAAGCCCCGCATCGATGGTTGCGTCGAATCTTTCCTCCTCCATGGAAATGACCTTGAGGATATAGTCCTTCTTTTCTGCAAGCTCGGGATAAGCCCCCTCGGATTCGCCGATGGCAATGATGCCAAGCTCGGGCAGGAAGGAGCGGTTGATGCCGAGCAACTTACCGTGGCGGCATGCACGGCGCAGAATGCGGCGAAGCACGTAGCCACGCCCCTCGTTGGAGGGAATGACGCCGTCCGAGATCATGAAGGTCGCGGAGCGGATGTGGTCGGTAACGACACGGATGGAGATGTCGGTATTCTTGTCCTTGCCGTACTCCTTGCCCGCAATTGCGCAAACGGTGTCGAGAACCTTACGGATCGTATCTACTTCAAACATGTTGTCGACGCCCTGCATCACGCATGCCAGACGCTCAAGTCCCATACCCGTATCGATGTTCTTTTGTGCCAGCTCCTCGTAGGTGCCGTCGCCCATGTTGTTGAACTGGGAGAATACGTTGTTCCAAATCTCCATGAAGCGGTCGCAGTCACAGCCGGGCTTGCAATCTGGCGAGCCACAGCCGTACTTGAGTCCGCGGTCGAAGTAGATCTCGGAGCAGGGACCGCAGGGCCCCGTACCGTGTTCCCAGAAGTTGTCCGCCTTACCGAGACGAACGATGTGCGCGGGATTGACGCCAACCTTGTTGACCCAGATGCCGTATGCCTCCTCGTCGTTCTCGTAGATCGAGGGCCAGAGGAGCTCGGTGGGGATTTCCAGTGTTTCGGTCAGAAATTCCCAAGCCCACGGAATTGCCTCCTCCTTGAAGTAGTCGCCAAAGGAGAAGTTTCCGAGCATTTCGAAAAACGTACCGTGACGCGCGGTGTGACCGACGCGCTCAAGGTCGGGCGTACGGATGCATTTCTGGCAGGTGGTCACACGGTTGCGAGGGGGTTCCTCCTCGCCCGTGAAAAATTTTTTCATGGGTGCCATACCGGAGTTGATCAGGAGGAGAGATTTGTCGTTGATGGGGACCAGCGGATAAGAGGGAAGACGGAGATGTCCCTTGGATTCAAAGAATGCAAGATACTTTTCACGCAGGTCGTTGAGAGATGTCCATTTCATATTACAAAATGATCCTTTCGGTTTGATGTTCAAAATAGCATACATAATAGTATAACATAAAATAAAAATGTTGTCAATCGTTTGGACAAAAAAAGTGAGGTGAGGAAAGAATTTTCATGGAAGCATCCCGTTTGTATTGACATCCTTTGCGAAAAAGTGTATAATAAAAGATAGCTTTGATAAAGGAGGGCGAGACGTGACACAAGAGGTTGAACTGTGGTTGCGGGATTTTTCTCCCGATATTCTTCACAAAATCAAAAGGAAGCGAAAAAACAAGGCGATACGGATTATTTTGTTTGATCTGCTGCTTGCCGTTGGTATTTTTATGAGCCGCAGCGCGTTTGCGAGGAAGCCGTTTGAATTGGCTGTTTACATTACTGTAGGCGTGCTGATTCTGGTTATGCCGCTGTTGGTGACACCGAGTGTGGTGCTGTTTTCCAGGCCGTGGATCGGTAGGATCGAGGGAATGGAGATCCATTCGCAGACGATCGTTGGTAGAAGTGCGAAAATGCGATATTACGGAAGGCGTGCGACCGTTTCCACCTATCGGATGAACGAGGTGGTGTACGTTTCCTACGATATTTTGGACGAGAAGGGAAAGCACCGTAGCATTTCGATGCCCGCGCGCTATGCACCCTGCTTTCAGAAGGGCGATCGCATCATTGTGCTTGCGGAATTGGAGCATCCTATCAATATGATGAATCGCGCGGGCAGCAAGTATCTGTGTCCCGTGTGCGGCTCGATTATGCACCA
>JAFTPJ010000021.1 GCA_017463405.1 Clostridia bacterium
AGCCCGAGCCCGAACCCGAGCCTGAGCCTGAACCGGAGCCTGCCGACCCCAATCTCAAGGTCTTTTACGGCGACATCAACTGGGACGACGTGGACGACCGCATCATCGTGGACATCACGGGCGCGCAGCCGATCACGGTCATCGACGGTGTCAACGGCGTCTCTCGACTGTACGAGAGCAGCTTCAAGACCGACGGCAAGCCCGGCGGCCTGGCGCTGGTGCAGGACTATTTTGAGAAATATGACGCCTTGATCGAGTGGTACGCCTACGAGGAGGTTCATGCCAAGGATTACCGCCGCCGTATGCTGACCATCCGTTTTGATCTGTTCGCCATCGACGAGATGACGGGCGAGGTCAACCGCATCAAGCGCGGCGGACAAAGCCTTGAGACCTCCAGCCGCTCCTATTATGAGGGAAATCGAAACGTCATCCTCACCCTGCAGGAGAATTTGCGCCAGTATTTGGACAAGGCGGTCATGCTGGTGGATACTATCACGGGTCAGGTGCGCTACGGCGATCCCAAAGCGCCCATCACCCCGGAATATGAGTACGTTTACACCCAGTTTGTGCCTGTCGAGCCGCCGATCGACGCCGACGCGCTTTTGACCAAGGTCGAACAGGCCATGGGCAGCGTGCGCGACATGACGGTCAACATGCAGATGGGTATGACCATCACAGGTCAGGGCGTGCAGCCCTCGGCCATGACGCTGATGCAGACGAGAACCCGTATTGAGGCACTTGGCGAGGAGTTCCCTGCGCTGCTGTGCACCATGACGGTGGGTGAGCAGACGGTTGAGATGCGCTTTGTCAACTCCACCTACTACTACGATCTGGGCGACCAGGGTCGCTTTATGATGATCCTTTTGCCGCAGCAGTTTGACGCGCTGTTTGCCGAGCAGGCGGGCGGTCAAAACGGCCCGATGTACGACACCGAGCACTTTACCTCGGTGCAGCTTACCCAGAATGCCGACGGCTGCTACGTGCTCACGCTGTCCGATCCCGACGCCGAGATGACGCAGCTTTTGTACGCTACCATGATGGAGAGCATCGGCGAGATTGACGCCAAGATCGCTCTACAGACCGTTTCCTTCGTCATCACGCTGGATAAATCCAATCGCATCGCGCGGCAGGAGATGACCATTTCCGTCGATGCGGAATTCTCCGCCGAGCAATACGCCACCATCACCTCCACAACCGTATGGGACTACACCGAGTACGGCGGTGAGCGCGTGGTCAAGGTGCCTGCGGATTACGACGATTATATGCCCTGCACCTACGGCGACTTCTACGAGAGCGAGTACGTGGCTGATCTGCTCTTTATGGACGACGTCAACGGCGACGGCGTAGGTGAGTACCTGTATATCGTCAACGAGCCGTATCACGACCCGTCGCAGCCGGTGGTCGATATTCTGATCTACGACCCGGCGCACGCCTACTTTATCAACACGGCCGAGGTCATGCGCACCCACTTCAGCGTCGGCGGCTTCTACGTTTACTATGATGAAAACGATGTGCCGTATCTCTTGCACTACAGCGCCCTGCGCGACACCTACAATGGCGGCGGCTTCAGCCGGTTTGAGGCGTCCTACGTGGTCTACCGCATCGAGCCGGAGAAAAACGGCATTCACACGTATATGGACATGCTGACGCGAAACAGTGTGGAGCTGTACGACACCGGCGTCATCAACTGGAAGGAGCATTACGCGCAGATCTGCGAGTTTACCGACGAGCTCAACGCGCTGCTCAATGACAGCATCATGATCGCGGACAGCTCGACGGGCGAGCTGTGGCTGGGCGACGGCACGACCACCATGGAGGTGGATTTCTCCTGGCTGCTTGCCGATTTTCTGTATGAGCTTGAAGCGGACTTTGCGCACGACAGACGGGTGCTGCGTGTTGACTCCTTCGCGCTGACCGTTCGCTCCGCGCCCACCACAACGGCAGAGGGCGAGCCCTCCAACGTCATCGGCTATCTTGCCCAGGGTGATACCGTGGTGCGTATTGCCAAGAGTCCTGCGTGGAGTCTGATCCTGTATAACGGCGAGCTTGGATACGTTTCCAATAACTACGTCAGCGAAATGCACTGAAATAACAGCAAAGGGCACCCCGGAAGGGGTGCCTTCCATAACGCAGGTTTTACCTGCCGAAAAAGCAAAAGGAGTACGAGCATTTTGTTCGTACTCCTTTTCAAACGCCTTGCCCTGCAAGGGACAGTGTGTTACACCTTATAGGTGTACTACCGGGCGATGACAAAGGGGCTTTCTTAATGAGACAGCCCCATGTCATCCTTTTCTTTTTCATATCAATTGCTGCTCGTTGATCATCAGCTTAAACTGCAAGCCTAACTTTTCCGCCGCCTTACGGCACAGGATCATGCGGTCCAGAAAAATCTCGAAATAATCCATCACCGAGCCGATGTGCGTGTCGACGGTCAGCTTCAGCTTGATCAGCGTGTGCGCCTCATTGATTTTGAGTTCGGAGCGGAGAACCGAGTAGTTTACGCGGTCATGGATATCAAATGTGGAGATATCGACGTTGCGGACGCGGCTGCGGCGCACATCGGATTTGTCGGCAAGAATCAGTGCCGCTGCCACAGGACCCACGGGAACGCCCGTTCCCTCGTCGTGGTTGCCGATGGCAGTGGTGATGATTGCGATCTCCGCAGGGGGAAAGCCGAGATGATCGAGAATGCGGAACGCCATGACGGCACCGCTCTGGCTGTGGTCGACGCGATTTACCAGATTTCCGATGTCGTGCAGATATCCCGCTATTTTTGTCAGCTCAACGGTGCGTGCATCGTAGCCGAGCGTTTCCAGAATATAGCCCGCCATCTCCGCTACATGTGTCACATGTGCAAAGCTGTGCTCGGTGTAGCCAAGCGCGCAGAGAGACTCATCCGCATGCGTGATATAGGTGCGAATGGCTTCATTGCTTTTGATTTCTTCAAAGGTCATAAACGTACTCCTTTATTTTGGGAAAAAGACGGTCACGGTCGTTCCGACATCGGGAATGCTGTGCAGCTTGATCTGCGCATTGTGCAGCTTTGCGGCATGCTTAACGATAGAGAGTCCGAGTCCTGTGCCTCCCATTGCCTTGGAGTGGCTCTTGTCTACGCGGTAGAAGCGTTCGAAGATGCGCTCCTGCTCCTCCTCGGGAATGCCGATTCCGGTGTCGCGCACTGAAAGCACGGCGCATTCGGGCAGATTTTTAACAGTGACCGTGACGTTTCCGCCCGCGCGGTTGTATTTAATGGCATTGTCACAAAGATTAAAAATGATGATGGAAAGGAACTGGCGGATGCCGAACATGGATGTGGGGGCACCGTTGAGCGTGAGCTTGATATCGGCTTCTCTTGCCACCTGCGAAAGGCTTTTCACCGTTTCGTTGGCGAGCGCATACAGGTCGATGCTTTCGCGTTGCGTTTCGGTCGAGCCCTCGTCAAGCCGCGAGAGCTTGATGATATCCTCGACCAGTGCGATCATGCGCCGCGCTTCGGTGTAGATCCGCTCCGAAAATTGCGGTACATCCTCCGCCTTGACCATACCGCCCGAGAGCAGCTCGGCGTAGCCCGAAATCGTATGAAGCGGCGTTTTGAGCTCATGCGAGACGTTTGCCGTAAATTCCCGACGCATCTTTTCCGCCTTTTCTTTTTCGGTGATGTCGAAAATTAGAAGCGCGATGCCGGCAACGGTATTATCCGTCACTGTGGGGCTGGCATTGATCTGATATTCCTGCCCGCCGAGGGAGACAGTTGTCTGTCCGTGCTCTCCGCGTTGCGCACGCGAGAGCAGCTCGTTCATTTCGGGGGAGGTGCTGATGGCGACGAGCTTTTGCCCGATGCAGTAGGAATCGATTCCGAGCAGCTTGACGGCGGAGCGGTTGATTGCAAGGATGATTCCCTGCTCGTTGAGAAGCACCAGTCCCTCCGTCATGTGGTTGGTTGCCGTTTCGAACTCGGTTTTCTTTCGTTGCAGCTCTGCACTTTGCTCGTGGAGCTTGCGCTGTTGGCTGGCGATTCGCTCCAGAAGCGGCGTCAGCTCCTCGTAAACATGGGTGTTTGATTTCGGGATGTTGAGATCCAACCGTGTCAGGGGGCGCACGATGTGTCTGGCGAGACGGCGTGCCAGAAGGAGCGTCAGCAGGATCAGAAGCACTACGATGACCGCAATGAGCGGGAGCATTCCGCACAGGACTCGTGTCAATGCCTCGGTATTCGCCGCGGAAACACTTGAAAAGCAGGCGAACAGGATCGAAACGGTAAGGATTGCTGCACCAAGAAAGATCAGCGTTGCAACAAGGCAAATGGACCGAAAAATGCTTCGCGTCATGCCTTTTCCTCCAGGCGGTATCCGACGCCGCGCACGGTTTCGATGTACGTGCCGCAGGCGCCAAGTTTTGTGCGGAGCGTACCGATATGAACGTCCACGGTGCGCGTCTCTCCCACGAAATCCGCCCCCCAGATCATGGAGAGCAGCTGGTCGCGCGTGAAGACGCGACGCGGGCTTTGCAGAAAAGTCAGCAGGAGCTCGTATTCCTTGAGCGTTAGCTGAACGCGCTCACCGGCTGCCCAAACGGTATGCTCTCCCGTATTCATTTTCAACTCTCCGATGCGGAGCATAGTGTTGTCATTCTTTGGTGCGGCGCGTCGGAGCACTGCCTTGACACGGGAGACCATTTCCATCATGCCGAAGGGCTTGGTCAGATAGTCATCCGCACCCATATCCAGTCCGATGACCTTGTCGTACTCTGTGCTTTTCGCTGTAGCGAGGATCACGGGGATGTCTGCGGTTGCGGAGGAGGAGCGGAGCTTTTTGAGAATGGAGATGCCGTTCTCTCCGGGGAGCATGATATCCAGAAGGACTAGCTCGGGTCTGCGCAACGCCAGTGCCTTCCAAAAGGCTTGTCCGTCGGGAAGTCCCATCGTTTCATAACCCGTAGAATTGAGCGTATAGAGCATCAGCTCGCGAATGGCGGTATCGTCTTCCACACAAAAAATCATAAATTCACTTCCTTTTTGAGATTACAATGCTATTGTAATCGGATTTCGTAAAAAAATATATCGGACGAATGTAAAAACAATGTAAAGTATCTTTATTGTATCATATTTTCCGAAAAAAGTCAACACTTGACAATTTCTTGTGAATAGGGTATAATGAAAATACAAAAAACAGAAAGGAAAACGGGAAATGAAAGTTGTAAAGGCACGGTATGAGCAGCTGGACGAAATTCTGGAGATTTACGCCTCGGCGCGTCGCTTTATGCGTGAGAGTGGAAATACGGAACAGTGGAGCGGAGGATACCCGTCCCGCGAGGTGTTGGAGCATGATGTTGCGCAGGAGCAACTGTATCTTTGCGTCGAGGACGGAGAAATCCTCGGTGTATTCTGCTATTTCGAGGGAATCGACCCAACGTACGTACAGATATTTGACGGCACGTGGTTAAATGACCATCCGTACGGCGTGATGCATCGCGTTGCCGTGGCAAAGCGCGGCAGAGGTGTGGCAAGCTTTTGTTTTGCGCATTGCTTTGAACAATGTAAAAATATGAAAATTGACACCCATAAGGACAATCTCCCGATGCAACGGGCGCTGGAGCGCAACGGATTTGTGCGTTGTGGAATCATTCATCTGGAAAACGGTGATCCGCGGATTGCCTATCAGCGATGCGGGACTTGAATGCATTGCTTATGCTCGGACGAAAAGGAGGCGGACGGATGAGAAACATTTGTATAGCGTTGATCGTGGGGCTTTTGTGCGGACTTTTTACGGGCTGTGCTCCGCAGAGTGAGCCGATCCCGAAAACGCTATCGGAAGGCATTGTACACACGATTTCCCCGATTGGAACGGACACTCCAATGGAGGCTGTGGGGTTCTCCGTGGGTGTCGGATCGGATGAGAAAACCGAGAAAATGCTATGGTGCTTTGAAGTAGCGGAGGACGGGTATTATCGGATCAGGAACGACGCTACGGGTTACTATTTGCAGGTGCGTGACAGTGCACCCTCCTGCACAGAGCTTATACTGGACGAGGCGTGTGACGAGCGTGGATTTTGGAGAATTTTTGAGGTGGAAAACGGCGCGTCGAAAATCATCGGAAAGCTCCAGTATGAGCGTGTATCCGGAATTCCGATGTATCTGAACGTATCGGATGGCGAGGTGATGCAGGACGGGGAAGGAGCCTTGTGGGAGATCAAAGAGTTGACACTGCACCTGAACGTTTTTTACGATCCCGCGTTTGCGAGCATGTATGAGGAAAAAGGAATTTATGCGGTTGATGCGTTGGAAAAGATTCTGTTTGAAAATACCACGGCGGATGAGAGCTTTCGCAGTGTGACCGGCTTTTTTTCCGCGGTACTGCATATTCGTCTTGTGGTGAATATTGTGGATACACCGTATGAAAGCTATCCGTACACTGCGGGCTGTCTGTATCGGGACGATCCTGATACACCGTGCCACAATTGCTTTGATAAGGAGATTGACGGCTACGGAAAGCTGGAGTATTGCAAAAGCGGGTATCATCATAAGGATGCGGATCACATCATTCAATCGACGCCGCAATCGGATACTGCGTTCAACGTGATTTTTACGGGGCATAGCGCAACCTGTGCGTGTGATCCGACCCGTGAGGGAGATGAGGTACACACAGATGACAAAAGCGGTATCTACGGGAGAGCGGAAGGAATCGGTGTCGGAAACCGCGTTGCGGTTTTTCTGGGATCATTCGGCGACGCGGAGGAATACGATCGGATCAAATTTACTGTTGCACATGAGGTGACGCATCTTCTGGGCGGACAGCACCACGTGATGACGGAGCATTGTATTCATGGCTTTATAGGGCTGACCGACGCACCATCGTGGGATTTTACAGAGGCTCATCTCTCCCTGCCGATGTGTGACACCTGTATTGCACGGATCGATTCCTGCAAGCTGGCGGCGTTGTATCGGCATGAACCGTAAGAACAATACTGCGGCAGAATCAGCATACCCTTTGCGCGGAGCGGCAATTCAATGCCACTCCGCGACAGTTAACGGTTCAAAAAATTGCCTATTGACTTACGCCGCGCTCTGTGATATAATATTAAAGTGAATGATTGTGCAAAGGAGGTGCATACCGATGAAGATCAGTGTCATTATGCCGGTTTACAATTGTGAAAGCTATCTGGAAGCCGCACTGCAATCGGTGCTTGCGCAATCGGTGCGCGATCTGGAAATTATTGCCGTAGAGGATTGCTCTACGGACGCTTCAAGAGATATTTTGCTCCGCACAGCTCAAAAGGATGCACGCATCCGCCCGATCTGCAATGAAAAAAATATCGGAGTTGCCGTGGTCCGGAATCTTGCACTGGAGCACGTGACGGGGGAATTCGTCGCCTTTTGCGATGCGGACGATATTGTTCCCGATGGAGCGTATGAGAAGCTGCTCGGGGCGATCGGCGACCGCGATATCGCCATCGGTGCGTTTGATGATGCGCTTGACAGAGGTGACGGCGCGTTTGAGCGCGAGCCGCGTCCGATCGATGCAAAGACGAAAAAATCGATGTTCCTCTCGCTGTTCTCGGTCTGTTGCCTGTGGACAAAGCTGATTCGTACTTCTTTTATCCGTGAGAACGGCTTGCGCTTTGACGAGGATATGCAAATCGGCGAGGACGTGGTGTTTTTGGCACATGTCGCTACGAAAAATCCCTCCTATGCCGTCATCGACGACACAGTCTACTGGCATTGCCGTTATCAGGGAGCAAGGTATTGCTCGCTGACGCATATTTATACGCTGGATGCCTACCGTCAGCATATCGAATGCCGCCGCAGACTGCTTTCGGTTTGTCGGGAGATTCCGGAATGCCGCGATTACGTGTATCTGCGCTTTTCGTGGGATGCGGAGCGTTATCTGCATCTTCTGACGGATGAGAACGATCTGGAGGAGGCATTTGCCATCTTCCGCGATTATATGTCGGGATACGATTTCCGTGAAAAGCCGTTGTTGTTTGAGTCAATGACGGGCGTACCGTACGAGAAATTTCTCGGGATGGACGCGGTTCACTATTTTGAGTATCAGAAGGAGGTCCTGCCGCGGGAACGGGTTGCTACCGAGTTTGCGTGCGGCATGATTGGCTTCCGTTGGATTGTCAGATATTTCAAAGGATGGCTCAAATTCAAATTCAAGCGTAATTATCAATAAAATTATCATTACGGTTTGGAGATATCATGAAAGAGATTGCAGAATCCTTCCGCCGGCACCGTTTCCTGTTTACTGAACTGGTCAAGCGGGATTTCAAAAAGAAATATAAGCGCACCTATCTCGGTATGCTCTGGAGCGTGCTGTCGCCATTGCTGACACTGCTCGTGATGCGCATCGTTTTTACGACGTTTTTCGGAAGCTCGATCGAGCATTATACCATCTATCTGTTTTGCGGAAATATCGTCTGGGCATATTTCAGCGAGGCGACAAACGGCGGCATGTCCGCTTTGATGGACAATTCCTCGATTTTTTCAAAAATTAACGTTCCCAAGTATCTGTTTCTGTTTTCGCGCAATGTATCAGCGCTGATCAACTTTTCTATGACCTTTGTCGTCTTCCTGATCTTTTGTCTGATCGACGGTGTGACGATTACCCCGTATTTTTTGGCATTGCTCTATCCGATCTTATGTTTGGTGATTTTCAACGTTGGCATCGGGCTGATTCTGTCGGCAATGTTCATCTTTTTCCGTGACGTGCAGTATCTGTGGAGTGTGTTCCTCACGCTTCTAATGTACCTGTCGGCAATCTTTTACAATCCCGCGCAATTCGGTGCGTTTGAACGGGTGTTCCTGTTGAACCCCGTGTATGTGTATATCAAGTATTTCCGCCACGTCGTCATCGGTGTGAACGGAGTAGCGCCAGGACTGCCGTCGGTGCAGTACCATCTGCTGGCGCTGGGGTATGCGGTGGTCGCCTTTGCGATCGGCGCGTTGATCTATAAAAAGATGAACCATAAGTTCCTCTATTATGTCTGACGGGGGATGAAAAAATGGAAGAAAAAGCAGTGCAGAGCGAATCTCCGATCCTGTCTCTTGACGGTGTATCGATTCGTTACATGACGGGAGATTTCAAGGAGATTGGTATCAAGGAATTTATCATCCGAAAGCTGACGCGAAATTATCACGTCAACGAGTTCTGGGCAGATAAGGATATTACGTTTTCGATCTATCGCGGCGATATGCTTGGCATCATCGGTACCAACGGCGCGGGAAAATCTACTTTGCTCAAGGCGATCTCTGGCATTATGGTTCCTACCGAGGGGACGGTGACGCGCGAGGGGAAGATTGCTGCGCTTTTGGAGCTTGCCAGCGGCTTTGACGGCGAGATGACGGTCAGGGAGAATACCTATCTGCGCGGTGCGATGCTGGGATATACCAAAAAATTTATGGATGACACCTACGAGGAGATCATTCGCTTTGCCGAGCTGGAGGAGTTTCAGGACAGACCGTTCAAGCATTTGTCCTCGGGTATGAAGTCGCGCTTGGCTTTTTCGATTGCATCATTAGTGGAGCCCGACATCCTGATTTTGGACGAGGTGCTGTCGGTTGGCGACGGTGCGTTCCGCAAAAAAAGCGAGGCAAAGATGAAATCTATCATCCGTGGGGGGGCGACGACGATCCTTGTATCGCATTCGATTGCGCAGGTTCGCTCAATGTGCAATAAGATTTTGTGGATCGACCACGGAAAGCAGGTCACGTTCGGCAGTGACGTAAAAAAGATCTGCGATGCATATGAAAAATTCCTGTCGGACAAGGTGTTACCGACAGATCTGTAGAGATATATAGGAGGAGTGTATACGATATGAAAATCAATGAATTGACTAAAGATAATGCCAAAGCAGCAGAGGCAATATCGCCGGAGGATGCTTTTGAAAAGGATGAAGCGGGACCGGTTGCGACAGACAAAGAAGATTATAAGTATCAATTTTCTATCGTAATGCCGGTATACAATGTTGAGGAATATATCGACGAGGCGGTTGAAAGCATTTTTCAGCAAACGATCGGTTTTGAAAAAAATGTACAGTTGATTCTGGTAGATGACGGTTCTCCCGACAACTGCGCACAAATTTGCGACGGCTACCGTGAGCGTTATCCCGACAATGTGGTTGTGATCCACAAGAAAAACGGCGGTCTTGCATCTGCTCGGAATGCAGGACTTGCCATTGCAGAAGGAAGATATGTCAACTTTGCGGATCCCGACGATAAATTTTCTCTTAACGCACTGTCAAAGGTATATGACTTTTTCAGAAAGTACGATCATATTATTGATGTTGCATGCATTCCCGTGCATCAGTTTGGAGACGTCAACAGCCCGCATCATTTGAATGATAAATTCAAAAACGGAACCCGTATTATCAATCTGGAGCGGGAATACCAATATATTTTAATGTTTGCCAACAGCTCGTTTGTAAAGAACTGTGTGGCAAAGCGAGAGGTGTTTCGCTCGGATTTGGTGGTTGCCGAGGATGCGGAGCAGATGACAAAGCTTCTTATGGATAACCATTTTCTCGGAGTTGTTTCGGGATGCAAGTATTTGTATCGCAGACGTGGAAATTCTCTTGTTGGCGCAGGCACCCAAAAGAAGGGGTGGTATACACAGTATCTGATCAATTTTACAAAGAATACGCTGGATTATGCGGAAGCGAAATTCGGGTACATTCCGCGTTTTGTGCAAAACGTGGTAATGTGCGATTTGCAGTGGCGCTTGCGGATCGAGGAGGAGCCCGAGGTGCTTTCTCCCGAGGAAAGAGCGGAATACAAGGAGCTTTTGAATGCGTGCATTAAGCGCATTGACAACGAAATTATTATGCGTCAGAGGCATCTGCCCTTTGATGCAAAGCTCTATTATATTGCGAAAAAGTATGAACCCACACAGTTTATCAGCCGCTCGTTCAATAACATTTACTATGGCAGAGATGGGGATATTCATCACTATTTCTCACAAAACCGCTATGAGTTGCAATTCCTTGAGGTGGACGATACCGCCATCCATCTGTCTGTCAGACAGTCTGTGCTGGCATTTGATACCGCGATCGACAGTATGTTTATCAAGGTGAATAAGGTACGCTATGACGCAGAGAAAATGGAGCGTATCAAAAACAGATTTTCTGTTGGCGAGCCTATTTCATATTATTATGTTGCCGATTTCCATATTCCGATTGCCGATTTGAAAAAGAGCAACAACCGTATTTCCTTCCACACATCATCAGGCAATTCCACAATCACCAATGTCAAGCTCGTCCCCTGTAATTTCTTCCCCATGTCCACAAAATATAAAAACGGATTTTATGCTGTCAATAACCTTCTCTTTAAGCTTGGAAGAAGTGAGATCAGTGTTTCTGCTGCTACGGACAGAGAAATTGCTAAGCATGAAAAAAAATTTTGCAAGGAGCTTTGGAAATCCAATCGTCTTGGGGAAAGAAAGGCGGTGGTTGCGCGTGCTTTGGCACGATTGTATCGAAAATTCCATAAAAAGCCGATATGGATCATCTCCGACCGTCTCAATAAGGCGGGGGATAACGGCGAGGCGTTTTTCCGATATCTTCGCGAGATTGATTATAAGGGGGCAGATTATTATTATACCATCGGTAAATGCGCATCTTATGATCAAATGAAACCATTGGGGCGTGTGGTGGATCACAGTTCTCTGAAATATAAGGTTTTGCATCTGGCGGCGGATTGTATTATTTCGGCACAGGCGGATTATTATGTAACCAATCCGTTCTCGGGCTACAGCGAGCCGTACAGAGATATTCTTGCAAATAAAAAGTTCGTTTTTCTGCAGCATGGAATTACGCAAAATGATATTTCAAGCTGGCTCAATCGCTATAACAAGAATATCCAAGGTTTTATATGTGCCGCGGTTCCCGAACATGATTCGATTGTCAATGGCAATTATTTCTATACGGATGAGAAGGTGTGGTTGACCGGCTTTGCACGGTTTGACAGACTCTACCGTGATGAGAAAAAATATATTACCCTGATGCCGACATGGCGCAGATATTTGATGACCGAAAACGATCGTTTGACCGGTATCTGGGCGGCGGGATCACAGTTTGCGGAAAGCGAATATTTCCGTTATTATAATAGTTTGATCAACGACAAGCGCTTGATTGACGCAGCTGAAAAATACGGCTATACAATCTGCTATATGCCTCATCCGAATACGATTACAAAGATCGATCTGTTTGACCATGACGAAAGGGTAAAGTTCTTTTCGATCAATGACGAGTATCGGGATGTATATGCGCAAAGCAGCTTGGTTTTGACCGATTACTCCTCGGCGGCATTTGACTTCGCGTATCTGCGCAAGCCAATTGTGTATACACAGTTCGATAAAGAAGATTTCTTTGGCGGAGCGCATGTTTGCGTACAGGGCTACTTCGACTACGAACGAGACGGCTTTGGCGAGGTGACGTACGATCTGGATACCACGGTGGAGACGTTGATCGATTACATGAAGAACGATTGCAAGCTCAAGGATCAGTACCGCGAGCGTATTGACAGTTTCTTTGCGTTCAACGATCAGAACAACTGTAAGCGAATCCTTGATAAAATTCTGGAAATGAAATAATCAATCGAGCGGTTTCCGCGGCATTTGGCCGATGGGAGCCGCTCTTTTTTGAACGGGTTTTTAATTTCGGATAAAATTTTTGAATTTTTTGGATACACTATTGACAAGATGCGTAAAATGTGATATAGTATATATAAATTGACCAATGAATGCATAATACGGTCAAATAATGATGTATATGGAGGAGATAACGTTGTTGTTTCACAATCAATCAAGGGAAGAAACGCTTTCGCAGCTTGCGACCGACGCGCAAAAGGGACTTCGGTCGGAGCAGGTAACGGCTCTTCGGGAAAAGTACGGAGAAAATAAGCTCCGAGAAAAGAAAAAGAAAAGTACTCTGCAGCGCTTTCTCGATCAGTTCAAAGATGTGATGATCCTGATCCTGCTCGCGGCGGCGGTGGTCTCTTTTGTAGTCGTTTGCGTCGAGCGGAACTGGGGAGAGCTGTTTGAACCGTTACTCATCGTGCTGATCGTTATCCTCAACGCCATCATGGGCGTGTATCAAGAGGGCAAGGCGGAAAAGGCGCTGGATGCCCTGAAAAATATGTCGGCGCCGCACGCGCGCGTGATTCGTGACGGTGTGGAGCGCGTGATTGATGCATCCGGGCTGGTACTCGGCGATATCATCAAGCTGGAAGCGGGCGATTTTGTTCCAGCCGATGCAAGGCTATTGCAAAGCGTCAGCCTCAAAAGCGAGGAATCGGCGCTGACGGGAGAATCGGTACCCTCCGAAAAGGATGCCGATGCCTCGGTGGACGAAAAGGCACCGCTGGGTGACCGTAGCAATATGGTGTTCTCGGGGTGCAGTATCACCTACGGCACGGCGCTGGCTGTCGTGACCGCAACGGGAATGGACACCGAAATGGGGAAGATCGCGAACCTGCTGGACGGAGAGGGCGAGACGCAGACTCCCTTGCAGAAAAAGCTTGCACAGCTTGGAAAGTACCTAGGCATCGTGGCGCTTGCGGCGTGCGCAGTGATCTTTGTTGTGGGATTGATTAACGACATCCCGCCGCTCGAGATCTTTATGACGGCGGTCTCGCTGGCTGTTTCAGCAATCCCTGAAGGTTTGCCCGCGATTGTGACCATCGTTCTGTCCATCGGTGTACAGCGCATGGTCAAAAAGAACGCGCTCATTCGCCGTCTGCCTGCTGTGGAGACGCTGGGAAGCGCCTCGATCATCTGCTCGGATAAGACGGGAACGCTTACGCAGAACCGCATGACGCTGGTCAAGGCGTATCTCGACGGCGCACAGGATACCGTGGATATTACGACCGAAAACGGTGAAAATGTCCGCCATCTGCTGACATACGGAACGCTTTGCTGTGACGGCTCGGTGGTGTTTGACGGGGAGAAGGAACAGCACATCGGCGACCCGACCGAGACGGCAATCGTTTTGGCTGCGCACAAAAACGGACTTCCCAAGGACGCTTTGAACGAAAAATATCCGCGCCTTGCGGGTATTCCGTTCGACTCCGATCGCAAGCTGATGACGACCGTCAACCGCATCGACGGGAAAAATATCGTCATCGTCAAGGGCGCGTTCGATATGATGATGCCGCGATGCATCAAGGGAGACATGGAACGCGCGCGTCGGATGACCGAGCGCATGAGCGAGAACGCGCTTCGCGTGCTTGCCGTGGCGTATAAGGAGATTGATGCGGTTCCTGCAAATCCCACCTCCGAGGAACTGGAGAACGGGCTGTGCTTCCTGGGGCTTGTTGGTATGATCGATCCGCCGCGTCCCGAGGCAAAGGTTGCGGTTGCGACCTGCCGCCGTGCGGGTATCAAGCCGATTATGATTACGGGTGACCACGTGGTTACGGCATCCGCGATTGCGCGGGAGCTGGGTATTTTGCAGGATGGTGACCGTGCCATTACGGGCGCGGAGCTGGATGCGATGACCGATTCCGAGCTGGACGCACAGGTGGAGCAGATCTCGGTCTATGCGCGTGTTTCGCCCGAGAATAAGATCCGCATCGTCAAGGCATGGCAGCGCAAGGGACAGGTGGTCTCCATGACGGGTGACGGAGTCAACGATGCGCCTGCGCTTAAGGCTGCGGACATCGGTTGCGCGATGGGGATTACAGGTACCGACGTTGCAAAGGGCGCGGCGGATATGACCCTGACCGACGACAATTTCGCAACTATCGTCGATGCTGTTCGGGAGGGCAGAGGTATATATGCCAACATCAAGAAGGTGGTTGGATTCCTGCTCGGTACCAATATCGGTGAGGTCATTACGGTCTTTGCTGCGATGCTCCTGTGGCACAAAACGCCGTTGCTTTCGATGCAGCTGCTCTGGATCAATCTGGTCACCGACAGCCTGCCCGCGATCGCATTGGGCATGGAGGCGGTTGAAGCGGATGTGATGGATCGCAAGCCAAAGCCCAAAAATGAGGGGATCTTTGCGGGTGGTCTTGGTGTGCGTGTGGTGCTGCAGGGCTGTATGTTCGCGCTTCTGACGCTCGTTGCATTCTGGATCGGCTGGGGTGGAAGCGATGCAAATCTTGCAGCAGGGCAAACGATGGCATTTACGGTGTTGGCGCTCTCGCAGGTGGTGCAGGCGTTCAATATGCGCTCCGAGCACTCCCTGTTCAAGATCGGTCCATTCAAAAACGGCAAGCTGAATCTGGCGGCGCTGACCTCCGTGCTTCTTGTGGCGCTCGTGCTATTCACGCCCGTTGGAATTGCGTTCGGACTTGTGATTCTGCCATGGCAGTATTATCTGATCGCGCTCGGCTTGATCTTCGTTCCGCTGGTCGTGATGGAGCTCGCAAAGCTACTCGGACTGGTTCGGCATAAGCATTAAAATATTTGAGGAGATATCCCAGTGTATATCCGGGATATCTCCTCTTTGTATGCTCTCTCTGTCACAGTGGGCGTGGCACCTTTCCCAAGGTGATAGGCTTTGAGGATGTTTAAAAAACTTCTGCGGATGGTTGCGTCTTGACAAATTCCTCATTTTTTGCTATGATAATGGTAGAATAAATATTTTTCGGAATTTTTTCAAAATTGTGTAACCTTTCGGTGGAAAACGGCGACATATAGGGTGAAGCCCGAAAAAGACAGGAGATTGCTATGGAGGATTATCGGATCGTGGATTTGTACTGGGCGCGGAACGAGGCGGCGATTGCGGAATCGGACCGTAAATACGGCAGGATGTTGCAATCGCTTTCCTATTCGCTTCTCTCCTCTCGCGAGGATGCGGAGGAATGTGTCAACGATACGTATCTGGATGCGTGGAATGCAATGCCGACTGCGCGTCCCGCGTACCTTGGTGCGTTCCTTTCCAAAATTACGCGCAGAATCTCGGTGGATCGCTGGCGCCATATCCACCGCGAAAAGCGCGGCGGCGTGCAGTCGGTATTGGAGGAGCTTGGTGAGTGCATTCCCGCCGCGGGCGGCGTGGAGGAGGATTATGAAAACGGACGGCTTTCGCGAGAGCTGAACACGTTTTTGCGTCTGCTTCCGACCGAGAAGCGCGTGATGTTTCTGCGGCGGTATTTTTACTCACAATCGCTGGCGGAGATAGCAGAGGCATTGGACGTGAGTGAGGGAAAGGTTAAGGTCACGCTGCATCGCTTGCGCGAGCAGTTGCGCCAAAGATTGGAGGAACAGGAGTTGTTATGAAGCATTCTTTTGATGAAAAACTTTCCTACCTGTTCGATGAGATCGGCGGTGTGGACGAGCGGATGCTTACCGAGGCGATGGAATACCGCTCTGCGAAAAGGTCCGCCAAGGTGCTTCGCACACTCACGGCAATCGCGTGCGCATTGCTTGTGACCGTGACGGGAGTTTCGGTTATTCTCACCAATTGGCGCGGATGGTTTGTCGTTGACGGGACAGATTCCGGACCTTCCGATGGCGCGTTCCCGTCGTGGAGCACGCATACGCTGGATGCACTTTTGCAGAACGCAAGGGGCGAGGCGAGCTACATGCTGCTCTCATCCACGAGTGACGTGACCTATTTCGGAGAGGCATACCTGCTCTGGCAATACGAGGACGACGGTGCGGTTTATCAAAGCCGCGCACTGACCGGCGAGGAGCTGGGGCGCTTGTGTACGCTGATTGCGGACGGCAAGGCGGTCGGTGACACATCCCCCGCACAATTCACACGCGTGTGGCTGACGCTCGGAAACGGAGACGTACTTACCCCGTATCTCCCCACGACACCCGGAAATATCTCTGCAACGGTCTTCGACTATGAAGCCGAGCTCATTCCCTCCGACGAGCTCATCTCCTGTATTTCGGACATTCTGAAGCCTTGAAGCAATTTTCAAAATCGGAAAGGATGGTATTTATATGATGAAACGGATGCAAAAGCTCTTGACTGCGCTATTGGTGCTATGCTTGGTGCTCTCCTTCGTGGGATGCGGAGCTGGCGGGGAGGAGTCGGATGCGTTGGTCGGGAATAATTACTTCTCCAATCTCAGCAAGGATGAAAACAACTTGATGGGGGATGTTGAAGGTGACCTGGCAATGGACGCCGCCGATGATGCATTTTGGGAAGCCGAGACGGGCGATAATGCCAACGGCGGAGATAAAAAATATGACGAAGAAGTGGAAAAATTTATCGAAAACGCGTTTATCGAAACCGCGAAACAGAACGTGTCCACACTGTCCGCGGACGTGGACACCGCCTCCTACACATATTTTCGCAAGCTGATCAATGACGGAGGTATGTGGGAGTATCTGGCTCGGGATCCGTATGCATTTCGCACCGAGGAGTTTATAAACTATTTCGATTATACAGATGCAAAGCAGCCCGACGCGGAAAAACTCTTCGGCGTGTCGTCCTCGATTTTTCCATGCCCGTGGAACAAGGAGAGTGTCCTGCTGCGCGCAACTCTGCAGGCGGCAGAGGCTCCTCCTGTTGCAGGGAACAACCTGGTCTTTCTGATCGACGTTTCGGGCTCTATGATGTCTGCCGACAAGCTCCCGCTCCTGCAAAAGGCATTCGGATATCTGGTCGATCAGCTGGGCGAGACTGATATCATTTCGATTGTGACCTATTCGGGTCGCGAGCAGGTTGTTCTGCGCGGCTGTGAAGGCACGCGCAAGGTCGAGATTCTCGAGGCAATCAATTCGCTGACGGCAAGCGGTTCGACCAACGGGCAGGCTGGCTTGCAGGAGGCATACCGCATCGCCACTGAGAACTTTATCGAGGGAGGAAACAACCGCATTATTATGGCGTCGGACGGTGACCTCAACGTAGGAATTTCCTCAGCAGAGGAGCTGAAAAATTACGTGTCCGAGCAAAGAGAGAAGGATATTTATCTGTCTGTTCTCGGCTTTGGCATGGGCAATTACCGTGACGCCAATATGGAGGCGCTTGCCGACAACGGTAACGGTGTGTATTACTATATTGACGGTGAGAGCGAGGCGGAAAAGGTATTTTGTACCGATCTTTTGGGTACGCTCTACACGGTTGCCGAGGATGTCAAGCTGCAGATTTCGTTTGACAAGGAGCTGGTTTCGTCCTACCGTTTGATCGGATACGAGAACCGTCTTTTGTCCGAGGAAGACTTCACCGATGACACCAAGGACGCGGGTGAGGTCGGCTCGGGGCACACGGTGACGGTGTGCTATGAGCTGAAACTGAATGACGGTGCAATGATTGAGGGCGCGTCGTGGCTGGAGCTTGCTGTCAATTACAAGTATCCGGGGGAGAATACGTCGGTTGATCCCGAGCGTTATACGATCGGATATGCAGACTACAGCGATACGCTTTCCGAGGATGCGAAATTTCTTGTGTGCGTGATTGAGACCTGCATGCTGATTCACGACAGCGATTATCTGTCGGAGGATTTTGATCTTTCGCAGGTCATCGCCACGCTGGATACGATGCTTCTGGATAACGATCCCGCGCGTGCGGAGTTCGCCGCATTGTTGAAAAAGCTGAACGGGCCGAAGCAATGAAATACCGAAAAGTTGCTCGCAAGGTGCGCCTTCCATAAAGCAGGTTTTACCTACGCAGCACAAAGGGAGTACGGACAGTTTTGTTCGTACTCCTTTTCACATGCCTTGCTCCGCAAGGTATAGCGTGTTACACCTTTTGGATGTACTGTCAGACGATAAAAATGCCTCGCCCTAGGGGCGAGGTGGCAGCCGATGGCTGACGGAGAGGGTTGAATATGCTCTCCTCGCACCCGCTAATGCGGGAGCTCTCCCAATGGGGGAGAGCCTTTGATTGGTGCGCTCCGAAAGTCTGTCTATTTTTCCTCGCAAGCACTGATTTCATTGAAGGTAACAAACAGGTGACACATGTTTGCAAGTTTGTTACGACGGACAGTGATCAGAAAGCCTTCCCCGGTAGGGGAAGGTGGCACGCGAAGCGTGACGGATGAGGTGTTCCAAAGTTTTAACTAACTCCTCATCCACCGCTAATGCGGTCTCCCTTCTCCCGCAGGAGAAGACTTTGGATTGTGTGAATCGTTTTCTCAACTGAAGTCCGTAAATATGCTTGTAGTCTTTAATTAAGTCTTTAGAAGTACTGCATTTGTGGACACACAATCGAGGCCCCGCGCAAGGCGGGGCAAAAGAAAATTATTTATACTTGTCTAATACGGCACAGTAATCTGGATTTTTCAAAAGTTCTGCTCGTCTGCCCCCCTTTGCATTGGCACGATAATCAAGATTAAATTTGAAAAAGTTTCCGCTTATCGCTTCGCCGTAACGGTCAAAGGCACGATTCAATGCTTCGTTTTTTGTTCTCATATCTTCATTTTTTTTCGTTACATACAGGTGTTTATCCATAACTGCGATTACTTGTTCGTCTGTTCCACCGCGATAGCAAAGGTCGTTTTCCATTCTTCCAAGGAAAGAACTTGCGAGCATAAGGAAGAATGCTTCTTCGGTTTTTTCAAATGTATCTAGCATCAATTTCCCATACTGTAATGCATGCTCCACCTTTTCGTCCATCGAGAGAAAAGGATTGAAAAATACGGTTCTGCCGAGCTTATCTGCCGCGAAATCGACAAGCTCATACATATTCTTTTGAACGTGGAAATAATATTCGCTTGTGTCTTTAGCAAACAGTTGTTCTGTCTTTTGTCCGCTGGTGGTGTACCAATCGGTAAATTTCGTTTTGTAAATTTCCAGTGCTTCTTCCGTTTTACCTTCTGCATGAAGAATTTTCGCGCGCATATTCCACGCGCCAAGGCGAAGACTCTCCTCGGTACAGCCTTCCAATATTCTTTCACAGATAGCAAGAAATTCGCCTTTGTGCGCAATCAAAACAGCGGGATCATTGTCAGCCAAATCGCCGCCAACATTCCACATATAATAGTGCATAATCCAATAGTCGTTCGGATAATCTTTGTAAGCTTTCACGATTATCTCTCGACCTTTTTTATCGTTCCAATGTTGTCTATATAGAACAATTATTTCGTCAATTTCAGCTTGGATTTTTTCTTGATTGTAACCCATGAGCTCGTCGAGCGTTACTCCAAAGAAATAAGCCAATGGCTGAAGAAGCGTAATGTCGGGATAAGTTTCACTACGCTCCCATTTGCTGACTGCCGCACAAGTGACATTCATAGCAACCGAAAGCTGTTCCTGCGTAATATTTTTTGCCGTGCGCAAACGCTTAATATTTGCACCAATAGTCATTTCCATAATCATACCTCCATTGAAATAAAAATAAGCCGACGTCTGCTTCTGCTTATATTATAGCATAAAAACAGTTTCAGTAAAGGTATTGTTAGGAAACTCGGTGTTTACTCAAGGTTAAAAAAAAGTAGTAACAAGACAGGAATGAGCCTGCACGATCGCAGGTACTCCAAGGGGGTTTTGCTATTTGATGTTGCGTTCGACTTTCAACTGTGATATAATATAATAAAGTCGATTTCAAGGAAGGAGATTTTTCTATGAATCCGATCAGGCAAAAATGGCTGGATGCGCTCGGCACGCCGTCGTGCGCGATGCCAAACAGTGCACTGACTTGGCTTACGGGCTTTTCGCACGCAGAATTTGATGCGGAGCTGTACCGTCAGGAAAATGGTGCAGGGACACATCAGCGCGTGATGATGGTGTTTCCGAAAAAGCTGACAAAAGCTGCGCCTGCAGTCGTGGTGCCGTTTTATTTTCCGGAGGCGATGCTTGGCTTCGAGCCCGCCACGGGTGAGATGCTTCCGTCGTACGAGGGCGTGGAGATGATGCTGCACCTGGTGAGGCGCGGCTACGTGGCAGCGTGCGCAGATGCGTATCACCTGACCTATATCGAAAGCAACAAAGAACGCAGGGATTTTTCACGCTGGCAGGATGCTGCGGACGCGCTGCGGCACGATCATCCGCATTGGAGCGGCATCGGAAAGCTGGTGCAGGACACAACGCTTTTGTTGGATGCGGTTGCGGAAGACGCGCGCGTTGATGCAACACGAATCGGTATTGCGGGACATTCGCTTGGAGGAAAGATGGCATTTTACACGGGATGTCTTGACGATCGCATCCGTGTGATTTTGGCGAGCGATTTCGGCATCGGTTGGGAGCAGAGCAACTGGCGGGACGATTGGTATTGGGGCAAGGATGTAGAGCATCTGATCGATTCGGGGATGGATCACGCCGAGCTGCTTTCATCTGCTGCGCCGAAGCCGTTTTGCCTGATTGCGGGAAAGTACGACAACGAGACGAGCGGCGAGATGATGCGCCGCGCTAAGGGCTATGCGCCCGACGATGCGCGTTTGAAGTTCGTCAATCATGCCACAGGTCATCGCCCACCCATGTGGGCACTGGAGGAGGGTTATGATTTCCTTGATCGGTGGTTGAAATAAAAACGACATTCCTCGGCAGAGGTTGCCTCGACATAATGAGAAAATGATTTTTTTAACTAAATTGTGTCACCGGTGATGTCAACATTTCACGATCTATTGTGTTTGCAAATCGCAAAAATGATCGGTTGGATATTCGATTTTCTTCGGTGCGCCCTCTGTGGCGTGGCAAAGCGTCACGAGCACGTCACCCACGCGGTATTCGGTAAAACGAATGCCACTTTTTTCTGCCACGGCGGTGTCTGCCGCATGCAGACCTGACAGTCCCGTGCCGCGATACTTCACCAGCGCCTCCTTACGCGTCCAGATGCGTGCGAAGCATTCGGGGGTGGGCGATGCATCAAACATTTTCTGCTCCGCAGGGGCAAACCAGCGGGACGCCAATGCAGGATAAGAGAGTGTGGAAATGCGGGAGAGCGATTCTGCATCCAGACCGACGCGTGGCGTGCACGAATCGGTCTCCAGTGCACACAGCACAAAGCCGTCGGTGTGTGTGATACTGAAATCTGCCGATGCATCGGCTAGATAGGGTCTTCCGCCGTCCTCGTAGCACAGCCTGCCGTCAGCCCCCATACGGTGGAGCAGAAGTAATCCTCCGAGACTTTGCCGCATGGAGAGGGAATTTTTTGCGTGCATGGGATCGCCGTGTCGCATGCTCCAGACCGAGATCCATTCCTCGGAGAGGTCAGCCAAAATCGTCTCACACGAGGGGAGCGCATCTGTTTTTATTCCGAAAATCCGAATCATTGTATCGCCCTCCTTAACTTTTCTGTTTCTATTATTATATCATATTTTTGTCCTTTTGAAAAGTAAAAACGAAAAAGCCGGAAAAAATTACAAAAAATTGGTTGACAAGGAGGTCGGAATGAATTATAATATAATTAGATTTATTCTAATTCGATTATTTGGAGGTTGACATGACCAAACAGCGCGAGCTGATTATCAGCATTTTAAAGCAATCGGACAGACATCTGACCGCGGATGAAATCTTTTTTCTTGCCAAATTGAAGATGCCTTCCATCGCGATGGCAACCATTTATAACAATCTCAACGCCATGAACGAGGCAGGACTGATCAAGCGCCTGCATATCGACGGCGTGGCGGATTGCTTTGACAAGATAGTTGAGCCGCACGATCATTTGCTGTGCGACAAGTGTGGCAAGATCTCGGATATCCAGCTTCCCTCGCTGTCCGATACACTGGAGGAGCATATCGGAGCGGAAATCGAGGATTACGAGCTGACCGTTCACTACGTCTGTCCTGAGTGCCGCCGCGCTCCGCGCAGACGCTGATACGGAGGTGCTGGGAATGGATACAAATGTTTCTGTGCAAGTGACAGAGCAGGGCACGCCGATGCTGACGGGAACTCCTGCGGTGCGAGAGCGCAATTACGGGATTGACCTGTTGCGTATGGTGTCGATGCTGTTTGTGACGGTTCTGCACGTGTTGGGGCAGGGCGGTGTGCTCGGCGCATCTGCAAAGTTAGAGGATCCGCTCAACAATCATGTGGCGTGGTTTTTGGAGATTGCCGCATATTGCTGTGTCAACTGCTATGCGCTGATTTCGGGCTATGTCGGGGTCAAATCGAAATTCAAATACTCGAATATCGTGATGCTCTGGCTACAGGTGTTCTTTTACACGGGAATTATCACGCTATTGTTTTCGCATTTTTATCCCGAAATGGTGGGCGAGCAGCAGATCTGGAATATGATTTTTCCTGCCGCCAAAAATCAGTACTGGTACTTTACCGCGTATTTTGCGATGTTCTTTTTCATTCCGTTTTACAATTATGCGGTGAATCATATGCCACAGAAGCAGATGCGTGTGATGATCATTGCGGCTGTGATCCTGTTCTCCTTTTTGCCGTCGGTATTCCGTACGGAGCTGTTTGGGGCAAAAATCAGCAATACCTTTTATATCTCCAGCGGATATAATATGATGTGGCTGTCGGTGCTTTACGTGATCGGCGCGTACGTATCCAAGTATAACAGTTTTTCAAGTATTCCGAAGCCTGCTTGCTTTCTGACCTATTTCGTGGCTGTGATTGCCACACATTTATTCAAATTTTGCACGGATAACGGAAGTGTAGCGGTAAACTATACCTCTCCCACAATTCTTATCGCAGGCTTTGCTCTGCTGATCGGCTTCTCAAGGCTGAAATTTCCGCGTTCTGTCCGCGCGGTTATCAAATTCATGTCGCCTGCGGCGTTCGGTGTGTATCTTGTTCACGTGCATCCGCTGATCTGGGAGAAGTTCATGAAGCTACGTTATTACGAGTTTGGGTCGTTTGATACGTGGTATATGGTCGTTGCCGTGCTGGTTGCGGCGTTGGTGATCTATTTGTTCTGCTCGTGCATTGATCTTGTGCGGCATTATCTGTTCAAGCTGTTGCATCTGCGTCAAGGGCTGGAATGGCTGGAGAAAAAACTTTGTCGCGACCTGTGGCAGGAGCGATGAGGCAATGCGCATAAGTTTTTTTGCTTTTTTTGGATTTTGCCTTGACAAACAACGGGAGTTTTGTTATAATGAATTGACACGTAACGTGTATATTTTATGATGTATGTTTTAAGGAGGACACTATGTCAAAGCCGATTAAAATTGGTGTGGTTGGTCTTGGAAGAATCGGTATGTCCGTACATAAGGACTGCCTCAAGGCTCGCCCCGATAAATATGAGGTGGTTGCAGCTTGCGACCTGATCCCCGAGCGTGTTGAAGAATTTAAAAACACCTTCGGTTGCCGCGGATATTTGAACATCGAGGAGATGATTGCAGATCCCGAGGTAGAGGTTGTTGATATCGCAACTCGCTCCTGCGATCATTACAAGCACGCAAAGATGGCGCTACTTGCAGGCAAGAGCGTTCTGGTAGAAAAGCCGTTCTGCGAGACCTATGAAGAAGCACTGGAGCTTGTTAAGCTCGGTAGCCAGCCAGCAGGTCCGAAGGTATTCGTTCGTCACAACAGACGCCTTGAGGAAGGTTTTCTCAAGATCAACGAGATCATCGATTCCGGTATTCTCGGTGACGTTTTCGAGGTTCGTCTGGCAAGAAACAGTTATCAGCGTCGCAACGACTGGCAGACCATCAAGGAGTTCGGTGGCGGACAGTTACTCAACTGGGGTCCGCATATCGTCGACCATGCAATCCAGTTCTGCGGCGGTGCATACACCGAGATGTTCTCCGACATCAAGCGTGTAACGGCGGTTGGTGACGCAGAGGACCATCTCAAGCTCGTGTTCAAGGGTGTTAACGGTCGCGTTGTCGATATGGAAATCAGCGGCGGCGTAGCGCTTCCCGTTCCGGAGTACATGGTATACGGTACCAGAGGTACGCTGATTTATGAAAACAGAACGATCAAGATGAAGTATCTCGATCCTGACGTAGAGTTGATGGATATCAAGGCGGATCCCGCAACGCCCGGCTCGGGTGCGGCATTCGGCAACTCCGAAAAGCTCGTGTGGAAGGAAGAGGAGATTCCTTCGTCCGACGGTAAGACCGAGATCATCTGGGATTACTTCTACGATGCATACCGTAACAACAAGCCCTATCCGATCACGTCCGCGCAGGCAATCGAGACCGTGCGCACGATCGAGGCGGCAAAAATCGGTACCGAGTTCGCGAAATAATAAATAGAGAAAAATCACAGGTGGCTCGCATGCATATGCATGCGAGCCACTTGGTATCTGCAATGATTTTTTTGACGGTCAAATACGAAATGTCGGAAAAGTACAAATGAATGTCGGTTTTGTTTATTGCCTTTAAAGTGGCTTTGAGATATAATATAAGCAACGACAGCGGTTATGGAGGTGGAGATCATGGTAAAGGACTTGACGCGTGGAAGCCCGACAAAGCTGATTGTTTCCTTTGCGCTGACCATGCTGATGGGCAGCATGATGAGTTATATCTACAGCTTTACTGACAGCTTGATGGTCGGTTGGTTCGTCAGCTCCGATGCACTGGGGGCGGTCAGCGCATCGAGTGCGCCGATGCTGATGCTCAACAATCTTTCCTCCACGGTTATCGGTGCATTTTCCATCACCGCAGGGCATATCTTCGGCTCGGGCGATCACAAGCTTTTGCGCCGTATGATGGCAAACGCCACATATCTGACCGTTTTTCTCGTCGGTACGATTACGATCGTTTCGCTCATTCTTTGCCAACCTCTGCTCCAATTGATGAACACG
The DNA here is from genome assembly GCA_017463405.1 of Clostridia bacterium. Lineage (GTDB taxonomy): Bacteria > Bacillota > Clostridia > Oscillospirales > CAG-272 > UMGS1865. Next base: position 25,540 of record JAFTPJ010000021.1, read on the forward strand.
CCGGATGAGCTGATGGATATGTCTGTGACGTATCTGACCATCATCATTCTGGCAAAGCCGTTCGCGGCACCGATATGGCTGCTTTCGGGGACGTTCCGTGCGCTCGGCGATACCAAAACGCCGCTTTACATCGGACTTGTCAACGGCTTTGGCAATGTTGTGTTCAATTTTATTTTCCTTTACGTCTTCCCGATGGGGATCGCGGGTGCGGCGCTCGGTACGCTTTGCTCCACCGCGACAGGATCGTTGATATATTTGATCATTTTTAAGTGCAAGATGAAGATGCTGCACTTCGGGTGGGAGGAGGCACCGCCGTCCTTTGCGATGATGAAGCGTCTGCTCGGTATCGGTCTTCCGATCGGACTGGAGAGTGCAGTGACCAGTCTCGGTTCGATGATCCTGCAGGCGGCGATCAATGTGCACGGCACTGCCGCCATCACGGGTATCGCAATGGGATCAAAGATCATGAACCTGTTCTGGATATTCTTTTCGGTGTTTGAAAGTGCTTTGATGTGCTTTTGTGCGCAGAATCTTGGTGCGGGACAGTTTACGCGCGTGCAACGCGGTGTGCGGAATACGCTGCTCATCTTTCTGGGGATCGGCGGCGTGGTGCTTTTGTTTGTGCTGACCACGCTGGACAGATTTGTCTACATGGCGTTCGTCGGAAACGACGTGGCGATCCTCGATTTTGCGCACCAATACCTGATTACGCAGATTGCCTTTTTCCCATGTATCTCCATGTTGTTTGCATGGCGTGCGGGACTCAAGTCTTTGGGCTCGACCGTACCGACGCTGTTTTGCGGCATTGTGGAACTTGTTGCGCGACTGTTCGTGTCCTTCTTCTTTGCGGATAATATCCAGATGCTCTTTTTCGCGGGTCCCATGGCGTGGGTCGGCTCGTCGATCTTCGTGGCGATTCTGTACCCGATCGTGGTACGCAAAATGGAACGCAAGATGGCGGAGCATGATGAGAAACAGCAGGACTTTCCAAAGGCAGACGCGGTGGGTGCCTCGAATGATGCGCAAAAGATTGCCGCAAAACAGTAAAAACGAAATAAACAAGGTGAGTCAATGCAATTTTGCATTTGGATCACCTTGTTTTTGTTTTGAAATTCAGAAGGGTGTAACGAGTACGGATGCTCAATTTCAAATGATCCGTAAAGAATGGGTGCTTTACCGGTCCTCAAATGGGACAGGAGCGCCGTCGCTTGAGATTGATGGCGCAGTGATCTTCTCGGAGGAGTCCGTGGGAAGTGTCTGCTCCGCCGCGCGGATGCTGTCCGCCACCGCTTTGGCGCACATCTCGATCCCTTCCTGCGACAGATGAATTTTGTCATCACAGATGTAGCGGTCGAGATCGGCAGCAACGAGCGAGTAGAGATCGTTGATAATCACGCCGCGCGCACGAAGAAGGGGCACGATCATGTCATTATAGCGCTTGATGTCCGCATTTTTATTGTGAACGTTGAGCGGACTGACCGGCGTGGTGGTCGCGAAAATGACGGTATCATGGCGTGAGAGGAGCAGGTCAGCGATGCGCAGGATGTTATCGGCATACTCCTGCTCGGACGTGAAAAGACCGTCGCCGAACAGATCGCACATATCCCACAGTCCGTTGTTCCAATGCACGATACGGCTGTCGCGCATGTCCTTTTCCCAGTCGAAGAGACCGCGCAGCGTGTGCTTGGCAAATCGGCAGTTTTCCGACGGGGCGTAGACCTCAAAATCCGCGCCGAGCAGATCACGCACGATGGGCGTGTACTGTAAGCGGATAGAATCTCCGAGGCAAGTGATTTTTGTCATGAGATGGTACTCCTTTGCTTTTTTTACATTATATTATGCCCGAGAGGGCACTACAGTTAGATCTGTCGAAAGTCGCCTGTAAAATCAATTGTTTCAACTCTCTGCTTTCCGTACTTGCAGATTCGGAAGGAAATGGTTTCCTCGCCCTGCAAGGTTGCAAATCCGTCCATTATTGATACCTCTTCTCCGTCCTTGCTTTCGGCAAAGATCGCAACATCTTTATCGCATACACACTTCAGTATGACTTCAAAAGGAAGCGGGATCTCATAGTGAACGTATCCCAAGCGAAGATGGGGGCGCAACGGGGTCTGCTTTAGGGCTCAACACAGTCGTCTTTCTCGAAGCATACGGTGGCGCCACAGTACGGACGCGAGCATGGCGCTGATCCCGCATACGTTTTGCGTCATCTCTATTCCTCTCCTCTATGCCCTCCTGACCTCACTGTTTGAACCGTTTGTTATCGCTTGACATCAATTTTGATAAGCACAAGAGCGCAGACGTTCAATTGATTTTACTTGACTTTGATATTGCGGTGTGGTATAATTATATTGCTTTGAACCAATATAACTGAAAGGAAGTTTAATTGTATATGTCCAATGTAACGATTGACTTAAACAAAATCATCGGCAAGATAAAGCCAATGCATGCAGTAAACAACGGTCCATCCTGTAGCGTAGGCGAACATAGCGGCGGCTGGGATGATAGTCGTAATGTTTCAAAGATTAGAAATGGAAATCTCGAAGAATTTAAAGCTGCAGGAATTCCTTATGCTCGAACCCACGATTCCTCATTTTATACAAAATACGGTCTTGAGCATACGATAGATGTTCATGCGATTTTCCCGAATTTTGATGCTGACCCATACAACCCGGAATCCTACGATTTTGCTTGTACCGATCACTATCTCGACATGATAGAAGCGGGCGGCGCAAAAATATTCTATCGATTAGGCTCCCGCATCGAGCATGAAATAAAAAAATACGGAACACTTGTTCCAAAGGACTTTCAAAAGTGGGCAGTCATCTGCGAGCACATCATTCGCCACTGTAACGAGGGATGGGCAAACGGTTCCAATCGCAACATAGAGTACTGGGAAATTTGGAACGAACCGGATCTGGATGAGGATTCCGCTACAAACAAGCGGACTTGGGGCGGCACACAAAAGGACTTTTTTGAATTATATCACATTGCCGCAACACATTTAAAGCAATGCTTTCCGCACCTGAAGATCGGAGGTCCTGCACTTGCCGTACATCACGGATTTGCTGAAAAATTTCTCGCCCAGCTCAAGGCTCCGCTTGATTTCTTTTCTTGGCACATTTATGCGCACGATATTGATGCTATCGAAACTCGGGCCGCGCGTATGCGTGAGTTGTTGGATCAAAATGGATTTACCAAAACCGAAAGCATTCTCAACGAGTGGAATTATGTTCTTGGCTGGTCCGGAGATGACATGATATACAGCTACATCGAGCAAAAGAAGGTGAAGGGCGCGGCATTCAATCTTGCAACGATGTGCTCCTGTCAACGCGGTTCGGTTGATATGCTGATGTATTACGACGCAAGACCATGCAATTGGAACGGTCTGTTTGATTTCATGCAACTTGGAAAGGTAACGACAAAGGCTTACTACTCATTTCCCATGTTTCATACGCTCTATACGCTTGGACAATCAACCTACTGTGATTGCGACAATCCAAACGTATATATTTGCGCTGCAAGAAATGAAGGGGAGGCAGCGTTGATCATTACGCATTACCACAACGACGACAACCACGAAGGAACGCAAATATCCATTGACATCAACGGCTTCTCGTCCGAAAACGGCAGTGAAATAGACGTTTATCTTCACGATAACGATCATGATCTGTCTCTTGCAGACAGTATTATTTATTACGGTGATAAAATAACCATCCGGCGACCTCTTCCCAACTATACGTCATATCTGATTAAAATCAAGAAAAGATAAAATTCTTTTCCCCTAAAACACCCAATACCGCCAAACAACGGTATTGGGTGTTTTTTGTTGCAGGCTTCTAAAATAATGTGTCCGACTTTTTTGTGTTTAAAATTTAGCGAAAAGATTTTTTCAGGCGCTCCGTAAAAATACGGAATTCTCAAAAAGCCTTATGCTGCAAGGATTATTTGCTTGCTTTTTTGATCACAATGAGTATAGGGAGGCACGCCGATATGATTAAAGCAACGCATTGAATATCAGCTTGAAGCTGACGTCCTGCTGCATACGGTATTGAGGATCGAAACCGAAAAATACACATTCCCCCTTACCGTAAGGAACGCGAAGCGCTGCGGGCTTGCCTGCGAGATATTCTTCGCCGATGAGGAATCCGTTTGCCAAAACGTCACGTTCGGCATAGCGTGCAAACACCTCGATATTACTGCTGTCATCAAGCTCAAACACGGTTTTCTGGCGGTGATAAACGGTGCTGTCTGTGGGAATGCCCAGCGTCAGCGGAGATCGCTCGTAGTGTATCCTGATATGTGAGCCAAGTGTGGAGAACTTATTTGCAGGCAGATGCAAGAAGGGGAAACGGATGCCGAGATCTAATTTTTCGGAAAGATAGACGGTGGACTCACACCAAGCAAGTATGCGACCGCCACCGTCGAGAAATTGACAGAGTGTGGCAACGCCGACTTCCCCAAGCCCTTCGTAATATTCGTCTGGTAATGTGACATAGCCATCCACCACACCACGCGGAGGAGTGGGGACGCCATTGAGCTTGCTGTAGCTTTCACCTGCGAAGATCAACACATCAACATCGGGAACTCGGCCTGCGCATAGCTCGTCCTGGAGAACAATGCGATAATCAAACTTCGATCGGTGCAGTAAATTTCTGGTAAAGCCTTCCTCCTCGTTCCCCGTATATCTGGTTTTATAAAGACCGATCTTATGTCTTTGTACGGCGGTGCGGTCAAGTGCGGGTGTGAGATGGAAGTCTCCTTTTTTGTCACGGTATACTGCCTCTCCTGAAGCGAGGTGAGCGTTTATTTTCACGTAGCTTTCGTTTTCGTTTGCACCATAGGTACAGCAAGGTTTTTCGTGATGGTATTTGCCGAGCGCATCGTCGGGAATATCCTCGCCGGCGATATCTATCGACAGTCCCATGGAGAGTGCAATACAAACGTTCGCATCGTCCGTGACGAGAGGCATGCCCTGACTGTCGCACGCATTGAAGTCGCTCAGTGGAAGCGGTCGTGGATTACAAAAAAGATCGACTACAGCATAGTATGGCTGCGCCAAAGGTATGGCAACTGTACCTTGGGGATAGATTACGCCGCCGATTTTTGTGTCGTGTTGTAACTCATAGAGCTCGACGCCTTGCCTCAGTAGCAGATCGAGAAAACGGTGACGCGCCGACGGATCGTGCTGCTCTTTTTTGAGAAGATAGAATTGTTCCTTTGATGCCTTTCCGCGGGCGATCTGTGAGAGAGCCTTTGCTGCCATCGATTTTAAAACGTTCTTCGGAGATTTGGAAATTGCTGTGAGAAGCGAGAGCGATGCGATTTTCATCTGACTGACGATGTCACTCAGATGCCACATACCGCCCTCCCATGGGTCGGGATTGGCAGATGTTACGATTCCGCGTCGTGCGTCGCTTTCAATATAAAGCGGACGTGCGATAGCGACGTCCGCGCTTTCCGTCAGCATACCGCAGGTATTGTGAAGTCTGGCGTTTCCGTAGAACGTTGTGATGGGATAATCGCTGAAACGGACGTCGCCGCCCGACACAATACCACGCCTTCCGGCGCGGGATAGATCGTAAGCCATTTGCGCGCCGTAAAGAGCGCCTTCTCTTTGTACCAGAGGTGCAATTGCAGGGTGAATGGGATCGCAGAAGGGTGAAATACTCATTCTTGGGTCATAGGGGCATTGGTGGTGGTAATCTTGGAACACCTGTGGCTTCCAGTTGCGGATGAGTACGTCATTCAAGTACACCGTTTCGATTACAGATTCGTTTACGGAGTCTCGATTGTTGGAGTGACCTGCCCAGTTGTGGCGCAGATATGGGGAATACGAGCCTTCAAATTCGGTGCCGTACCATTTTCTGTACCACTCGGTATAGAGAATCTGACCGTCCGGCTCGCTGCACGGTGACATGATGAAAATGACGTTTTTCAAAACGCGAAGCAGATCACCCTCACTCGCGGTAATCAATTCATAGAGAATGTGGGGGGCTGCAAGCGGACCTCCAACCTCGTTGGAATGTAGCCCATAGCTCTGCATGCAAACGGCGCGCCCCTCACCTGCAAGAGCATCGATTTCACTCTCGGTAAGTCCCCGTGGGTCTGCCATTTTGAGAGAGATCTCTCGGTAACGCTCAAGGTGATCGAGATTCTCCTTTTCGGATATATAGATCATCAGAAAATCGTTTCCCTCGGAGGTCTTTCCGCATTCGACGAGCTTCATTCTGTCGCTTAAGCGTGCGAGCAGACGATAATAGCCGCACAACTCATACCAGTGTGTCATTTTTCTGTCTGCACCGGGGGCATACCCGAAATATTGCTCGGGGGAGGGAATATTTTGGTACATGGTTTACTCCTTTTTGAATGACTTGTTGAAAGCATTTATCATAGCAGTGGCACTGTTATAAACCATACCGCAGTCACTTCCCGTGAAGAACATCGTATAGCCCATATCTATCCACCGCTCTATATCATCGGTATTCAGCGTTCCGGCATAACCGCCCGTGAAGATGCCGGCAGGCTTTCCCGCCGCCTTCAAAACGCTTCCGATTCGGCGGTAGAGCGCGATCATTTCTTCATCGTGCATGCGCCCCAGCTTGCCGATGGAGCCTGACAGATCATTGGGGCCGACGATATAGCCGTCTATTCCATCGATCGCCGCAATTTCCTCAAGGTTATTGACCGCATCTACGTGTTCGATCTGAATGATGCGCTTGCAATCACGGTAGGCGGATTCAACGAAGTCGGCTTGTGTGATTCGACCGTAATCCAATGCCCGCAGGGGTCCATAGCCTCTGATCCCTTTTGGAGGGAAGGTGCAGGAGGCAACCGCGAGTTTTGCGTCATCGACTGTTCTGATAAAAGGAAAGATAACGCCATCTGCGCCCATATCAATAACGGGCTTTACCCTAACAGGATCATTCCAAGGAACACGAACCCATGCGGGGGTGCCGCCGCTTCGAGCCGCTATCATATTGTTCAGCAGACTTTCGATACCGATGGCACTGTGCTCCATATCAAGCCAAAGCACGTCAAAGCCGCACTGTGCCAGCATTTCGGTGATAAGAGGACTTCCGCTGGTTAAGACTGTTCCGTAGAGTAGCTTTCCCTCGGACATTTTTTGCGTGAGTTTAAGATTAATGTCATTCATAATAATCTCCGTTCTGCCGTCTTTGGCAGATTCGTGAAAGGGAGGCTGAAAAGGATATCTGTGTGCTAAATCACACTAAATCGACCTTTTTGGATTATTATAGCATACGTTTCCGAATAAATCAAGCGTTTTTTCCAAAACCAGTATAAAAAATTAGACACATCATGACGGGTAACCCCGAAATGATGTGTTTAATCATTATTTACTTTTTTTGCAAGTTTCTGTCGTTACAAGAATTTGAAAAAGTTTTGTAGAGTCCGACTTATTTGCTTGCCTCTTCGATAGCAACGGCCACAGCCGCGGTCATACCGACCATGAGGTTGTTGCCGGCGCCAAATGGCGTCTGATGGCGAAGAAAAAACTTTCCGGATCACTTATTGATAGTCCATTCCATACTTTATTCACACCTTTGTCGACACAACGTGGACGAACTTTGTCCACGCATATGATACGGTCTCGTTTTGGTTACATTATGCCACAAAAAAGTTACTTAATGCATTTGCTTTTTGGAAAAAAGTCGTGTATAATATAGGAACCAAACAAACGATGAAAGGAATTTTACCAAATGAGGCTTACATTTGTCGGAACCAGCCACGGCATTCCTCAAAAGGATCGCTTTTGCTCTTGTTATATGATCGAGTCTGGAAGTGGTGTATATTTTGTGGATGCGGGTGTTTCGTTTTCTGATGCAATGCGTGACTACGGGGTGGATGCTTCAAGACTTCGTGCCGTTTTTACCACACATTCCCACAGCGATCATACGGGCGGGATCGTTGCGGGTATTTCCACACTTGCTTGGCGTATGCCCGATCTCAAATTTAAAATCTTTTTCACTACACAGGAGATGATTGACGCATACCGACAGTATCTTGCCGCTACCTTTTATTGCCCGAACGGGGAGAATCCCGCACCGAACATCGAGTTTTGCTTGGCATGGTGCAGTGAGGTTTTTCGCGACGAGAACGTCAGCGTCACCTATCATCCAACGGCACATCTGAAGAACATTGGACTGCCGTCTTACGGGATCCTTGTCAAGGAGCTCTCTACTGGCGCATCCGTACTGTTTTCGGGGGATTTGTCCTATGAATTGCGGGAGAACGACTATCCCGCAGAAGCGGCAGAGCCGCATGATCTGTTCGTGTGCGAAATGGCGCACTTTTTCCCACGACATATAGAAGGGTATCTTGCTGCATCGGCGGTAAAAAGCCTTGCGATCACCCATCTGTGGCCTGTTGAGGAGAAGCTTCCCTTGATTTGCGATATGGCAACACATCTGGCATATCCCGTTTGGGTAGCAAAGGACGGAGACGTTGTAAGCATTGAGCGAGGGGAGGTCAAGCCGCTATGAAGATTACTTTGATGGGCGCGGGCGGTTGCATTGAACGCGCGGGCAGCAAATTTGTGGCAACGATGGTCGAGTGCGGTGACGCGATTTATTATCATTGACGGGGGCTGCTCCCTCGCTGATGGCCTTTTGCGCCTTGACAAAGATCCGACGCGCGTACGCGCGGTATTTGTGACGCATTATCACGGGGATCACACGGCGGGTATTTTCCCCTTCGTGGACCTTGCCAATTGGGCATGGCGGGATTGCAAGCTGAAGCTGATCTTCCCAACGCGCGAGCTGATCGCGGCAACCGAGCGAATGATTTTAGCAAGTCTTTCCTACGGTGGAAAAATTGACCGTGAACGCCTGAATTTTGTTCTTGCCGCCGCGGGCAGAGTGTATGAGGACGAGCATATTTTTGTCGATTATATTCCAACCAAGCATTTTCCAAACGGAGGCACGCCCTCGTATGCGATCCTTGTGACGGAGCGTGCAAGCGATAAACGGGTGCTTTTTTCGGGCGATCTTTCGCACGGTCTTGTCGCACAGGACCTGCCGGGAGAGGCGTTGCGGGAATGTGCATTGTTTGTGTGTGAGCTGTATCACTTTGGAGTCAAGGAGCTGGCGCCGTATTTGGATGGCTTTGACGGTACCCTCTGTATTCATCATTTGTTTGAGCGCGACGAGCACCGTGACGAGCTTGTTTCGGCGCTTGAGGCGTACGTTCCGCGTGTGATCGCGCCCGAAAACGGCGGTGTCATTGAAATTTAATGGAACGGCGTCGGGATTTCCAATCGTGGCAGAGCCGCCCGCATCGGTGCGCGGTGCGGTCTATTTACCCGATGGAAATGCGAGAGGATATTTTCACGTTTTGCACGATATTCTCGCGTTTTGTGGCGAGAGCATACGAAATATATTGAAGGATTGAGGACATGAACAAAAAACAATTTTTAGGTGTTGCGTACTACCCCGAGGCATGGGAGCGCGAACAGATCGCGGAGGATCTGGATAAAATGCTGGAGCATGGCATTTCCTGCGTACGTGTCGCGGAATTCGCATGGAAAACGATGGAGCCCGAGGAGGGACGCTTTGATTTTTCGCTCTTCCGCGAGGTCGTAGATGCCTGCCGCGAGCGGGACATCATGGTCATCATGGGTACTCCCGGCGCAACGCCCCCTCTTTGGTTGAGTGAAAAATATCCCGATATCTACGGCCTGCGCGCGGACAATAAGCCCCGCTGGCACGGAGGACGTCAGGATTGCTGCTATAATCACACTGAATATCTCCGCCATGTCACCCGTATGACCGAAAAGATGGCAGAGGAGTTTGGCAAGGACCAAAACGTCATCGGCTGGCAGATCGACAACGAGATCTCCTCGGCAAAGGACGGCTTCTTCTGCGTGTGCGATAAGTGCGTCACGGCGTATCGCGGTTGGCTGAACCAGCGCTTTGGCGGCGACGTGGAGCGTTATAACCGCGAGGTGGGCACGGGCGTGTTCTCATCACGCATCGAGTCCTTTGAGCAGATCTACCGCCCGTACGATCAATGGATGCATCCCGCCGTCAAGGCACTCTGGCGCGAATTCCAGAGAGATTGCTCCACGCGTTACGTGCAGATGCAGTACGACGCCATCAAAAAGTATACAAACCAACCCGTCGGCACCGATATGATGCCGTTCTTCCAGGAGCTCTCGTATGAGGATATGTCGGAGCGGATGGACATCATGCAGTTCAATCAGTACGCGTGCGACGGTCTGTTCAACAAGCAGGTGTACTGGAGCAATCTGTGGTATCATGCAAAAAAGAAGCCGTATTGGCTGACTGAAACCTCCTGCTGCTGGAACGGCAGTGAGACCTCGAAATATATGAGACACCCCGGCTTTGTTGAGATGAACGGCTGGATGCACATTGCAAGCGGCGCGGCAAGCATCAACTATTGGCTCTGGAGAACGCACTACGCAGGACATGAATTGATGCACGGCTCGGTCATCGAATCCAACGGCAGAGCGCGCCACATCAAGGGCGAGGTGCAAAAGCTCTCGCGCGACATGGACGCCTGCGCGGAGCTGATCAACGACACTGCTCCCGTATGCAACGGACTCTACGTCATGAGCTCCACGGAGTCCGACACGACCTTTGAGATGCAACCGATGTATAACGGCTTCCGCTACATCGACAACGTTACGGACGAGTTTTTGGCGCTCTCCAACGCGCGCCTCTCTCCCGCGGCGATCCCCGCCAACGGTGATTTTACCGATGGGCGCGTGCTTTATACCGCACACCTTACGAGCCTTGAGTATTACGACCTGGCGAAGCGCATTCTGGATTGGGTGCGCGAGGGCGGCGTTTGGGTTGCATCCGCTCTGACCGATATCCGCACCAAGAACGGCGCAAAGTTCATCAAACGCGCGACGGGAAGTCTTGAGGATGCTGCCGACGTGACGATCGATTATACCATCCCCGCTTACGCGCCCGAGGCCAAGGACGTGCCTCCCGTTAAGGTCACGGGAATTGGCGGAACGGATCTTGAGACCATGCCGTATCTGTTTGACACCCTGATTGCGGGCGAAAACGCGGAGGTGCTTGCAAGCTACACCGTGGGAGATTACCTCGAAGGACGCGCGGCGATCACGTCCACGCCTTACGGCAAGGGCAAGATCGTGGTTCTGGGCTTTATCCCGACGCCCGAGAGCCTTGCGAAGATCATCAAGGACATATGCGCCGAGGTTGGAATTCTTCCCTTTGTTGAGGCGAGCGAGAACATGACTGTAATCGAGAGACGTGGCGCGTTTGACGCGATGATCGCCGTTGAGCGCGAGTATGAGACGGGAAGCATGACCGCTCCTTACGACTGCACCGACCTCATAGATAGTACTGCCTACCGTCGCGGCGAGCGCATCGCGGTCGGCAAATACGGCGTCAAGGTGCTCAAGAGGCTTATGGGGTTCGACCCCGTTTAGGCTAGTCCAATACCGCAAAACGGATACAAGAGAGCGACAGATTTGGATTTGCCCCTTGACAAGCCCGCAAAAGGCTGTATAGAAATGTATCCGAACTGAGCATGGCGAAAAACTCTTGGTTTAACGCAGAGGCAATTTCTGCAATCGTTACGCCGGGCGAGGACGGTCGGATAGAGATCAAAGGGGCGAAAAGCTCTTGGCTGGCGGGAATTGCGCCCCCTTGGATTTCGACGAGGTATGTGCGCCTTGTATTACAAGTTCTGTTATTGATTGCTTTGGCGACGGAACAAACGATCGAGAACAATAAAGTATTGCCGATCAAGTGGTGATCTGCCGAAAAATGAGCTGTCATTTTCAGCTTTTTCATTGTAAAAATCCTCCGCTTTCGATATAAAAATTCATAAAAAATATTGGACACATCACATCGCAAAATGATGTGTCCAACTTTTTTATTATTGATTTTCAGAGAAATGAGTTTTACAAAGCTCCTATGAAGCCTTGCAAATCTCAAAAAGCCTTGCACCGTAACACCTTTTTGCGATATAATCCTTGTAAAATCCTTTTCGCCGAACACATCGTTTTAAGTTTTGCTGACTGCATTATATCGCGTTTTGATGTGTTCGCGAACGGGCTTTTGGAAAAGTTCAAAGGATGTTTGCGTTTGGTTGTAGGCTGCGAAGTTGATTCGTTTGGTTAACCGAAAAAGATGCTCTATCATTTTCAAAAGCATTTCCTGTGTGCGATTTTTTCTTTTGGGTTTATGCAAAAATCAGACATACTATTGAAAAAAGCAAGAAAAGGATGTATAATAAAGACGGCTGGAAAGTGGGGTGATGAGATGGAAATTCAATGGAATGCCGACGTTATCAATCGGTGTACGATTTCCCGTGCACAGCTTTCGGGGGATGCTTTTTCGGTGCAGTGGATCTCGGCAAACGAGGCCAAAAATCGGGATACGTTAAATTTCAGACGCCACCAACATTCTTTTTTTGAGATACACTTTATCTTAAAGGGAAACATTGTGTACGGCATCAGGGATCGGCTTGTAACGGTGCAGGGGGGAGAATTTGTTACGATCTCTCCCTTCTGCCCACATCGCGTGGTCAGCTGCAGCGCGGAGTTCGAAAAGCTGACGCTTGCGGTGGAATGCGAATCGGATAAAATTTCTGCGGCATTGATTGCCGCAGAATATCAGGTTCTCCCAATCGGCAAAGAAATGATACTCCAATTGGGATTGGTCTTCTATTATGCCAACAAAATGTGTGAAAATCGGGATTTTTTGATCAAACACACATTGCATGCCTTGATTTATCACATGATTTCGCTTCGGACGCCGACATCGGGGCATCGTGAGGAGAGGTATGACGATCGGGTTCTCAAAGCCAAAAAATACGTGGAGGACAACTATGACATCCTTTTCACGTGCGAGGTGGTTGCCGCTTACTGCCACATCAGCGCCAAGCAGCTGGGAAGACTTTTCAAAAAGCACGAGGGGATGGGGTTGCTGGAGTTCATTCACCGAACAAAGCTGGAGCAGTGTAAAAAGATGCTTCTTGAAACCGATTACACGCAGCATCGGATCGCGCAGATGCTTGGTTTTTCCGGCGCGGATTATTTTAATAAGTTTTTCGTTCACAAAACCGGCGTGACACCGATGCAATTTCGTGATACGAGGTGTGTGTAAAGATAGGACAACCTTTATTGTCAATATCGGACATGCTATTGTATTCATACCCGTCTCCTGCTATAATGGCTTTATCATTATAGGAAAGAGGAGACGGGTATGAATTTTTTGGTTATGACAGATATTGAGGGGGTGACGGGAGTCACGACATTTCCGCAGGCGGAAAACAGTGAATTCGGGCGCAGAATGCTGATGAACGATCTCAAGGCTGTTTTGGAGGGCATCCGCGACGCAGGTGGCGAGGCGGTGGTGTATGATATGCACACCGACGGCAGAAACGTAGACGTGACGCAGATCGACGAGCCCGTGGTCATGGGAAAGCCGATCCGCGGTGATCTTTGGCGCGGTGTTGGCGGTAGGAACGTTGATGGGTTCTACATGGTGGGACTTCACACCATGCAGCACGTCAAAAACGCCCTTTTGGCACACAGCTATCTGCGCGAATACGATGCGATCCATCTCAACGGAATCCTCGTTGGTGAGATTGGCATGGAGGCAGCACTCGCCGCAGAGCAAGGGGTACCGCTCAAATTCGTCTCGGGCGACGACCTCGGCTGCCGCGAGGCAGAGGAGTTGGGCACGGGTATTGTCACCTGTCCCGTAAAAACCTCGCTGACCGCAGATACCGCAATATGTCTCTCGCCCGCCGAAAGTACAAAGCTTCTTCGTAACAAGGCGCGCGAGGCGGCGCTTACCGATATCAAACCGTTTACGGTCAAAGCGCCTTACGAGATCCGTATTCAATTTTCGGATTGCCCTTATCTTTACAAGATGCGCGAGCTGCACCCTGAGATCTTTGAGGACGAGAACACCGTCGTGATGCGCGGTGAGCGTCTGCTCCCCACGTGGTCGCAGTATTTGCTTTATGAAAAGGAGATGGTGGCGGCATGTCGGTAATTTTAGGTGTTAATCATCAGTTTTTATATCCCGACGCCATAACGAACGCAACGGCGCATACCGATACGATCAAAACGCTTGCGGCAAACGATCTGACCGATGCTTTGGACTGCTGGGTCTGGCGCGGCGAATGTGCAAGAGAGGAAATCAAGATCCTGCGTGAGAGTGGAAAGATCATCAACTACAACGTGGGCGATCGCTTTGGTGAGGAGGCAGCCTTTCCCGCATCTCCCGACAAGTCCGAGCGCGACCGCGCTTACAATCTTTTGATGCGCGAGATCGGCTATGCGCTTGACGTAGGCTCCAAAAAGATCGTTTTCGCCTTGGGCCCCGATCTCCCATCTGACCGCAAAGCCGCAAAGGAACGCGTGTTGGAGCTGACCTTGCGCGTCGCATCACAGCTTCCCGACGACATTTGCCTTTCGCTTGAACCCACCGACCGCGACATCGACAAGAAATTTTTGTTCGGTCCCGTGGACGAAACCGTGGAATTTATCAACCTTGTAAAAGAACACGGCTTCCCGCGCATCGGGCTTTTGCTGGACATGTGCCACGTGCCGATCATGCACGAAACGCTTGAGAGTGCCTTGGAAAAATCCAAGAGTGTGCTGAACCACATTCACCTTGGCAACGGCGTTATGAAGCCCGAAAGCCCCTTTTACGGCGACAGGCACACCGCGTGGAATCACCCCGACGGGCTCTACACGGAAACAGACGGTATTCGATTTATTCGTATGCTGAAAGAAATCGGCTATACCGATCGCTCCGACGCGACCGTTTCCTTTGAGATGCGTCCTTACGAAGGACGCTCTGCCGAGGAAAGCCTTGCACGATTTGTCGAGGTCTGGAAATCCGCTTTTGAGGTAAACTAATATGAATCCAACCATTCCTTTCCGCAATCTTTACAGCAATGACACCACCAATCTGGATACCTGCGTATCTCCCTACCACAAGCGCGGCGGTTATGCGGGACGCGAGGAGCTGCGTGCAAGCGTGCGCGAGGTGCAAGGCCTTGCCGACGTGCACCTGATTCAGCTTGCTCACGGGCATGTACCGTGGTATAAAAGCAGACTGTACTCTTACTCCGAGCACAAGGCGTGGTGGAAGGAGTACTTTGGTGTAACCGACGAACAGCTAAACAGACTGGGCGGCGGTTGTCGTTACGTACACGACGGCGGTGATTATCTTGCCGATTTTATTGAGGCGTGTCGCGACTTCGGGCAAGTCCCCTTCGTGTCCCTTCGCATCAACGACGAGCATCACGTAGAAAACATCGACCTCCGTGGGCACGTGTGCGGTTATCACAGCATCAGTCGTTTCGTTGCCGAAAACCGTGACAAAATGCTCGGCACGGATCTCTCGCGTTGGGAGAATCGCGCACTCAATTGGATCTACCCCGAAATTCCCGCGCACATGCTGTCCCTCGTTACCGAGCAATGTGAGGATTACGATCTTGACGGCTATGAGTTGGATTTTCAACGCCACCCGAATCTGTTCAACGTCAAGGAAACCACCTTTGAGGAACGGCAAGCGGTGGTGGAAAAGTTCATCTCCGATGTACGTGCCGTGCTTGACCGTACTGTAAGAAACGGGCGGCATCGCTATCTTTGCGTGCGCGTTCCCTGTAACTTGAAATTATGGAACGAGTTGGGGCTTTGCCCGGAACACTTGCAGAGTCTTGGCGTGGAAATGGTCAACGTCTCGCCTTTCTTCTACTGTGACCAATGGGTGGAGCGCGAGGCGTTCGTTCAAAGAATGCCAGACCTTGCCGTTTATTTTGAAATTTGCCACACCACGGCACAAGGCAAGACGCTCATCAAAACAGGCTATGACGATTTCACGTTCCGACGTGTAACACCAAACGAAATCTATTCCACCGCGCACTTAGCGTACACCGCAGGTGCGCAGGGGATCTCCTTCTTCAATTTTCACTACTACCGCGAGCATGGGTGCGAGGGGCGCGGTCCCTTCAACGAGCCGCCTTTCCATGCCGTCGGTAACGTGCGCGACCGTGATTTCGTGGCACGTGCACCGCAACATTTCTTTATTGCAAAGGCATGGGACAAAAATTCACAGCTTGAAAAAGCATTCACGCCCGATAAAAAACACGATTTGGAAATGTATTTAGCAGAGCCGATGGGTGGCTGGCAAAGTGATTTTCGTTTACGCGTGACGGCGTGTAAGCCATTGAGGGATAGCATCGTTGAAATATTCTTCAATGGCGTCAAAGCAACCCCCGTGTCGGATATTTCCGAGCCATACCCCGAGGATAACGACTATCCACCCATGCACGGAGACGAGACCACCTGCTGCGCATACCGCGTGCCCTTGTCTGCCGTCCAAAAAGGTAAAAACCGCTTAACATTGCGCCTGTGCGGTTCTCCTGTCAAATTCAATTACATCGACATTTTTCCGTGGAAATTTTAAAAAACGAGGTACAATAGAATGAAATATCAAATCGAAGCCAAGCCCTACGGCTCTTATGACGTCGTCGTTTGCGGCGGCGGAACGGCAGGCTGCTTTGCCGCGATCGCGGCGGCACGCGAGGGTGCGAAAACCCTCTTGATTGAGCGCTCCTTTACCGTCGGCGGTATGCTGACCGTGGGCGAGGCAGGCATTACCAAGTTTTCCGAGCATTGCCGCGACGTAGACGTTTATAAAAACGAGGTTTTGGACGAGCTGGCAAAAGCGCCTGCAAAGGTGCAGGTTGTTCGTGGTCTGGCGCATGAGTACGTCAAGCGTATGATCGATGGCGGCACGGCACTTGGCACACACGGCGAGCCTGGAAGCTACGTGTTCACCGACAAGGCAGAGGCGCAGTGGGGGCTGATGCAGATGCTGAAGGAAGCGGGCGTCGAGGTGCTTTACGATACCCGCGCGGTATTGGTCAACAAAAAAGAAGATACCGTCACGGGTGTGGTCGTGTGCAACAAGGAGGGCTTTTGTGAGATCGGCGCGCGCGTGGTGATTGATGCCACGGGTGACGCAGACGTTGCGGCTTTGGCAGGCGTTCCCTTTTATGCGGGGGCAACCGAGGAGGAGGCTTCCGCAGGCTTTGCCGCATTCGCAGGAGAGATGCAGCACTTTGGCACGATGTACCGCGTGCGAAACCTTGATTTCGCGCGTCTGTTTGATTACTTGAAGAAAAATCCCGATCGCTTTGTAGAGCATGAATTTGGCGTGATGTCGCTGGAAAACGTGATCGAAAGCTACAATCGCGGTGAGATGTGCGTATTCCGCATTGACCTCAAGGATTGGTCACCCGTTCGCGGTTCTTACCATGTGCAGGTCTACAATCTCCCCGAAAAGGATGAGGCGATCCTCTTGGGACCCGGTTGTGGAACGGGGAAGGACAACTCCAACGGCTTGGACGCACGCATCCTCAGTAACGCGCAGTATACTCTGCAAAAGGGTGCGTACCGCCTGACCGAGGTGCTCCGCGAGTGCGTCCCCGGCTTTGAAACCGTACGCGTCACTTATATTCCCGACGTGGGTGTGCGGGAAACGCGCCACATTGCAGGCGAATATCGGCTAACGGTCATCGATGTGCTCTCGGGCAAGGATTTCGAGGACTCCATTGCCTGCGGCGGTCATCCTATCGATATTCACCCCCTGCCGAAGGAGGTTGAGCACGTGGATCTCAACCACTGGAGATTTCATATTCCTTACCGCGTGATGCTCCCTCTGAACGTGGAAAACCTGCTTGTTGCGGGTCGTCCCATTTCCGCAGAGCGCGGAGCGTCGGGTGCGACGCGTCCCACTGCACAGTGTATGGCGCTCGGTGAGGCTGCGGGTGTCGCGGCAGCAATGGCGGTCAAGGAGAATAAAACGCCAAAAACGATCGACATGCAAGAACTCCGCGCACGTCTTGTCGAAAATGGCGCGATCGTTTAATGCTCTGAAGCGCATCAGCCCTCAAATTCCCATCTTCGCCACCCCAAAAGCGGGAACGGTTTTGAGGAGGATAAAGATCCATGAATTTTAACTTTGACGAAAATGAAAGAAAGGAGGATAGAAAAATGAAACAAACAATGAAGCAAATGATCGCCGCAGGCCCTCGCAAGACCAAGATCATCGAGGTTCCCGTACCGCAGATCAACGAAGATCAAATGCTTGTAAGGGTAACTCTTACCGGTATGTGCCATTCGGAGCTGTATGGCTGGCAGACGGCAAAGGAGGGCAACGTCTTTGGGCATGAGTCGATCGGCGTGGTAGAAAAGATCGGTGCAAACGTGAGCGGCTTCAAGGTCGGCGACCGTGTAACGGGTCTTGGCGGCGGCGCCTATAAGGAGTATATTGTCGTTGAGCCTGAAAAGATGGCACACGTTCCCGATTCCTTAAAGGATGAGGACGCGATCTCCGAGCCCTTGGCGTGCCTGCTTTCGGCGGCAATGAAGCTCCCTGTACAAACGCTGGGGGACACCGTTGCGGTCGTTGGATGTGGCTATATGGGGCTTGGCACGATATCTCTTTTCAAGGCGATGGGCTACGGCAAGATCATTGCCATTGACAAGCGCCCCGAAGCATTGGAAAACGCAAAGCGCTTTGGGGCAACGGAGTGCTATCTTCCAAAGGATATCCCCAACACTTATTTTCTCACCTTTGAGAGCATGGGCAGCGTCAGCCTGACGAGAGACGGTGACAACTTCAATATTCTCACAGGCGGCATTCCCACCGTGATGGAATTTACGGGAACGGAGGATGGCTTGCGTCTTGCGGGAGATCTTGTGCAGGGACACGGCAGACTCGGAATCGGTGGTTATCACAACGACGGAGACCGAACGATCGATTACAAGCTTTGGAATTTTAAGGCGATCATGACCGTCAACTGCCACGAGCGCAGAATTGACTATGAGGCAGATCTTTGCCGCAGATGCATGGAGCTGTTGGATAGAGGCATTTGGAGCTTTAAGGGCGTTACCAAGGTTTTTGACATGAAGGATTTTGATGCGGTCAGCGAGATGATGGAAAATCATACGGACGGCTTTATCAAAGGAGCATTCAGATGTTAGATGTTAAAGGTAGGTGTGATCGGCTGCGGAAGGATCACCCAAACGCGCCACGACCTTGAATATGCCGCAAATGAGCAGGCTCGAATCTTGGATTTTACGATTTCGTTCCAGCGTGCGGGTGGGAGCTTGCCGCCCTTTACGGAGGCATTGCGTTTTCTTCACTTGAAGAGCTGCTTGAGTGTGAGAAGATCGATGCCGTCAGCGTTTGTACGACAAATTCCATCCATGCGGATATTGCAATCAAGGCGCTTCGCAAAGGAAAGCACGTGCTTTGCGAAAAGCCCATGGCAACGATGCTCGCCGAATGTGATCGAATGATCGCGGCAGCGCGGGAGTCGGGGAAAAGACTGCTGATTGCACATAATCAGCGCGTATGGAATATCCACAAGCTTGCAAGGGAGCTGCTTGAAGATTGGCGAATCGGAAAGCCCATCGGAGTTGGATGCAGAAAAGGTGCTCCCCTCCATGAAGGTGATGTTTGCTACGGTAGAAGCGGCAAAGAACGGTCAGCGCATCTGTCTGTAATCGCATCGAAAAAGGAATATAAAAAACGGACACATCACACCGCAAAACGTGGAAATGATGTGTCCGATTTTTTTATTTGAATTTTAGCAATTAGTGCTCGTAAAGAATTTGACTGCGACCTGCATGATCTGCAATTTGCGCGGCTTTCGGGTGCTTTTGAAACAGCGTCTCAAGTCCGTCTGTTTCCACAACAACGCCTTCCAGCAAAACGTCGTTTTTCGGATTGTGATTTGCCGGATCTATCGGTGTCGTGGAATAGATATTTCTTACGGTGTTATGATGGGTGTACTGTGCCGGCACGTGATATTGCGTAAACAGCGGTAAAGCGCAGTTGGCAACTACGTTGTCGTACAGCTCGTAGTTGGTGGAGGCACCGTCTAAATAGTAGCCGCGCTTGTCACTGTCCTCGTCCTCTTCCGTCAAAAATGCGAAATTGTCGTGAATCCTATTGAATCTTTTTTGGCAGGAAAGCGTGCTGTTCGCCCCCGTCATATAAATGGCGGCACCGTCACGGCAAAGCTCCATAAAGTTGCTGATCTTATTGTAGGCGATCTCGGTGTCACGGATATTAACGCCCTCGCCAAGCTCATACGGAACGTTTTTCCAGCCCCAACCGCCGAAAATTCCGGAGTATCCGCATCCACAGATGGTGTTGTGCATAATCTCCGAGCCGTCGGAGATGCCGAGGAATATGACGGCGGCGTTCGGATAATCATAGGCGATATGCTCAAAATAGTTATTGACCACCGAAATCGCATAGCTTTGATTTTCGGCTTTTTCCCACATTGCCGTGGGGTTGCCGATCGATACGGCGGACATGGCAACGTCAACGAAGCGATTGTTGCAAATGTCGGCTCGCACGGTACGGTCGCACATTTGGATGGCGTTACACCCAATTCCGTTGAATTCACAATTTTTGACAGTAAAATTTCTTACATAGGAGGTGACGATGGCGGCGTGGCGGAGTCTGTTCAGAGTTTCTTTTGTTGAGGATCGCTCTACGTTTGATAAGCGTGCATAATACCCGTGATCGCAAGCATACGAGGAGGAAACACCGGTAAACGTGAGGTTTTGAATGCAGACGTTCGAAAGTCCGCTGATCTCGATCAAGCTATCGATGGTAGGATACGCAAGCTTGTGATCTGTTAATTCCTCCGGGGACTCCACAATAAAATACAGAATACCGTTGTTCCAATCGTATACGTAAGTATTTTTCTCGGTTAAAAAGGCAATATCGTTTCTGAAAAACGTGATTCGGTTCATCGTATTGTTTGCGCGGTGTAAGCCGTGTACAAAAAAGGGAACAAAGCGCTCGTCAAATTGGATGAGCGCAAAGGTTTCACCGCCAAACTGCTTCGTGTCGGTGAGATCTACGCCCGTAACCCGTAGGATATAATGCTCCCATTGTACGTACATGCACATCTCGGCGGAGCTTGACTCGCTCGTTGCCACACGCTTTGCAAGCTCAATAGGGGCATAAAGTCCTCGCCGCTCGATAGCGACCGTATCATCACTGCAAAAATATCCGCCGTCAACGCCGATATAGCCGGTACCGCGTTCTTCGGGAGTCAAATCCTCTTTGTTGAGCCACGTTGGTGACGTTGCCATTTTGAGCCTTTTGCCCTCAAAATAGAGGTCGTGGAAACGGGGATATTTGCCGCTTTCGTCTTTTTTCAGTTGACATTTAAAATAAGGCTTTCCCTCGACACGGACGTATTCATCGGTGATGGGCTTGCAGGAGGTGATGGTAGGATGGACGTTTGCATCACCCGTTAAGGTCAAATTGACGTGCGCGAGCTTTGAATTTTGTGCCGCAGAAAGCACGAAGGGCTCGGTCATCGTATAGCTTTTTTCGGTTAGGTTTACGACGATGTCAAGCCTGTTGTCTTCAGAGGCTTCCTGCGATGCCGTCAAAATTTGCACCATCACCTCCGCGGGCGTTTTGGCTGTGATGGTAATCTTTTGTTTTGATTGATTCATCTGTTCCATGTGATAACCTCTTTCTATGTAATTGTTGTATTATCCGAAGAAACCGAGCAATATTGAGAGAGTTGCCGGGATCATAGGTAAGATCAAAGGACGTTCACGGAGAATAAAAACGGCTACGGCTTGCGTTGCCAAAAATTGCAATGCGTTTGAGAGTGGTACGTAGAGTGAAACGTCGCTCTCTGCGAGAATCAGAATACCGAGCAGCGAGGTGCCGACTCCCGCAGCGGTTTTTATAATTACAGTTAAATATTGTTTTCCCGGTACGGCGCGAAACTGCGATACGCATGTTCCAAGCTTCCCGCGGCTTTCAAACAGAAGAAACAGGACGGACAAACACACGATTAGAAAATTCGCGAAGAAGAATAAAGAATCGCTGTTTGTGACCTTTGGATCAATTGCGATATATTTTGAAGTAACGGTGCCGATAACGCCGACGCCGACGATCAGCGCACACCATAACCACCCGATTACAGAAACGGATTGCACGCGTGTGGATTTGTCGTTTTCGGTATTTTTTCCGACCTTTCTTTTTTGAACAAACAAAAGCAGTACGGAGAGAAGCATCAGCGCGATGCGCGTCACGGATATCAGGCTTACCTTTTCCGAAAACAAAAGAATACCCGTAACAGAGGACAAGAGGAGCTTGCCTCCCATCGTAATTACACTGACCTCCGCCACTCCCATATAGCGGTATACCAAAAGCTGCGCAAAATAAGAAACGAACGACGTCCCTGTTATGATCACGGAATATAAAGTGGTTTTTCCGTTTAGAACGATGGAAAAGCCGGATGTGATCCAAAAGAAAAGCATGGACATAACGCCGGTCGTCAATGCATAAATCAGGATATCGGTTCTGCTGCGGAGTATTCCGCTGTATTTCTTCTGCGAAAACGTGGTTACAGCGCCACATAAGAACAATCCTGCGTAATATACTACGATCATAACGTATCTCTCTTTCAGCTTGCATTGCATTTTTGAGGTTTGGATACACTATTTTAACATTATGCTATTGATTTTGCAAGACAATTGTGTTATAATATCGAGACAGATTTTAACTTTTTGGAGAAGAATCATCATGTATTTGTTTAATATATCAAGAGAGAATTTTGAGAAAAACCGTTTTGATGCTGTCAGGCATAAAAACGTTTTCGGCCGGCTTCATTTCCATTATGCAATGGAGGTTGTATGTGTCACAGGCGGTGTTGTCCGCATGATCGTCAATGGAACCGTTCGCGATTTAAAAGCGGGAGAAGGCACTCTTGTGCTTCCTTTTGAGGTGCATTCCTTTGAAACGCCCTGTGAATCGGAGTGCTTTATCATCGTTTTTTCTTCTGAACTGGTTGCGGATTTTCAGGAACTGATCAGGCAGATGGTACCCACAAAGGCGATCTGTGTGTTTTCTCCCGCCGTGCTGACTATGTGCGACGAAATTTTACCTATGAATATAGGCGAGAAAGAGATGATTCGTATCAAGGCGGTGTTATATTCGTTGATGTCGGAGATTTTTGAAAAATGCGATTTTGTTCCGTCAAAGAGACAGCAGGTAGGCAATGTTTTCGTGGAGACAGCGCGTTATATCAGCCAAAATTTTCAAACCAAGGATATTTCTCTGTCCGCCGTTGCACTGGCTTTGGGAATTCATCCCGTTTACTTAAGTCGCGTATTCAAGAAAGAGTGTGGGATTCCGTATACCAAATATATCAATTCCATCCGGGCATCTTGGGGGGCGCGTCTGATGAATGATCATCCCGAAAAAAGAATTTCGGAGATCGCTCTGGAGGCGGGCTTTGGGTGTATCCGTAATTTTAACCGTGCATTCAAAACAACGTACGGAATAACCCCTACCGAATTTTTGCAACAACATGGACGGACGATTCAAAAAAATCGAAAGCTTCAAGATTATTGATACAGCACTCTCATGAAGAATCGGTTTTGTAGTTGTCATTTTCAGCTTTTTCATCACAAAAATCCTCCGCTTTTTATATAAAAATATTAGACACATCATTAGGGAAAACTCCCAAATGATGTGTCTAACTCTTTTTAGTTAAAAGATGTTAAATTGATGATTGCTTGTTATCAAAAACTTGTAGGGAAGATGTCGAAACATCCTAAAAAGTCAATGAAATCAAGGAAAATCAGCAATTACTTGCTTGCTTCCTCGATCGCAACGGCAACAGCAACGGTCATACCGACCATCGGGTTGTTACCTGCTCCAATAAGACCCATCATCTCAACGTGAGCGGGGACGGAGGAGGAGCCTGCGAACTGTGCGTCGGAGTGCATACGACCCATGGTATCAGTCATACCGTAGGAGGAAGGACCTGCAGCCATGTTATCGGGATGCAGCGTACGACCCGTACCGCCGCCGGATGCTACGGAGAAGTAGCCAACGCCGTTCTCCTGGCACCACTTCTTGTAGGTACCTGCAACGGGATGCTGGAATCTGGTGGGGTTGGTGGAGTTACCGGTGTTGGAAACACCGAAGTTCTCCAGATTAATGATTGCGACACCCTCTGGAACGTTGTCGGAGCCGTAGCACTTAACGTCAGCGCGGGGACCCTTGGAGAAGGGCTTTTCCTCG
>JAFTPJ010000022.1 GCA_017463405.1 Clostridia bacterium
CTCGGAAAATACAAAGAGCAAATAATTTGTCCTTGAGTTCTTTCATATCAGTTCAGTATAGCCCCCGTAGCGCCTCCCGAAACGAGAGCCGCATAGCGTTTCAGATATCCGGTCAGTTCTTTTTTCTTGGGCACAAAATTCTTCATGCGCTCGGCAAGAACATCGGCATCGACCTTGAGCTCAATGGTATTTTCGGGAATATTGATGCTGATAATGTCACCGTCCTCTACCACACCGATCATACCGCCCGAAGCGGCTTCGGGAGTAACGTGACCGATGCAAGCACCACGCGTCGCACCGCTGAATCGTCCGTCGGTGATGAGCGCAACGCTGTTGCCAAGCCCCATTCCCATAATGGCGGAGGTGGGATTCAGCATCTCTCTCATACCGGGGCCGCCCTTGGGGCCTTCGTAACGGATAACCACAACATCGCCCGCTACGATCTTGCCGCCGTTAATAGCCGCCTGCGCTTCTTCCTCGGAATCGAACACCTTGGCAGGGCCTTCATGCACCAGCATTTCGGGGAGAACGGCAGAACGCTTGACCACGCTTCCTTCGGGTGCAAGGTTGCCTTTCAGAACCGCGATTCCGCCCGTTTCGCTGTAGGGATTCTCAATCGGACGGATGACCTCGGGGTCAAGATTGACGCAACCTGCGATGTTTTCCCCAATAGTCTTACCCGTGACGGTCAAACAATCTGTGTTGAGTAAATTCTTTTTGGTCAGCTCATTCATTACGGCATAAACGCCGCCCGCCTCGTTTAAGTCTTCCATGTAAGTGCGACCTGCGGGGGCAAGATGGCAGAGATTGGGCGTTACCTCGCTGATCTCATTGGCAATATCAAGGTTCAGATCTACGCCGCACTCGTGGGCGATGGCGGGAAGGTGAAGCATACTGTTGGTGGAGCAACCGAGTGCCATATCTACAGTCAAAGCATTCATCAAAGCATCCTTTGTCATAATGTCGCGGGGACGAATGTTCTTTTTAAGCAGCTCCATCACCGCCATACCTGCGTGCTTGGCAAGCTCGATGCGTGCAGAATAAACAGCAGGAATCGTACCGTTTCCGCGAAGCCCCATGCCGAGAGCCTCGGTCAAGCAGTTCATGGAGTTTGCCGTATACATACCAGAGCAAGAGCCGCAGGTGGGGCAGGTCTTGCATTCGTATTCGTAAAGCTTTTCGTCGGTGATCTTGCCCGCGTTATATGCTCCGACCGCCTCGAACATGGAGGAAAGGCTTGTTTTCTTCCCTTCCACCCTTCCAGCAAGCATGGGGCCTCCGCTGACGAATACGGTGGGAATATTCACTCTTGCCGCCGCCATAAGCAGTCCGGGAACGTTCTGGTCACAGTTCGGCACCATAACCAAGCCGTCAAAGCCGTGAGCGAGAGCCATTGCTTCGGTGGAATCGGCGATGAGGTCACGGGTGACGAGTGAATATTTCATTCCGGTATGCCCCATAGCAATACCGTCGCAAACGGCGATTGCGGGAAATACGATGGGTGTTCCGCCCCCCATGGCTACACCGAGCTTGACGGCATCCACAATCTTGTCGAGATTCATGTGTCCGGGTACGATCTCGTTATAGGAGCTTACGATACCGATGAGCGGTCTTTTTTGTTCTTCCTCTGTCAGACCCAACGCGTGAAATAAACTGCGGTGCGGTGCATTGTGAACACCTGTAACTACATTTTCTTTCGGCATAATGCCACCTCCTATCAGTTGTTTATGAGCTTATCCTCGTCACTCCAGCTATACAGCTTGCGGATATCCGCACCGACGACCTCTGAGGGATGCTCGCTTGCTTTCTTTCTCATAGCATTGAAGTGAACCTGAGCGCCCGCAGAGGACATATCGAGAAGGAAGTCCTTGGCAAACGTACCGTCCTGAATGTCGGAGAGGATCTTCTTCATAGCCTTTTTGGTGTCCTCGGTAATGATCTTGGGACCGGTAATATAATCGCCGTACTCGGCGGTGTTAGAGATTGAGTAACGCATTCCTGCAAAGCCACTCTGATAGATGAGATCAACGATCAGCTTCATTTCGTGGATACACTCAAAGTAGGCATTCCTCGGATCATAGCCTGCCTCGACCAAGGTTTCATAGCCTGCCTGCATCAAAGCACAAACACCGCCGCAAAGCACGGCCTGCTCACCAAAGAGGTCGGTTTCTGTTTCTGTTCGGAAGTTGGTTTCAAGCACGCCAGCTCTTGCACCGCCAATGCCGAGTGCATACGCAAGACCGAGATCCCAAGCGTCACCCGTTGCATCCTGTTCTACGGCAATTAGACAAGGAACCCCCTTACCTGCCTGATACTCGGAACGAACAGTATGACCGGGGCCTTTGGGAGCGATCATAATGACGTTAACGTTCTTCGGAGGCTTGATGCAACCGAAATGGATATTGAATCCGTGAGCGAATGCGAGAGTCTTTCCCTCGGTGAGGTTGGGCTCGATAGATTCCTTATAGAGAGCCGCCTGCTTTTCGTCATTAATAAGGCTCATAATGATGTCAGCTACCTTGGTCGCTTCGGCACTTGTCATAACCTTAAGTCCCTGTGCCTCTGCCTTTGCCCAGCTCTTTGATCCCTCGTAAAGACCGACAACTACGTTTACTCCACTGTCCTGGAGATTGAGCGCGTGGGCGTGTCCCTGCGAGCCGTAACCGATGATCGCAACGGTCTTGCCGTTCAGTTTCTGAAGATCGCAATCCTGCTGATAGAAAATTCTGTTTGCCATTTTTATTACCTCTTTCTGAATTATAAATTTAAATTTTGGCGGAGCGTTGCGCTTCCTTTCTCGATAGATGCCGTTCCTGTACGGCAGATCTCAAGAATGGTGTGATCACGCATAAGGGAGATAAAATCGTCCATTTTCGTGCTGTTCCCGATGACTCGAAGGACGATAGAATCCTTGGTGTAGTCAATCGTTTCTGCCTTGAATGCCTCTGCTGCTGCGTGGATATCATCACGGGTGGAGGGATCGTTTTTCAGCTTAATAAGCATCAGCTCACAGCTGAGCGAATTGTTTGCCGTCAGCTCCTTGATAGAGCAAACGTCGGGTAATTTATAAAGCTGATTGACAAGCTGTACTTTGCCGTTTTCCTCGCCGTCAAAGCTGAAGGTGATGCGGGAATATTCTCCCGATTCAGTTTCGCTTGCCGTGATCGAGCTGATATTAAACTGACGGCGACGGAACATGCTTGTCAGACGGTTCAGCACGCCGAATTGGTTTCGTACCAATACCGCGAGTGTATATCGGTTCATAAATCCACCTCCAATTTCGTGATGATATCGTCCATACTGCCGCCGGGCGGAAGCATGGGAAGAACGAATTCGTCCTTGTCAATTTTGCAGTCGATGATGTAAGGGCCGTTATATGTGAATGCACGACCGAGGGCTTTATCCAATTCTTCGGGCGTTGTGATCGCTTCGCCGTCAGCTCCAAAAGCCTTGGCAAAGGCGGCAAAGTCCGTCTTTCTCTCCAGCACCGAATTGGAGTAGTGCTTATCATAAAAGAGCGTTTGCCATTGGCGAACCATTCCGAGAACTCCGTTGTTCATGATAACTACAACAACAGGGACGTTGTAGCGAACTGCGGTTGCAAGCTCATTGAGGTTCATTCCAAAGCTGCCGTCACCCGTGATGAGCACGCTTCTCTCGCCCGTGCCGTATGCCGCACCGATTGCTGCACCGAAACCATAGCCCATCGTACCAAGACCGCCGCTTGATGCAAAGCGTCTTGCGGTTTTGAAGTTAAGGTTTTGCGCCGACCACATCTGATGCTGACCAACGTCGGTACATACCGCCGTGTTTTCTCCAAGATGCTTATTTATGGTCAAGATTGCTCTGCGAGGAGTTAATCCCTCACGGTTATCAAGATAATTTTCTTCTTCCTTACGGAAAGCATCAACTTTAGCCATCCATTCTGCCTTTGCGCCTTCATTCAGCATTGGAAGAAGCTTTTGCAAAGTAAGCTTTACATCTCCACGCAGACCGCACACGGAATTGACCGTTTTATTGAGTTCTGAGCCGTCCACGTCAACGTGAACGATCTTTGCACCCGTGGCAAATTTGGTGCGGTTCCCTGTCACACGGTCGTTAAATCGAACGCCGAGAGAAAGGATAACGTCGGAATTATGCATGGACATAGACGATGCGAAGTGACCGTGCATACCTTGCATACCGAGAAATCTCGGATGATCGGTCGGAATGGCTGATAGCCCCATAAGAGAACAACCGATTGGAGCGTCAATCTTTTCTGCGAGCGCAAGCACCTCATTCTGTGCGTCTGCCGTAATCACACCGCCACCAAAGTAAATGAAGGGGCGACGGGCAGAATTGATGATCTCTGCTGCTTCTTTAATACGCACATCCTTTGCGGCAAAGGGTTCGTCCTTCTCCACGGGAGACTGCATTTTATATTCGCATTTTGCGATCTGCACGTCCTTGGGAACGTCGATCAGCACCGGTCCGGGTCTGCCCGATTTTGCAAGTCTGAACGCATCACGAATGGTGTCGGCTAAATCTTCCACATTGCTGACAAAATAATTATGCTTGGTGATGGGGAGAGTCACGCCCGTGATGTCGATCTCCTGAAAGCTGTCCGTGCCGATCTGTGTGGTGGGCACGTTACCGCATATAGCGACCATCGGGATGGAGTCAAGGTATGCGGTGGCAATTCCCGTGACGAGATTGGTTGCACCGGGGCCGGAGGTGGAAATCACCAC
>JAFTPJ010000023.1 GCA_017463405.1 Clostridia bacterium
ACAATCTGCGTATCCGTAAGCGGAATATGAAGCGGATTTTGATCGTGACCGATAGTCAGGAGATGGCGGACGAATATATGGAGGAGATCTTTGAAAACCCGCAGTTCGGTTATACCGTGATCGGATACGTGGGAAATCTGAATGTTGTTGGGCTTCCGCACCTCGGAACGACGGGAGACCTCGATCGCGTCCTGCGTGAGGAGCATCCCGACGAGGTTGTGATCGCATTGGATACCGTTCGCAAAAAGCTGATTACCAGATATATCTCCGTGTGCAACAATCATTGCGTCAAGGTCATGGTCGTTCCTGCAATTTGCGGATACTTCAAATCTCCGCGACAGATCTCTATGATGGGCAATCTACCGATTCTGGATATCCGCAGCACCCCGCTCGACAACGTGCTCAATCGCTTCGTTAAGCGAACATTGGATATCGTCGGCTCTCTGATTCTGATTGTTGCAACCTCACCGCTGATGCTGTTTACCGCCATCGGCGTCAAGCTCTCCTCACCCGGACCGATTCTGTTCCGACAGATCCGTGTGGGAAGAAACAATCGAGAATTTATGATGTATAAGTTCCGTTCGATGCGCGTCAACGATAGCCAGCAAACGGGATGGTCGACCGAGGAGGACCCGCGAAAAACACGCTTTGGCGCATTCATCCGTAAATTTGCCTTGGATGAGCTACCGCAGTTTTTCAACGTGCTCAAGGGAGACATGAGCCTTGTGGGACCGCGACCCGAGGTGCCGTTTTACGTCGATAAGTTCAAGAAAGAGATCCCCTTGTATATGCTGAAGCATACGTTGCGCCCCGGTATTACGGGGCAGGCACAAATTAAGGGCTTGCGCGGTGATACCTCGATCGAGGCTCGTATCGATGAAGACATCAACTATATCGAGAACTGGACCTTCTGGCGTGATATCCGCATTTTGCTTCTGACACCCTTGCGTGCGATCAACCGTCACGAAAAGTATGCCGAGAGAGAGAAGCTCGAGGAGGAAAAGCGGAGTGCCAGAATGGGCAGTGCACATCAGCTAACAGAGGAGGATGACGAGGATGAGCACGCGCCGTAAGATTCTTTACGCCGCCTCCACCGCGTCGCACCTGCGTCGCTTTCATATGCCCTATATCGAGGCGTTGCGCTGTAAGTACGACGTGTTTCTGATGGCAACTGAGGGGGAGGGGATCGACTTTCCGATCTCCTTTTCCAAAAGCTTTTTCAGCCCCTCCAATCTCCGCTCTGTTTTTCGGATCCGCAAAATACTGAAGCGCGAGCGCTTCGACAAAATCATTGTTCATACCACTCTGGCGGCGTTTTGATCCGTGCGGCGATGCTCGGAATGAAAAAACGCCCCTATGTGCTCAATGTCGTTCACGGCTATCTGTTCTCGCGCCCGATTGCCGGAAAAAAGGATCGCCTGCTTCTGCTTTGCGAAAGACTGATGCGGAATATGACCGATGCTCTGGCTGTGATGAACGAGGAAGATCTCGGCATTGCAACCGAATTTCCGCTGTGTCGCGGAAGCATCACCTTTATGCAGGGAATGGGGCTTGCGATTCCCGAGGAAACTCCGAAACGCGACGAGGCGTTGCGCATGCAATATGCGCCGGGAGCGGACGATTTTCTCTGTACCTTTGTCGGGGAGTTGAGTGCGCGTAAGAATCAGATGTTTCTGATCCGCGCAGCAGAGCGCCTGCGCGGCGAGGGCATTCCGATCCGCCTGTTGCTTTTGGGCGACGGCAGTCAAAAAGACCTTTTGGAGCAGGAAATTCGCGATACAAGGCTGGAGGATTGTGTTTTTTTGGCAGGCAACCGCGAGCCGATTTTACCTTACCTCGGGATTTCGGATCTGTACGTTTCTGCAAGCATCTCCGAGGGATTGCCGTTTAACGTCATGGAAGCGATGTCGGTCGGTCTGCCGATTTTGGCGTCGGATACAAAAGGGCAAAATGACCTGCTCCGAGCGTATTCGGACACCCTGTATCCCTTGCAGGATATGGATGCGTTTTGCGAAAAATTGAAGCGTGTCTATACGTCGGGATGCCACGGTGCTGGAAGCAGAAGCTATCCGAATTTAGAGCAATACCGTCTCGGTGCGGTGTTTGATGAAAATATGAAGCTGTTTTCGGAAGGAGGACATGATGAAAACCAAGCTTGAACTTTTGAGAGAGTTTTACAACGGAAAATGGTATGCGCTTTTCGTCACCCTGCTGGCGTTTCTTTCCCACTTGACAGGATACGACATTGCCTGCTTCCTGATTATGACCGCAACACTGGTGGTGGGATGCTTTATTGCGTACGATTTCCGCTTTGCAATGATGCCGTTTTTGTGCACGGTTTGCTTTGTCACCGTCGAGCATACGCCGAATCATCCGAGCTTCAGCGATTACTACGCACAGCCATTGCAGCTGACTACGCTGATCATCGCATTTTCCCTGATTCTGATCGGCTTTGTCGTTTTTGTGATCCGTAACCGTCGCCGTGCCAATTCCTTCTCATGGAAGGGGAGCTTTTTGGGACTAGGCATCCTTTGTGCGGCACTTTGTCTCAACGGTATTTTCAACGCGGCGTATAGCCTGCAAAATCTGGCTTATGCGATTTCCTTCCCGCTGACGCTTCTGATCACTTTTGTGCTGTATGCGCTGTTTGTGCATTTTGAGGACGGTGCGTTCGATCATTTCATGTACTGCCTTGTGATGGCGGGGATGCTGATTGTGGCACAGCTGCTCCTGGCGTACGTCACGGGCGTTGTCCGCTTTGATGAGAATGGAACCATCATCAAGGAGACGGTCGTTCTCGGCTGGGCGGTCTGGAATTCCTTTGGCGGACTTTTGACGATGCTGATACCCTCATGCTTTTATTTTGCCGCGACGCATCGGCATGGATGGATCTTTTATGGGCTTGGCTTGCTCGAATTTTTTGCGGCAGTTCTGTCGCAAAGCCGTACCGCAACGTTGGTCGGAGCCGCAATCCTGCTGATTTGCTTGGTAACCGTTTGCTTCTTTGGAAGAAACCGTAAGCTGAACCGATGGATCACTTTGGGGCTTGTGGTGATCGGTGTGCTCGGTGTTGTGATCCTTTGGGATAAGATTGTGGGTGTTTTGCAGAATTTCATCAACTATGGTTTTGACGACAATGGAAGATTCGAGCGCTTTGAGGCGGGGATCAAAAAGTTTCTGGAGCATCCCGTTTTTGGCGCGGGCTTTTACGATTCGGGGATTCTCGATACCTCGTGGGAGATCCGTGTGTATCCGTATTTGTACCACAACACGATCATTCAGATGATGGGTTCGGCAGGCATTGTCGGACTTCTGGCATACCTGTGGCACCGCTTCTGCACGGTGCGGCTGGTGCTGCGAAAGCCGAATTTGTATAAGAGCTTTCTTGCCATGGGTATTCTGGCACTGCTCGCCTTCGGCATGCTGGACGTCCTGTTTTTCATTACCTATCCGTTGTTCTATTATTCCATGATGCTTCTGTTTATGGAGAAGAGCGGGGAAGAAATTCAATAAGAATTCGACCGATGTGTTTTGTGCATGTCGGTCATTTTTGAATTTTACCCCTGTTTGCTTTGCACAATTTCGATCGTTAAAAAAATATTTCTTTTTGCACATTGTTTTTTGAAAAAACTGTTGACAAAGTAAAGGAAATGTGGTATAATAATACGGTCGGAGCAAATGACCCATTAGCTCAGATGGCAGAGCACATGACTTTTAATCATGGTGTCCGGAGTTCGACTCTCCGATGGGTCACCAAA
>JAFTPJ010000009.1 GCA_017463405.1 Clostridia bacterium
AAATTCGAGGAAGCTTATGCTTTCGTTCGTGAAATTTCCGAGCAGGGCGGCACCGTTCTCTTTATCGGTACCAAGAAGCAGGCTGCCGACACCATGAAGGAAGAAGCTCAGAAGTGCGGCATGTACTACGTTAACGTCCGTTGGCCCGGCGGTATGATGACTAACTTCAAGACCATCAAGAAGTCCATCAACCGTCTCAACGACCTGTACAAGATGCAGGAGGACGGTACCTTCGATCTGCTTCCCAAGAAGGAAGTTGCAAACATGCAGAAGGAGATTTTCGATCTTGAGAAGAGCTACGGCGGTATCAAGACCATGGAGCAACTCCCCGACGCAGTATTTATCGTTGACCCCAAGAAGGAAAGAAACGCAGTTCTCGAGGCAAAGAAGCTCGGCATCCCGGTAATCGCTATCGTTGATACCAACTGCGATCCCGACGACGCTGATTATGTGATCCCCGGTAACGACGACGCGATCCGTGCAATCAAGCTCATCTCTTCTGCACTGGCTGATGCCATCATTGAGGGTAAGCAGGGCGAGGAGACCGCAGAGGCGGCAGCCGAGGCAGAGGCAGCAGAGGATGCTGCAGCAGATGCAGAATAATTTCATTTTTGGAGGATTGAAAAATGGCTAATATTTCGGCAAAAGACGTAGCGGATCTTCGTAAGAGAACCGGTATTGGTATGATGGAGTGTAAGAAGGCTCTGGTTGAGGCTGACGGTGATATGGAAACCGCGATCAAGATTCTTCGTGAGAAGGGCGAGCTTAAGGCTGAATCCAAGATGGCTACCAGAATCGCTGCTGACGGTATCGTTGAGATCCTGAAGGACGGCGACTGTACCGCAATGATCGAGGTAAACTCCGAGACCGACTTCGTAGCAAAGAACGAGAGCTTCAAGGAATTCGTTGCAGAGTTGCTGAAGCTGATCATCGCACAGAAGCCCGCAGACATCGACGCTCTGATGGCTTGTAAGTACGACGATGAGATGAACGTTGAAGAAAAGATGAAGGAAATGATCTTCAAGATCGGTGAAAAGCTCACCATCCGTCGCTTTGTAATCGTTGACGGCATCACCAGCACCTATATCCACGGAAACGGCTCCATCGGCGTTATTGCTAAGTTTGAGACGAATGTTGCAGATAATCCTGAGTTCGCAGCATTCGCAAAGAACATTGCACTGCAGATCGGTGCATATCCCACGCCTTACCTCTGCCGTGAGCAGGTTCCCGCTTCCGTTCTGGAGGAGGAGAAGAACATTCTGTTGGCACAGATCGCAAACGATCCCGCAAATGCAAAGAAGCCCGAGCAGATCAAGCTGAAGATGGTCGAGGGGCGTATCTCCAAGTTCTACGACAACAACTGCCTGGTTGACATGACCTACGTTAAGGACGAGGACATGAAGGTTGGTCAGTACGTTGCAGCTTCCGCTAAAGAAATGGGCGGCGAGATCAAGATCGTTGATTTCTACCGTTTCGAGAAGGGCGAAGGCATCCAGAAGAGAGAAGAGAACTTTGCTGAAGAAATCGCAAAGATGACCGCAGGAAAGTAATTTGATCTGTATATAAAAAAGAAGACGCTTGGCGTCTTCTTTTTTATGTCAAACCATCCAAAAAATCTTCATTTTTAGAAAAATATTCTTTGAGATTGGGGATTGACATTTTTGCGATTTCGTGCTATACTATATAACGAGTTGTTTTTTATTACTGTTTGATGAGGCACAAACACTAAACGGAGGAAAAATAACGAAATGGGAAAATATTTTGGCACAGATGGCTTCCGCGGAGAAGCCGGTGTCACGTTGACAAGTGAGCACGCCTACAAGATCGGACGATTTTTGGGTTGGTACTATGCGCAGGGAGGCACTCACAAGGTGCGCGCGGTGATCGGAAAAGATACCAGACGCTCCAGTTACATGTTCGAATACGCAATCGTCGCCGGGTTGACGGCATCGGGCGCGGACGCATACATGCTGCACGTTACTACCACACCGAGCGTCTCGTACGCCGTGGCAGGAGATGAGTTCGACTGTGGGATTATGATCTCCGCAAGTCACAATCCCTATACGGATAACGGAATCAAGCTGGTCAACCGAAAGGGCGAGAAGATCGACGATGCAACGATTGAAAAGATCGAGATGTATCTGGACGGCAAGCTTGGAGAACTGGGGATCACCACTCCCGATATCCCGTTTGCAACGGGCGCGGCGTTGGGCGAGATCATCGACTATGCGGCAGGCAGAAACCGCTACATCGGATACTTGATCTCTCTTTCGCAGTACTCCTTCCGCAACTTCCGCGTGGGACTTGATTGCGCCAACGGAAGTTCGTGGATGATCGCTAAAAACGTGTTCGACGCGCTGGGAGCGAAGACCTATACGATCAACGCATCTCCCGACGGGCTGAACATCAACCGAGATGTCGGCTCGACGCACATCGAGGTGCTGGCAAAGTACGTCAAGGAGAATCAGCTGGACATCGGATTTGCCTTTGACGGTGATGCGGATCGATGCATTGCGGTAGATGAGCGTGGGCAGATTGTCAACGGGGATCATATTCTGTACGTGCTTGCGATGCAGCTAAAAAAGAACGGCAATCTCGTTAATAACACGGTTGTCACAACGGTCATGTCCAACATGGGACTGTACCGCGCGCTCAAGGACGCGGGCATCCGCTACGAGCAGACCACCGTTGGCGACCGCTATATTTACGAAAATATGCAACACACCTGCAACTGTATCGGAGGCGAGCAATCGGGGCATATTATTCTCAGCAAGTATGCAACCACGGGTGATGGTATTTTAACGGCGATCAAGCTGATGGAGGCGGTCATCCGCGAAAAACTGCCGCTCTCCAAGCTGGCAGAGCCCGTGCAGATGCTCCCGCAGGTGACGAAAAACGTCCGCGTGGCAGATAAGGCTGCGGTGAAAAATCATCCCGCCGTGCAATCAAGCTTGCAATCTGTCGGTGAGCGCTTGGGCGAGAGCGGACGCATCCTTTTGCGGGAGAGCGGTACTGAACCCGTCATCCGCGTGATGGTGGAAGCACCTACCGAGCTACAGTGCGAGGAATTTGCGGGTGAGGTCGTGGATCAGATCTATGCCTTGGGATTGGCTTGCACGTAAAAGGGGAGCATGAAATGAAGGAAAACATGAAGATCACGGCACTTTACCGCGATGCAGACGCGTCGATCGCCTATCCGTATCTGACCAGCTTTGACTATCCCTGGGAGGCGCTGGCGTCGATCTCCGATATAATTTTGAAGATCGGAAGTACGCTTTCATCCGAGGAATACAACCGCATCGGCGAGGACATCTGGATCGCCAAGTGCGCAAAGGTGGCGCCAACCGTATCGGTCAGCGGACCGTGCATCATTTGCGCGGATGCAGAAATCCGCCATTGTGCCTATATCCGCGGGAGTGCGGTCATCGGTCGCGGCGCGGTCGTGGGGAATTCTACCGAGCTGAAAAACTGTATTTTATTCGATGGTGTGCAGGTTCCACACTACAACTACGTGGGCGATTCGATTCTCGGGTACAAGTCCCATATGGGTGCTGGTGCGGTAACGTCCAACGTCAAAAGCGACAAAACCCCCGTCACCGTGCTTTGCGACGGCGAGCGCGTGGAGACAGGACGCAAGAAATTCGGTGCGATGCTCGGCGATTTTGTCGAAGTGGGATGCAACAGTGTCCTCAATCCCGGCACAGTTGTGGGGGCACATTCCAACATCTACCCTCGCTCGGTTGTGCGCGGATTTGTGCCCGCGGGGCACATTTTCAAGGCGCAAGATCGCGTCGTGAAAAAGCATTAAAAATCAAAACGGAAGAAAGGCTTTGCGTGTCGGATATATTTATCTGCAATATCTCATGCATCGCAAAGCAATTTCCGCAACAGCCTCATCAAAAAACAACTTCCCGAAAATCAGGGAAATGATAGCGCCAGACCGTTTTCGAGCGTGATGGAAACGGTTAACGAGGAGAGAAGTGATCGAGAATTTCGGCGGGTACTTCTCCGGTGCGAATTTTCGCATCGTTAAAAACAGGATAAATATGCGGGCAACTGCAAAACAATCCCTGTTCATTTTTAATAACGGCGACTGCCGCTTCCAAAAAAAAGAAGCATTTGGAAACGGTTTTATCAGTGCGCCCAAAATGCAGAAAGGGAATAGAAGGGTCGGAAAAACCGACGGTTCGACAGGGTAAAAAATATGTGTGGAATTATCGGATATACGGGGAGCGAAAACGCGCTTCCCAAAATGACCGAGGGCTTGTCTGTCCTCGAATATCGCGGCTACGATTCGGTTGGCATAGCGGCACAGAACGAGGACGGCATCACGGTTGTCAAATGTCGCGGCAGAATCGGTGAATTGAAGGAGAAATCGGAAATGCGAGAGCTGGTGGCAGAATGTGCCATCGGGCACACGCGCTGGGCAACGCACGGCGGTCCTTCCGATACAAATGCACACCCGCACCGTGCGGGACGGGTGGTGCTGGTGCACAACGGCATCATTGAGAATTACAAGGAATTGAAGGAGGATCTGGCAGAAAAGGGCATCGGCTTTCTCTCCGAAACCGATACCGAAATTGCGGCGGCGGTTTTGAATGCATGTTATGATGCGAAGAATGAGCCGATCGAAGCGATCCGCGCGGCGATGAAAAAATTGAAGGGTTCCTACGCCTTCGGGATTCTGTTCGATGATCGAGCGGGCGAGGTTTACGCCGTGCGATGCGGTTCTCCATTGATTCTGGCAAAGGGAAGCGACGGATATTACCTTGCATCAGACATGACGGCGCTACTGCCGTTTACCAAGGAGTATCACAGCCTCACAGAGGGACAGATTGCATGTCTGACGGCATCCTCTGCAATGCTGTATAAGCGAACTGGCGAGGCAATAATACCCGAATGGAGTGTCACAAATCTGAGCGCGGAGTCGGCACAAAAGGGTGGATATGCGCATTTTATGCTGAAAGAGATTCACGAGCAACCCGAAGCGATTGTCAAATCGGTATCATCGCGCATCAAAAACGGACTCCCCGACTTCTCGGGAGACGGCATTGACGCAGACTTCTGGAAGCGTATCAAAAATATCCAGATCGTTGCTTGCGGATCGGCAATGCATGCGGGGCTCGTTGGCGCACGTCTGTTGGAGCAGTATGCCAAAGTGCCAACCTCGGTTCATATCGCTTCGGAATACCGTTACCATCCGCCGCTGGCGTCGGAGGGGACGCTCGTCATCGTGATCTCCCAGTCGGGTGAGACGGCAGATTCTCTGGCGGCACTCCGCTATGCAAAATCCGTGGGGCTTCCCACGCTCGGTATCGTTAATGCCGTGGAAACAACCATCGCGCGCGAGGCGGATCACCGTATCTATACCTACGCGGGACCCGAGATAGCGGTTGCGACCACCAAGGGATACTGCACGCAGGTGTCGGTGCTGTATATGATTGCCGCGGCAATCGCATACACCTGCGGACGTATGACCGAATCCAACATCAAGGACCTCGTTTACAGCATTGCGGTAGCGTCCCCGCGTGCGGTGGATCGCATGCTGAAGCGTTGCGGTGCGCAATATCGCCAACTGGCGCAAAAGCTGGCAAAATGTGAGCACGCGTTTTATATAGGGCGCGGCTTGGACTATGCCTTGTCGATGGAGGGATCGCTCAAGCTCAAGGAGATTTCCTATATTCACACCGAGGCATACGCCGCGGGAGAATTGAAGCACGGAACGATCTCGCTGATCGAGGAGGGAACTCCCGTGATTGCGATTTCAACCGAGGCGGCAATCCTTGATAAGACCGAGAGCAACGTGCGTGAGGTGGTCAGCCGCGGTGCCGACGTGATCCTCATCTGTCGCGAGGAC
This sequence comes from Clostridia bacterium, assembly GCA_017463405.1. GTDB lineage: Bacteria > Bacillota > Clostridia > Oscillospirales > CAG-272 > UMGS1865. The sequence continues at coordinate 5,858 of JAFTPJ010000009.1, forward strand.
GCGATCGACGC
>JAFTPJ010000024.1 GCA_017463405.1 Clostridia bacterium
ATGTGTCTCCCAAAAAGACGGTGGAGGGAAGTATCGGCGGCATTGTATTCTGCGTGATTTCCATGATCGTTTTTGGCCTCGTGTGCGATGTTTTGTATCCGCAGTATAATATCCATCTGTGGGTATTTGCACTGGGCGGTCTGATCGCGTCGATTGTAGCGCAGCTGGGAGATCTTTTGATGTCCGTCATCAAGCGTAGCTACGGAATCAAGGATTACGGAAATATTTTTGCGGGACACGGCGGTGTGCTGGATCGCTTTGATTCCATTCTTTCGGTTGCCATTGCATTGGCGGCATGGAGCTGCTTCTTTAACTTTTTTGAGGTGATTTAAACGATGATAAACAATACGGTATATCCTTCCGTTTCCATATTGGGATCCACCGGCTCGGTCGGAGAGCAGGCAATTGACGTCGCGCGCTGCAATGGCATCCGTGTTAATTGCTTATCCGCCAACCGAAACGTCGACCGCGTCGAGGCACAGGCGAGAGCATTGCGTGTCAAAGCATGTGCAATGGCAGACAGAGACGCGGCAAAGACCCTGCAGATTCGTTTGGCGGACACCGAAATCAAGGTGTATGCGGGAATGGAGGGGATTTGCGAAATGGTCGCACAGTTCTATGACGAGAACGAGGTTGTTGTCAATTCCGTCATCGGCGAGGCGGGCTTGCGCCCCACTCTTGCGATTTTGAGTGCGGGGAAAAGGTTGGCGCTGGCAAACAAGGAGTCTCTTGTTTGTGCTGGCGAGTTTGTAATGAAGCTGGCGGAAGCCAAGAAGCTGGATATTTTGCCCGTGGACAGTGAGCACAGCGCGATTTTTCAGGCGTTGCGCTCGGGTTCGCAAAAAGAAATCAAGCGCATCTTGCTGACGGCGTCGGGCGGTCCGTTTTACGGTATGAAGCGTGACGGGCTTTCCGAAATCACCGTGGAAAGAGCACTCGCGCATCCGACGTGGAATATGGGCGCGAAGATCACGATCGACAGTGCAACGCTGATGAATAAGGGCTTTGAGGTGATTGAGGCGGTTCATCTGTTCAATGTTGTTCCGGAACAGATTGAGGTTCTGGTGCACCGTGAGAGCATAATGCATTCGGCGATCGAATATATTGATAACAGCGTGATCGCACAGATGTCGGTTCCGGATATGCGCCTTTGTGTGCAGTATGCATTGACCCATCCGCACCGTGCGGAGGCGGTGATTCCGCCCTTGGATCTGACGGCTGTTGGAAAGCTGACCTTTGCACATCCCGATACCGAGACCTTTGTGTTGTTGCAGGCGGCGATCGATGCCATTCGCGTCGGAGGCGCGGTTCCCGCGGTACTCAATGCGGCGAATGAGGTCGCGGTGAGCGCATTCCTCGAAAAGCGGTTGGATTTTGTTGGTATTTTCGACATTGTTACGCAAACAGTGAACGCTTTGCCAGACGCGTCAAGAATTTATTCCATGGAGGACATCTTCGCATTTGACGGCGCTGCAAGATCGCTTGCAAATGAATTTTTGGCAAAGCGCGGAGCGATTTGCTGATATAACGGAGGAAACCACACTTGACGATACTCTATATTATTCTTGCACTTCTGATCTTCGGACTTTTGATCTTTATTCATGAGCTGGGGCATTTTATCGTAGCCCGTCTTTGCGGGGTCAAAATTCTGGAATTTGCGATCGGCATGGGACCGACGCTTGTTAAATGGAGGAGCAGGAAAACGGGAACCAAATATGCGCTTCGCTTGTTTCCCATCGGCGGTTTTGTCAATATGCTGGGTGAAAACGGCATGGAGGCGGTGCAGGGCGATAACGGGGTGAAGGATGAGACATCCGCAACAGAGCCGGTCACCTTGATCAACGACGGAGAACCCGAGGAGGAAACGGAGAAGGATGAGCCGGAGACGGTTCCGCTTTCCGAGATGGATCCGGAGCTTGCAAAGCAAGCCTATTGCAATCAAAGTGCATGGAAGCGGATTCTGATCTCGCTGGCAGGACCTGCGATGAATATCATTCTCGGCTTCGTTCTGATGCTGGTGCTGGTGCTTCTGGCGGGTCACGAAGCGATGGCAACCAATATGATCGGCGGATTTTATATCGATTATATTGCCGAGGAGGAGCAGAGCGGGTTTGTACCCGGAGATTCTTTGTACTCTGTTGACGGGGAGCGGATCTTTACTCATGCGGACTTGACGGAGCTTGTGAAAAGCAATTCCGGAAAGGAGCTTTCTGTTGTCGTTCTTCGTCTGAATGAAGCGGGGACGCAGACCGAATACGTTACCTTTGAAACGACGCTGGATGAATCGATTCTCAAATTCTTCCGCGTACCGTTCAGCGAGCAAAACGGCTTGCAGATTGACGATATGATCGTAAAGGTCAATTCCACGTCTGTTCATACCTATAACGAACTATACTATGAAATCACCAATCAGGGCTATCGGGAACTTGATCTCACCGTGCTTCGCGAAGGGGAGGAGATTGTTCTTGAGAACGTAGCATTTCTGATCGAGGAGGAAAGCGGCGTTGAGTTTGGATACGTGGACATCATTCCGTACCGTGAACGCAATTTCGACTTTGTAACCGTCATGAAGCATACGTGGTTCCGTTCGCTGTCCACCGTGAAAATGGTCTACGATTCACTCTTCGGAATGATTACGGGGCGTTTTGGCGTGGAGGCAGTATCGGGACCCGTGGGAATTACCAAAACCATCGGAGAGGTGGCACAGATTGGCTTTACGAGCCTGTTGAATCTGGTAGTGATTATTTCTATCAACCTCGGCGTGATGAATCTGTTGCCTATCCCGGCGCTGGACGGATGCCATATTCTGATCTATCTGATCGAGCTGATTCGCCGCAAGCCGATGAAAAAAGAGGTCGAGGGGGTCATCAATTTTGTCGGATTGATTTTACTGCTGACCCTAGCAGTGATTATTGCTTTTAAGGATATATTTACACTGATATGAAATATAATGGGATAAGAAGAAAAACAAGAGAAGTAAAGGTTGGGGAGCGCATGCTGGGAGGCAACAATTCCATTGCGATCCAATCGATGACCAATACCGAAACAGCGGACGCAGAGCGCACTGTCGATCAGATCCGCCGTTTGGAGCATGCAGGATGCGATATTGTGCGCGTCTCTGTGCCTACCGAGGAAGCCGCATATACGATTCTGAAGATCAAGGAGGCGGGTATCCGTAGTCCGATCGTTGCGGATATTCATTTCGATTATCGCATCGCGCTTCGCTGTGCGGAGATGGGCTTTGACAAGATTCGCATCAATCCCGGCAATATTGGGGATGACGACCGCGTCAAGGCGGTGTGCGATGCCTGTCGCGAAAGGCGCATTCCGATACGCATCGGTGTGAACAGCGGATCACTGGAAAAACAGATTCTTGCCAAGCACGGCGCTCCCACCCCCGAGGCACTTTGCGAGAGTGCACTCTACCATATTTCCTTGCTGGAGCGCTTCGGCTTTTACGATACCCTGATTTCGATCAAGGCGTCCACGGTTGCCGACATGATCGCCGCAAACCGATTGCTGGCGTCCAAATGCGACTATCCACTCCATCTCGGTGTGACTGAAGCGGGCGGCGGCAATCGCGGTTTGATCAAAAGCTCGGTCGGTATCGGAGCACTCTTGTGCGACGGTATCGGAGATACCATCCGCGTATCCCTGACCGATGATCCTGTCGAGGAGATCGGTGCGGCAAAGCAGATTTTGCATGCGGTCGGTATCGAAGGGCAGAGCGGATTGGATATCGTCAGTTGTCCTACCTGTTCGCGTACCAAAATTGATCTGATTCCGCTTTCCAAGGCGTTTGAGAAGGCTGTCAGGGAGGCGGGGCTTGAGGACGTTCCCGTCAAGGTTGCACTGATGGGATGCGTGGTCAACGGTCCCGGGGAGGCGCGCGAGGCAGACATCGGAATCGCGGGCGGATGTGGCGAGGCAATGCTGTTCCGTCATGGTGAGATCATCGAAAAGATCCCCGAAAATCAGATCATTGAAAGACTTTTACAAGAAATTCACATACTGAAAGATCAAAAGCAGCTATGAGTAAGAATTTGTTGGAAATTTTTAACCGATATACGCCGAGTGCACAGACCGCGGAGATTTTACTCTCCGCGGACGCATCCGGCATTTTTCTGCGCGCGGACAAGCCTCAAAGGATTATCGAGGTGACCGCGCCTTTTCCGCGTATTGTTCCGAAGCACACGCTATATAAAATTGAAGAAGAAATCCGTGCGACGTACGAGCTGAATGCCGTGCGTATTCGCCCTCGCTATGATGCGGCGTTGTTTGGCATTGCGCAGATCCCCGATCTGTTGATGGAAACGAACCGACGCGGTATCGTCGCAAACGGATTTTTCAATCATTGCGAATACCGTCTCTCGGACGGAGAATTGAATGTGGAGATTCCGTTTTCCGACAGCGGTGTAGATCTGATCTATGATGCACAGACTCCGCGCCTGATGGAGGAGATCGTCAGGGAGGAGTTCGGCGTTTCGCTCCATGTCAATATCCTCCGTATGGAGGGCTTTGATCCTACATCCTTTCAAACGCCCATGCAATCCCGCCTTGCGGAAATGAGCCGCGAGGCTGCGAAGGCAGAGGTGCAATATCACGCCATGCAGGCGTCGCAGTATCATCAGAACGATGCACCCGTTGTCGAGGAGGAGAAGGAAATGCTCCCGCGTGCGGCATCGATCTACGAGGGCGAATGCTATCCCGAAATTTCCGACGGTATATGCAAAATCGGACATGCAACCTATGATATTTCCGCTCCCGAATACGTGCTTGGCGATCCCTTCGAAATTCGCCCTGTACCGATTGCATCGCTGGACAAGCCCCAGCGTAACATCATTATTATCGGTGAAATTTTCGGCTTTACTAAGGAAGAGGGCAGAGGCGGCGATAAATTTGATATTACCTTTGATATTTTCGACGGCAATGCGTCGATCGAGCATCGCACCTTCGGTATGGATCCCGAGGAAACGGATCGACTTTGCGGTATGATCAGCAATGGTGCTGTGGTCGCCATGCGCGGATACGTCAAAAAGGTGACGCGTAAGGGAAAGACCGATACCGATTTTACGTTTTACTATACCGATATCGCCAAGGTGTCCAAACTCAAACGCAAGGACAAGGCGGAGAAAAAACGCGTGGAGCTGCATCTGCATACCACGATGTCCACCATGGACGCGCTGATTGCTCCCGATGTTGCCGTGAAAACAGCGCTCAAATGGGGAATGCCCGCCGTTGCAATCACCGACCACGGAAACGTACAGGGCTTTCCCGACGCAATGCTGGCGGTGGAAAAGGCGGCTCCCGACGGCAATTTCAAAGTGATTTACGGAATTGAGGCGTACTTTGTCAACAACACCGCAAGTGCGATCACCGGAAACTACAATCCCGATTTCAACTCCGAATGCGTGGTGTTTGATATTGAGACGACGGGTCTTTCGGTGCAGAACTGTAAGATCACCGAGATTGGTGCCGTCAAGATCAAGGCAGGAAAGGTTCTGGATCGCTTCAATACCTTTGTCGATCCCGAATGTCCGATACCCGCAGAGATCGTCAAGCTCACGGGAATCACAGACGAGATGGTGGCGGGGGCTCCGAAATATCCCGAGGCGCTCCGTTCGTTCTTCGATTTCATCGGAAACGATACGGAGAAGAAGCCGTTGCCGCTTCTGATTGCGCATAACGCGAACTTCGACATCGGTTTTATCCGTCATTTTGCGAAGGAGGCGGGATTGCCGTTTGAGAATCCGTATCTGGATACGGTTGCGCTGTCCCGTCATATCAATCCCGAATTGAAAAAGCATACGCTGGATTCCATTGCGGATGCCTATCATCTGGGCGAGTTCAATCATCACCGCGCCTGCGATGACGCGGAGATGCTGGCAATGATCTATTTCCGTATGATTGAGCTGATGGAAAAGTCTGAATTGAAGGACCTTAAGGCGCTACAGGCGGAAATGACCGAAAAGGCGGATCCGCTCAAGCTTAAGCCCTATCATCAGATCATTCTCGTGCAGAATCAGGTGGGACTCAAGAACCTTTACAAGCTGATCTCCATGAGCTATCTGAATTATTACCGCCGCTTCCCGCGCATTCCCAAAACAGCGTTGGAGAAGCACCGCGAGGGCTTGATCATCGGTTCTGCGTACGAGTCGGGCGAGTTGTTCCGCGCAATTCTGGAAAACCGTCCCGACTCCGAGATCGAGGAGATCGTCAAGTTCTCCGATTATCTGGAAATCCAGCCGATTTGTAATAACCGCTTCCTGATTGCGGAGGGATCGGTTGCCGACGACGAGGGGTTGCGGGAGTTGAATCGCCGCATCGTAGCGCTCGGTGAAAAATACAACAAGCCCGTTTGCGCAACGTGTGATGCGCACTTTCTCAATAAAGAGGACGAGCTTTACCGCAAAATCCTTTTAGCGGGACAGAAATTTAAGGATTTCGATAAGGACGTCGGAATATATTTCCGAACCACCGACGAGATGCTGGAGGAATTCGCATATCTTGGCGAAGAGAAGGCGTACGAGGTGGTTGTGACCAACACCAACAGGATCGCGGACTGCATCGAAACAGTGCGCCCGATCCCAAAGGGCAACTATACGCCCGAAATGGAGGGGGCGGAGCAGGAGCTGCAGGATATGTGCTGGGAGCGAGCCAAAAGCATGTACGGAGACCCGCTTCCGGAGTTGGTTTCGGCACGTCTGGATAAGGAGCTGACCTCCATTATCAAAAACGGATTTGCCGTTCTGTATCTGATCGCACAGAGATTGGTGCATTACAGCGAGGAGCAGGGGTACCTTGTCGGTTCGCGCGGTTCTGTCGGCTCGTCATTCGTTGCTACTATGGCAGGTATTTCCGAGGTCAACCCGCTCCCGCCGCATTATTACTGTCCCAATCCAGATTGTAAGCACAATGAATTTTTCACCGACGGCTCGGTCGGATCGGGCTTTGACCTGCCCGATAAAATGTGCCCGAAATGCGGCACCAAATACAAGGCGGACGGACACGACATTATGTTCGAGACCTTCTTGGGCTTTTACGGTGATAAATCTCCCGATATCGATCTGAATTTCTCGGGCGACGTGCAGGGACGTGTCCATAAATATACCGAGGAGCTTTTCGGTGAGGGACACGTCTTCCGTGCGGGGACACTTGGTACGCTTGCCGATAAAACCGCGTACGGTTACGTTGCAAAATACGTGGAGCAAAAGGGGATCAGCCTGCCGCGCGCCGAAATGAACCGCTTGGTCATGAACTGTGTAGGTGTCAAAAAGACGACGGGACAGCATCCCGGCGGTATCATCGTCGTTCCGCAGAATTATGACGTGTACGATTTTACGCCCGTTCAGCATCCCGCAGATGACCCGAATTCGGATATTGTCACCACGCACTTTGCGTTCTCGTATCTGCACGATACGATCCTGAAGCTGGACGAGCTCGGGCACGATATGCCGACCAAATACAAGTGGCTGGAGACCTTCACCGATACATCTGTTCTGGACGTTGCGATGAACGACCGCTCGGTGTACGAGCTGTTCGAGTCCACCGCGCCGCTCGGTATTCGTCCCGAGGATATCGAGGGTTGTACAATCGGTACGTACGGTCTTCCCGAGCTAGGCACCCCCTTCATTCAGCAGGTGCTCCTTGACGCAAAGCCGCGAAATTTTGCGGACCTTTTACAGATTTCGGGGCTGACGCACGGTACGAACGTGTGGCTCGGAAACGCGCAGGATTTGATTAAGGAAGGCATTTGCGATATTTCCCGCGTCATCGGTACCCGTGACGGTATCATGCTGGATATGATTCGCTACGGTTTGGAAAACGCAATGGCGTTCAAGATCATGGAGGCGGTCAGAAAGGGAAAGGGACTGACCCCCGAATGGGAGGCGGCGATGGTGGAGCACGGCGTTCCCGAGTGGTACATTCTTTCCTGCAAGAAGATCAAATATCTATTCCCGAAGGCGCATGCGGCGGCATACGTTATGTCTGCGATCCGTCTTGCGTGGTATAAGGTACATAAGCCGGTCGAATTTTATTGTACGATGTTCACGGTAGCGCCCAACGGCTTTGACGCACAGATCGTGATGGGGGGCAAACAGAACGTGGTTGCCGTAATGCGCGATATCCAAAAGCGCGGAAAAGAAGCGTCACCGAAGGAGCAGGCTAGCATTACCGTGCTGCAGCTGATCAATGAGGCGATGGCTCGCGGTGTGAAATTTTTACCCGTCGATCTGCAAAAATCGCACTCCTATGCGTTTCTGCCCGAAAACGGAGCGATCCGCATGCCATTCTCCTCCTTGCCGGGACTTGGGGAGAATGCCGCGCAGAATATCATCCGAGCCCGTGACGAGGAGCCTTTCTTCTCGGTGGAGGATTTGCAGATCCGTGCAAAGATCAGTAAATCGGTTATTGAAATGCTCCGTTCCAACGGCGTGCTTGACAATATCAATGAAACCGACCAGCTGACGATGAGCTTTTGATTCTACAATGCTTTTTCGGGATGTCTCAATCTGTGTTTTGAGACATCCCGTTTTTGCGATTTTTTTACTAAAAAAAGTGAAAAAATACTATACTTATCGAAATTGATATGCTATAATGGTAAGTAGATAACACATTGGAGGAAAAACAGATCATGATAAATAAAACCGATAATTTTAATTGTGCGGCGCGCTTTGAAAAGCCCGATTACATACCTATGAGTTTTGTAATCAATCAGGCGTGCTGGCACCATTATCCGCACGAGGCGCTGTGGGAGCTGATGGAATCGCATCCGTTGCTGTTTCCGGATTTTCACCGTCCTGCGCCCGATTGGCAGCCGAATTACGCGCTGGTGGCGCGAAAGGACGAGCCCTACACCGACCCGATGGGATGCACGTGGGTGACCTCGGATGATGGTATTACGGGAACGGTTAAGGAGCATCCGCTTGCTGATTGGAATGATTTCGGAACCACATGGCACATCCCTGATCCAAATACCACCGACGGACTTTATTCCGTGGATTGGGTGGCACGCAAAAAGGAGTGGGCAAATCTGAAGGCTACGGGAGGCACCTTTCATGGGGATTTGCGCCATGGTCATACCTTTTTACAGCTTTGTGATCTGCGCGGATATGAAAATCTGCTGTTTGATATGATGGATGAGGAGCCGCGATTGACAGAGCTGATCGAACAGCTGGAGGCGTTCAATCTGGCTCTGGTACATCATTTTGTGGATAGCGGTTGCAGCTCCATGGGCTACGCCGAGGATCTCGGTATGCAGGTGGGACCAATGCTGCCGCCTGATCTGTTCCGCCGCTATATTAAGCCTTCCTATACGCGGTTGATGAAGCCTGCCCTGGATGCTGGAATTCCGATCCGCATGCATTCGGACGGTGATATCCGTGCGTTGGCTGACGATCTGATCGACAGCGGCGTGCAGGTGATCAATCTGCAGGACCTGGTCAACGGGATTGATTGGATTGCCGAGCGGTTTCGCGGAAAGATCTGCGTTGAGCTGGACATTGACCGTCAAACGGTCACTCCGTTCGGTACTCCCGCACAGATCGATGCACTGATCTGTGAGGAGGTTCGAAAAATCGCGACACCCGAGGGCGGACTTTGCATGGTTTACGGATTGTATCCGGGTGTTCCTTTGGAAAATGCCAAAGCCGTGATGGATGCCATGGAAAAATACGCATTTTTCTTTTCATAAAGTCAAAAGATGGGGTGAGGCAAATGCATTTTTGCATTTGCCTCACCCCATCACGCTGTTACAGCAAGGTACCAAGCTGGTGAACGGCGTTGTCGGAGCAAATGATTTTTCCGTGCTCGCGCAGGTAAAGCTTGAGCAACGTGATGTTTTCGATTACTCCGTACTCCACGATAAAATTCATTTCGTCCGGCGTCATAAACGGTGAGGCGGCAAGAATCGTTAAAAGAAGATAGTATTGATTTTTTTCATCGCGATAGGCACTACTGTTTCCGATATATCCGATTTCACAAAGTCGTCGGCAAACAGCGAGCATATGATGTATGGAATCAAAGCGATAAGCGCATTCCCGATGAAAAGCTCCCGCCTTATGCTTGGGTTGTAGCTGTAGCGCCCTTCCACAGGGATGGAACATGGGCATTTCCGCGGTCTCGGAAGAGCCGGGCAGGTGGCTGATAAACATTTCACAGCCCCCCTCACGTGAGGGAAAATACTGAACCGAGATGCGGTTATCGTCTGCATCAAAGCCCGTTTGCTTTTTGATTTCCTCCAGTAGCAGTCGAAAGGCACGGTGCATCTCGGCACTGTCCTCTCCAAAGGTGTCTGCATTTAACTCAAAATGGCGCATATCCGTCGGAGTCAGCATGATTTTCATTTTGCGGTCACTGATACGAATCAGTTCCATGCATAAGTCACTCCCTTCGGTAATTTGACGATGCAATCGTCTCTTATGTATATTATAATCCAATCGATGAAAAAAGGGAACCCCCAAAAATCTGGTAATTTGTTGACAAGATGAAGGAAGTGTGATAAAATATAAAAAATGATAGTATCTTGTATCCTCTAAAAGTTTGCATTCAGATTAGTCGCGAAGACTTTTCGACACCCCGCCGAACCTTTCTTTGGTTGGCATCCAATATCTTTCGACAAGGCGCTTCGCGTCTGCTCACGATGACACGCGAGGGATGTAATGGTATCAAGGTTTAGATGAAACAAGGCAGTAGGGAAAAGAGGGAATGTATGATACCCATAACAGATGTAAAAACCATGCGAGAAAGCGATGCTGCTACCATTGCGGGCGGGATCTCGGGAAAAGAGCTGATGATGCGCGCAGGACAGGGGATTTATGCAAGCTATCCGTGGCGCGGGAAGACCGCGATCGTTTGCGGACACGGAAACAATGCGGGGGATGGTTATGTGCTGGCTCTGCAGTTGACAGATGCCTGTATCCCGTGTGCGTTGATCCTTTTGGATGAGTGCTTTTCCGAGGACGGTAAGTTTTATTACGATCAGTGTATCGACCGCGGTGTTGAGGTGATCCGATATTCCTCGGATATGATATTTGACGCCTATCGGGAGATTGTGGACTGTATTTTCGGAACCGGTTTTTCGGGTGAGGTACGCGGAGCTGCCGCCGAGGTGATCGAAAAAATCAACCAAAGCGGAAAGCATGTGATTTCCGCTGATATCAACAGCGGTCTGAACGGTGACAACGGTACGGGAACGCTTTGCATCCGCTCCGATCTGACCGTTTCGATCGGAAGCTATAAAGCGGGGCACTTTTTGAATCGTGCAAAGGACATCATTGCCTCGCTATGCAATATCGATATCGGAATCAATGTTCCCGACCGCGGTGTTTATCTGGCGGAGGCGTTGGATTTCGGAAGGATTCTTCGTCCGCGCTCGCAGTTTTCGAACAAGGGAGACTATGGTTACGTGACCGTCATGGGCGGATGCAGAGAGTATGCGGGAGCGGTTAAGCTTGCAAGCATGAGCGCGGCGGCGTTGCGCGCGGGATGCGGTGTGGCACAGCTGGCGGTTCCCGAAGCGATTGCAAACAGCATCTCCCCCTATCTTTTGGAAAGTACACTTTTGCCGATTCCGTCTGATGAGGCAGGACATATGCAATACTGTCCTGACATCCTCAATACCATGCTTTCCCGCCAAGCCGCCGTTGCGATAGGCATGGGATGGGGACGCACGGCGGCAAATGCAAAGATTCTGGAGCACATCCTCAAAAACGGAAGCATTAAACTGGTGATTGATGCCGACGGCTTGAATACGCTCTCCGAGATGGATCTGTTACTGTTGAAAAATACCGCGTGCAAGATCGTACTGACGCCGCACCTAAAGGAGTTTGAACGCCTGTCGGGGATCCCGATTGCAGATGTCGTAAAGAACCCCGTTCACTACGCAAAGTGTTTTGCAAAGGCGTATGGCGTTGTTCTTTTGCTGAAGGGAACGTGTACGGTTGTCACGGACGGAGAGGTAGTTTATTTGGTCAACCGCGGATGTGCGGGGATGGCAACAGCGGGGAGCGGAGACGTGCTCTCGGGAATTTTAGCGGGGCTTTTGGGATATTCGGACGTCACGGCGCTGACGGTGGCGTGCGGTGCTTATATTGCGGGCCGCGCGGGCGAGCTTGCCGAGCGCAATGTCAATCCCATCAGTATGGTTGCATCGGATACGGTGGCACATATCGCACAGACGGTATGTGAAATGATGGGAGGTCAATCTGCACGATGAAACACCATTTTTCCAAAAATGAGCCGAGGGTGCTTGCACTGAATACACATCTGGTATTTTATATGCTGATGACGCTGTTGTTTCTGACTCTTTCGGTCGGTTGCTTCCATGAAAGGGAAATTGGAATCGGCATCATTCTGTTGCTTGTATCTTTCCTTGGGGTGTTTGTAAGCGTGATTTCTCCTGTTTGTTATCTGTTTTCTGCAAAGTCGGTGACGATTGTTTACGTTCTTGGTGATCGGGAAATCATTTCGTGGTTGCAGGTTCGGGACGTTGTTTTATACGGCTCGTTTTTATCAAAGCACGATCCGCTTCCGTATTATCATCTTTCATATGGGCATAAAAAAACAAAATTTTACGTGAACGGTGAAATTGTGAAAACGCGAAAAACCAAGCGGCTGATGAAAAAATATTATAAAGGAACCATTTTATAAAAGCAAAGGTATCTCAAATGCGTAAGCACTTGGGATACCTTGTGAATTATGAAAACATTGCTTGATCAACCTCATCCAGCGAGGGGAAGATAAAATCGGGACGGTCAGCTTCTTCTGCCTTTTCAACGTCCTCGGGCTGCGTTTCGCCGGAGTAGACAAGGATCGACGTGATGCCGTGGCGCTTGCCGACGGCGATGTCGGTGTAAAGGCGGTCACCGAAGATGCACATTTCCTCCTTGGAAACACCCGTTGCTTCACAGATCATTTCCACCGTATGGCGATAGGGCTTACCGAAGTAGGTGGGAACAACACCTGTGGATGCGGTTACAAATGCGGAGATCGCGCCGCTGTCGGGAATCGGACCGTTCTGCGTCGGGCAGTTGTAGTCGGGATGCGTAGAGAGATATTCCGAGCCGGTGCGAACCAGTGTACAGACATTTTTCATTTTTTCATAGGTCAGCGTGGTGTCAAAGCTGGTGATAACGATATCGGCGGGCTCTCCCACGTCAACCAGTTTGATGCCCCGCATCTTGAAATTTTGTTCCAACTCGGGCGTTCCCATCAAATATACGGATTTTCCGGCACGGTGGCGAAGCAAAAATTCCGCCGTTACGTCTCCCGAGGACATAATCTCGCTCATGCGCGGATCAAAGCCCATACGCGTGAGTCGGTTGAGATAAAAGACGGGGGAGTGAGAGGCGTTGTTGGTAAAGAAAAGGACACGTTTTCCTGCCTCGCGAAGATTTTTGATGAATCGGATGGCATAGGGAAAGGCATCGTCATCGAGATAAACCGTTCCGTCCATATCGAATACATAAAGCTCTTTGTTTTTCAGAAAGGAGATGTCCGGATTTTGAAAATTCATATTTCTGCTCCTGTGTCAGTGTGTTTTTCTTGTATCCATTATACCACATGTGTGGACGATGTGCAATAGGAGGCGCGAAATTAGGCAATTTTTCATTTGAAACCTGAAAAATGGGTAGAAAAAATCAAAATTCGCAAAAAGAAATATAAAAAACGAAAAAAAATCTGAAAAAACTATTGCAATTTTGAAAGAGTTATGTTAAAATATAGAAAGTGACAATATGTGCCGCATTTGTACGGCGCGAAACAGGAGTATATGGAGGTTATCATGATTGTTTCTCTTTCTACGGCAGTTCTTCAGTATGTGCTCGGCAGTATACTGATTTTGCTTTCCGTCATCTTGGTTGCGGTAATTCTGTTCCAGTCTGCAAAATACAAG
>JAFTPJ010000025.1 GCA_017463405.1 Clostridia bacterium
AAATCCCCTCCTGCAACAGCAAATCCTGCGCCGTATCCATCCGCTTTTGCGTGACGTATTGCATGATCGTAATGCCGAACTCCCGCTTGAAATGCTCGGTTAAGGTTACCGTGCTGCAGTGCAAATTCCAGCTCAAATCCGCCAATGTGATCTTGTTTTGCAGGTTCTTCTCCACATAACTCTGTATCAACTGTCCCAGGGTCTGCACACTGTCCGACATCAAATCGTTTTTCTCGATGTATTCTGCCATGATGAGCAACAGATCGGCATACGCCTCCAGCGTTTTTCTGGTGTAGTGCGGAATTTCAATGATGCATTGCCGCAGATACGCAAAATCCTGCGCCTCGGAAATCTCCCGCAATTGTTTCAGCGGATACTCGTCGCATCCCGCCTTTTCCTCGATTCCCATCGCAAAAAAGAGGTACGCAATTACACTCCCGTTTTTCATAATCGGCGCGATTGCCTCGAAGATACCGAACGGACAGATGTAGGTCAACGGCTTTTTGCTTTCCTCGACCGCATGCAAATGCTCGCGGTCGGATTGGATACAAATATCGAGGCACTTGGAGGTTTTATGGACCGTTCCGCAAAAATTCTTGCCGGGGCAACGGTAGGAGAGAAGATTGCGGTATTTTGTATCGACAATGGCAACCTCCATTCCCGAAATCTGATAAAAATCATACAAAAGCCGTTCCAGCTCTGGGACATTCAACCGTTTCACCTCCATCCGATCAAGCAGTTTGCTTCCTTTATCTTCTATACCATAATCATATCACAAACCCCGAAAATTTGCAATAGAAAATCAACAAAATAACGCATATCTGCCTTTATTTTATCGATTTTTCAAATAATTTTATCGATTCTTCAAAATCGGTTATCGATTTTTCAAAAAAGCTTTTCGATTTATCATTGTAAAACAAGATATCATCTGCTATAATAGTATCGTAGATCATAATAGCAATATTTGCAAACTTCTTCGCAATAAATGTAATTTGCTTTTTTGGAAAATCTGTTATAATATTTACACCAAACTTTTCAAAGGAGATTTTCTGTATGATCGGCTTTCTTCTCATCGGTATTCTGATCGTTGTCAGCACCTGTCAATCCATTCTCACCCGCTTTTATTCCACCTCGTATCCCGGGCGCGAGGATCTCTCCTCCCCCATTTTCACGGTGGTCAGCGGCTTTGTTCTGGTGATTGTCACCTTCTGTCTTGCAGGCTTTCGGTTTGAAGCCTCCTCGCAAACACTTATCATTGGTCTTGTCAATGCTCTGGCACTCGTGCTTTACAACACCTCCATGCTCAAGGCATCGGCAAACGGACCGTATTCGGTCACCGTGGTCTTTATGATCGCGGGTGGAATCGTCATTCCCGCGATCGTCTCCGCATTCTTCGGCGACGACCTCAACTGGGTCAAAATCATCTCTATCCTGGTCGTACTGGTCTCGGTCTATCTGATCAGCTATAAGGACGGCGAAAACTACAAAAACAAAAAGCTGTTCTTCATCGCCTGTGCAGGACTGTTCGTCGGAAACGGCGTTTACGGCTCATTGATCGACGTGCATTTCCGACTGACCACCTCTGCGGACATGACCTCGTCACCCGAGCGCGAGGAGGTGCTGATTATTACATACCTCGGCGCGGCACTGATTTCCGCCGTTATGCTGATCGTTAAGACGAGAAAAGATCTGCACGCGTTGACCGTACAAAGCAAAAAGTCACTCGGCTTCCTCATCGCAGCCTCGGTCGTCATCGCTGCCGCCGTCAATCTCGTGGTCTACACAATCGGATTTGTCGACACCACCATTCTCTATACCTTTGACAATTCCTGTGTCTTCCTCTTGAGCGTCCTCTTCTCCTGTATCGTATTCAAAGAAAAGCTGACACGCCTGAACGTCATCGGCTGCGTCACTCTTTGTGTCGCACTGGTCAGCATGTCCCTCTCTCCGCAGATCGCGGCTTACGTTGCATCCTTATTCTAAAATATAAATACATTTGAGAAGGAGATTACCATTATGGAAAACAAATTGATCGTCGGTGTGATCGGTCTCGGTATGGGCAACGCGCACCTAAAGGCGGCAATCGCTTGCGGCGCTGAAATTGAAGCCATCTGCGACACCAATCCCAGCAGATTGAAGACGGTTGGTGAGGAGCAGAACATCCCCGCTGAAAAGCAGTACACCGATTGGCATGATCTGCTCACTAACAAAAAGATCAATGCCGTCATCATCGCCTCCCCCGACCAGCTACACCGTGAGATGTGCGAGGCGTTTGTGGATGCGGGCGTTCACATTATGTGCGAAAAGCCGCTGGCGCTCTGCCGCGAGGATCTGGACGCCATCATTGCCGCCGCAAACAGAAGCAATAAAAAGTTCATGGTCGGACAGATCTGCCGCTTTACCCCCGCTTTTGTCAAAGCAAAGGAGATCATTGATGCGGGTACGATCGGCGAATTGTACTACGTGGAGTCCGAATACGCACACGACTATCAGAAAATGCTCAGCAGTGTGCAAAAGCACTGGAGAAGCGACCCCATCCGTCACGGCGTGGTCGGAGGCGGCTGTCACGCGGTCGATCTGCTCCGCTGGTACGCAGGTGACCCCGAGGAGGTTTTTGCATACGGCTCGCACAAGCTGCTTCCCATGGTGCCCTACGACGATGCAACCGTCACAATTCTGAAATTTCCGAACGGCATCTGCGGAAAGGTATTCGTTTCCACAGGCTGCAAGCGTCCCTATACGATGCGCACGCAGCTTTGGGGAACGAAGGGTACCATTCTTTGTGACAATACCTCCGATCACATGACGCTCTGGACCGTGGATGAAGACGGCGTTTCGCTCAAGTCCGAGCCCGAGATCATTACGATTGACATTAACAACCACAACGCACAGAAGGAATTTGAGGTGTTTGCGGATTGCGTGCTCAAAGACAAGCCCGTCGCAATGGATGCCTTGCAGGGTGCCATGACCGTTGAGGTCTGCCTCTCCATCGTCAAATCCTCCGAGGTAGGAACGCCCATCCGACCGAATTACAAATTCTGATATCTTTGAAAGGAAATCAAACATGGCAAAACGTTCACTTCTGACCGGTGTCGCCTACCACGGAAACCGAATGCTCTCTCACGCCGAGCAGGATATGAAGGAAATCGTCCGTGCGGACATGGACATCGTTTTACACATGTATTCCCATACGGACTGGACACGCCACAGGGACGTCATACGGGATATGATCGCTGTCAGCGAGCACGCAGGGCTTGAGGTATGGATTGACAACTGGGGACTCAACGGTCCTCCCGGTGACATTTCCCATTTCCTTGCACTTTGCCCCGACAGCCACGCCTATTGGAGCAACGGCGAGATGTTCCCCACGCACGCGTGCTTGAACAGCCCCGAGCTCCGCGCATTCATCAAGGCATGGATCGATGACGTTTACGCCATCGGCGGACGCACGGTATTCTGGGACGAGCCGCACATCCCCATGAAGTCGCGCGAGGACGGTCAAATTCTGTACGGCTGCTGCTGTCACCGCTGTAAAAAACTCTTTGCGGAGCGCTACAACCGTCCGATGCCCGAATACATGGAGGCAGATAAGGACCCCGACGTACTTGCGTTCCGAAATGACACCATCGTGGATTACTTCCGCGAAATCACCGCGTATTCCCAATCGCTCGGAATGAAAAACATTGTCTGTGTGATGTTTGTGGAATCCATCGGTTCAGATTTCGAACTACTTGACCGCATCTGCTCCCTGCCCACCATGGAAAATATCGGAACCGATCCGTATTGGTACGGAAAGAAGGATATCAACCCTTACGAGTTCGTTTACACCCGTTCCAAGCGCACCGTGGAAATGGCACAGCACTACGAAAAGGATCACAACCTGTGGATTCAAACCTACGCAGTTCCCCGCGGACGTGAGGAGGAGATCATCCAAGCAACCGAGGCTGCGTATGACGCGGGAGCACGAACCATTCTTGCATGGGGGTTCAACGGAAGCGAATCCAACACCTACCGTGCGCAAAATCCGCTCCGCACGTGGGAGATCACGGTTGAGGCAATGAGGCGAATCCGCTCGATGGAGCGCGACCGCATTCTTTCCGAAAACCGCTCAAAATTTATGAAATAACAACTGATGGGCTGAAGCCAATCCGCAGATTGGCTTCAGCCCATCAAATTGATTATCCTTCGATATGTCGCACGGTCTGATCAATCAAGGATTCAATCGACACCCTTCCGACACCGAAGATTGAGGTATCCTGTACCCCGTGCAGAGGCGCAATCCAATCTGCACCGATCGAAGCGACGCCGTTCTTCATGCCCATGATCGAGCCGACCGTCGCTCCGTTGCAATCGGTATCAAAGCCTGCCTGCACGGCAATGCAGATCGACTCTGCGAAACCGTTTTTACCATACAGAAGCGCCGCGACAACAATCTCGGCATTCGAGATCGTGTGGCACCAGTGGTGCTGATTGTAATCGTCCCAGCGGTTTTGAATATCTCGGAAGCATTCCGTCTCGGTCACGCCGTCACGGTATCGCGCAAGGAGACGCTCGATCGCCTCATACAGACGCGAGGTTGCGGGAATCTGGGCAAGACCACAACGGATGATCTCTACCGTATCGTCGCAGACCGCAGCAGCAGCAATCATCGCCGCGGCAAACATTTCCCCATAAATACCGTTTTTCACATGCGAAACGCTTGCGTCCCTCCACGCCATCTCCGCCGCCATTTCGGGGTTGCCGGGATTGATGTATCCGAAGTAGTCGGCTCGGATCTGCGCACCGATCCACTCGCGGTAAGGATTCTGGTATGCCGCTGAATCGGGTGGCATGTAGCCCTTGACAAAATTGCAGAATGCGACACGCTCCGCTGTACAGTATGCGTTTTTGGGTTGATACTGCAACCACGCGCGGGCAACATCCAACGAAGCAAAATCCTTCCCGCACCGATCAACAATCCGTTGATACAGCACCGTATAATTGGTATCGTCATCCACAGGGGCACATTCGATGCGATCGGCACAACAGCCGACTCTGCCCGAAAAAGGGAATTTGTATTTGTCAATCACATCCTGTGTAATATCAGAGGCTTGCAGATAGCGATGCAACGGATAGTTGCCGCTCCCCTTCAAAAACAGATCAAGCTCCCCCGATCGTATCCCCTCCAGCGGCTTTCCCAACAGGCACCCGCAGATGCGCCCGTACCACGCACCCGCAACCTTATCGCGAAGCGTTTTCGTATCTGCTTCACCGAGCACTGTGTCGCACGGCACGCGCAATGCTTTGATCGCGTCGAGCTCGGAGGGCTCGTTGTACGGATAATCCGCCCGCATCCTTGCATTCAGAATGATATCGAACAGGACGTCCGCCATCTGCCGCTTGTGCTCGTTGTTCGAAAGCTTGGCAACCGTGCGGAACAAATCCTCATACTCCGCAATATCCAGCCCCTCCTCAAAGGATTGCTGATACTCGCACTCCAGATCCTCACAATACAGCTCCCAGCGGTGCGCACCATCATAGGTCGGCACCAGCTTTTTATTTTGCGGAAGCTCCTCTTCAGTGCGTGTGTTGCTGTCAAACAGCAAACAATCCACCGAAACACCGAACGTGCGCGCGATTCTGATGACATTTTCCAGATCGGGCTTGGATTCGCCGCTCTCCCACTTTTGTACCGATTGATGGCTGACACCGAATTTTTCCGCAAATTTGACCTGCGTTAAGCCTGCGCCGGTTCTGATCCTATAAATATTTTCCTTCAATCCCATGATTCATACCTCCCCGTATGGATTCGGTAATTCTATTATAAAGCAAATCGGGACAATTTGCAAGAACTTTGCAATAGTAATATTTGCAACCGTAGAGTGCATAATCAAAAAGCACATACAAAAAGGCGTAGAAATATCTCCTACGCCTATATCAACAAATGCCATTATTTCCTACCAGTACTGTGGCTGAAACAATAGACTGTTGTCCTGACTTTTATCATCAATTTCAGATGTTGCGAACGCACTATCGTTGCTCACGGATAATAACGGTGTGTTGGCATTGTCGATACCAAAACATAATTGTGAAACCAATTCACACTTTTAAGAATATTCATTTTGTAAAAGCCGAAAGATTAAAAATCTTCTTACCTTTTCGTTCCGCATATTGATAAGTTTGATACGCACCGCCCCAATCGTGCGTTACATAAGCTATAATATAATCTGCCATTTCTACCATATACTGATTTCGATAGTAAATAGCAAATCTGCGTGGCTTATCTTCGATTGTGGGATA
This sequence comes from Clostridia bacterium, assembly GCA_017463405.1. Lineage (GTDB taxonomy): Bacteria > Bacillota > Clostridia > Oscillospirales > CAG-272 > UMGS1865. Next base: position 6,280 of record JAFTPJ010000025.1, read on the forward strand.
AAGAATCGAATCATACTGGTCTTTTTGATATTTTAAATGATTTCGTTGGTATTCAAAGGTTATATATGGTGTAACCAATATCAATGATACGGTTGGATGCGTTTCTTTATATTTCTTGCAACACGTATATGCGAAGTCATCAAAGTTTCCATAACCTCCCAAATACATATCGGCATTTTGATTTCCAATCTTTTCTTCTAAAAAAGTAAGCACTTTCCGCTCATATTCCTTCGTTTTATGGAAATCTCCATGCCCGCAAAACGTCACAATCATAATTTGATCCTTCTTATATGTAGGTATGCCTACATATTATATCACTATTTTATAAAAAAGTCAATACTATGTAGGCATAACTTCTTATATTTTTTATGATTTCTTGCTAAAATATGTATGTAGATAAAAACAGAATGAATTTTCTGATCGGAGGTATCAGCTTGACGGTAAATGACGCTGTTGCAAAACGTATTTCCAAGCTACTGCAAGAAAGAAATATGTCCCAATACCGTTTGGAACAGGAAACGGGAATACAGCACGGAAGTATGCAATGTATCATGAACGGACGAAACAAAACGGTAACCTTGAGTACCGTAATCATGCTTGCCGAAGGCTTTCATATGTCTCTTACCGAGTTTTTGGATGATGAGATTTTCCGTTTGGAGAATTTGGATATGGAACCGTAAAAGCCGCCTTATATTCGGGCGGCTTTTTGTATTTGCTATTATATCCAATGAAAAAGACTGACCCGAGGATCAGCCTTTTTTATATTCAAATTACGCCTTACCGACGGAACCGAACAGCTCCATCTTTTCCTTAACGGTAGCCTTGATGGCTTCCACGCCGGGAGCGAGCAGCTTACGGGGATCAAAGCCCTTACCGGAAAGATCCTTGCCCTCCTCCACATACTTGCGGGTAGCAGCTGCGAATGCGAGCTGGCACTCGGTGTTAACGTTGATCTTGGAAACACCCAGAGAGATTGCACGCTTAATCATATCCTCGGGAATGCCCGTGCCGCCGTGCAAAACGAGGGGCATCTTGCCAACCTTTTCGGAGATGGCTGCCAAAGTATCAAAGGAAAGTCCCTGCCAATTTGCGGGATACTTACCGTGAATGTTACCGATACCTGCCGCGAGCATGGTAACGCCGAGATCCGCGATCATCTTGCACTCGTCGGGGTCGGCACACTCGCCCATACCGATAACGCCGTCCTCTTCGCCGCCGATGGAGCCAACCTCTGCCTCAAGGGACAGTCCCTTCTCTGCACAGACCTTAACCAGCTCGGTGGTCTTTGCGATGTTCTCTTCGATCGGATAGTGAGAGCCGTCGAACATGATGGAGGAGAA
>JAFTPJ010000026.1 GCA_017463405.1 Clostridia bacterium
CGGTTCCGCAAAGCCCTGTTTTGAGCAGAGTGATCACGTCGGTTTGCCGGTAATTCCTGCTGACGGCGCGCAGGGCGGAGAGGATCAGTCGGGAGATGGGCTTGGTGGAAAGATCTGTCCTTTCCGAAAGGAAATAGGGGATCCCATACCGCTCCAGAGCGGCGTCAAGCACGCCGCGGTAAACCTCGGTATCGCGCACGATGACGGCAATGTCGCCGTAATGCATTCCACTCTGCACCAGTTCACAGATGTGAATTGCCGCCGCCTCTGCCTCCTCATAAAGATTGGAGCATCGCAAAAGGCGGACACTGCCGCGCTCCGTCTCCAACGGAAGTTCTCGCTCCTCTTTTTTTAACGCAAAATTCCACAGATTCTTTTCCAAAATACGGAGCTCCGCGGGCTTTTCGGAATCGACGGAGGAAAGCGCGGTTTTTTCAATGGCAGAGTTGCATTGCGCGGCGAGTTTGTACAGCCTTTTTTCGGTTTCGGCAATGCTTTCAAAATGCAACTGTGACGATCCGAACGTATCCTCCCCGAGGGTAACGGTTACGCTCTGCGCCTGTGCCAGTATTTCATGAAGCACTTCATATTCGGGGGAGGTGAAGCTGGTAAAGGAATCGATATAGACATTGCAATCGGCGAAAAAAGAGTGGTTGCGGAGCTTGCGTGCCATTCTCTGCAGCTTATCGGCTGGTTCTTCGCCAAATGCTTCCTCCAGCTTGGCGTGATAGATGGCATCGATCAGCGCGATGTCGGACAGCTTGTTTTTCAATACGGGGGGAAGATCAGCTCGGTCGGATACGCTTTCCAGCATATCGGGACGGATTCCGCCGGTACGCAACTCGGTTACCGTTTGAAGCATCAGGGCGGTGAGCGTTGTATCCCCTTTGCTGTTTCCGCCGTACTGTTTTAAAAGCGGTGCACAGGAGCGGAGCGTTTCCCACATCAGAAGGGATCGAATTCCGTTATTGACGTTTGCGTGCGTGACACCGCCATACTCGCGGAATATGTCATCGGCGAGCCCCGAAAAATGGACGACCTCAAAATAAAGCCCCGCATTTCCCGGAAGCATGGCAGGGAGATTCTTTTCACTGATGTAAGCCTGTTGCTCGGGTACCAGTAAAAAGCATTTGACCCGATTTTCGATATCCTCGCGGATGCTTTGAATCAGACTCGTGGTTTTGCCGGAGCCCGCGGGACCGCATATCAGTTTCAGCAAGATGATTCTCCTTTCTCGAGCAATGCAAGATTTCGTGCAATCGTTTCACGTCCGCGCCATGCATAAGCGCGCTGGCGGAAGCTCTCATCACTCATTTCATTCAGAATTTCGGTGGAAAGATGTGGGAGCGGTTGCTCTGCAAAAAAGGGAATTGGCGAGAAAATACTTCCGCTTTCGAGCACTTTTTTGGTATGCGGGCAGACCTCCTGACAAAGGTCACATCCCCAGACCGATCCGAATGCCGCCAGATGTTCTTTTTCCTCGTCAGTCAGAAGTCCCTTCTTTTGGGTCAATGCAGACAAGCAGAGGTTCCCACTTTTTGCGGGACATGCCGCCAGGCAGGCACCGCAATTCTCGCAGGTACGCGGCTCATACGTTTCGGTCGGGAGCTTCCTATCCGTGATGAGCTCTCCTAAAAATACATAGGAAGAATAGCGCGGCGTAATCAAAAGTCCGTTTTTGCCGATCACACCGAGTCCTGCTGTTGCGGCGGCGTGGATTTCGTCGATCGGGGAGTGATCCGCAAAGCCGACGAATTTGTTTTGCGGAAAGCTCTTTTGCAAGATCGGAAGAAGATCGTCAAAGAGCCGTCGGAAAAACAGATGATAGTCCCGTGCCACGGCATAGGCGGAAAGGTTGCGCTCCTTTGCCGCACAGGCGGTAGTGTAGTAGGGAATCGCCATGACGATGACCGTGCCATCCGTGATACCGTCGCGTTCCAACAGATACGGCTTTTTCAACCGACACGCGCCCAGCGGCAGAGAGGAGAAGCAATCAATCCGATATTTTTTAAAAAAATCCAACAAAATCTCCAACATATCTTTCATCTTTCGCTTTTTTGTGTTATAATATTGTAAATACTCTAACAAACATTATAACAGAAGCACAGAAAAAAAACAAGATGTCTGTTTATTTTTCAATGTTTTTTTCTGCCATCTTCAAAGATCTGTCACATTCATTTTTTATAATGTAACCATATCAACCGGGAAAACCGGAGAATTGGAGGTTTTGATTTATGAATTATCAAAATTCACAATTTGAGAAGAATGACTCCAACGGAAACGGGGGCTCCGAAAAGGGATATCAGTATATCTTTTCAAGTAACGCCACTCATGGAGGTTCCAACGGAAATGCTCCGAGACCCCCAAAAAAGAGCGGGGTCAGCATGATGGTTCTGGTGCTGTCGATGGTTCTGTGTGTTTGCCTTTCCTTCGGTGCTGGCTTTGGCGGTGCCATGTATGTGGAAATGCGTCGGAATCAGTCTGCCGAAAAAACGGATGAAAACAGGGGGACCGAAGCGGAAAGCAGTTCGGACGGGCAGGAACAAAATCTTCTTGTGGATTCGCCGGAAGATCTTCTGGATAAAAGCGAGACGAATCCGTCGATTTACGGCTCCGCCGGTGAGGATGCGTTTGAGGTTTCCGGTGTGGTTCGCAAGGTGCAGGATGCCGTCGTTGTGATTGAGGCAACCGTCACAACCACCTCGATGTTCGGCCAATCGGGCACGTCTACCAGCTCCGGTAGCGGCGTGGTGATTTCCAAGGACGGATATATTCTTACCTGCCATCACGTAGTGGAAAATGCACGTTCGGTAAAGGTGTCGTTGTACAACGGGGACGTGTATGACGCAAGCCTTGTCGGCAGTGACGAGACCAGCGATCTTGCCGTACTGAAGGTCGATCCGGGCGAGACCGAGCTGGTTTATGCGGAGCAGGGATGTAGCGGCGATCTGGTCGTCGGGGAAAAGGTGGTTGCCATCGGTAATCCGCTCGGTACCCTCGGCGGAACCGTTACCACGGGAATTATCAGCGCAACCGAGCGCAATATTTCCATGAGTGACGGGACAGAAATGACCTTGATTCAGACCGATGCCGCAATCAACTCCGGTAACTCTGGCGGCGGACTGTTCAATCTTGACGGTCAGCTGATCGGCGTGGTCAATGCAAAGTATTCTGCCAGCGGCGTTGAGGGGTTGGCGTTTGCGATTCCGATCGATTCCGCTTACGTCGTACAATTGGATCTGATTGAATTCGGATATGTGCGCGGTGTGATCGACCACGGGCTTTCCGTCCTGGAGGTCGGGGAGAGCGAATTGGCATATTACCATTATTATTATGGGCTTTCCCAAACAGGCGTTTATATTGTCAGCTCTGAGTATACGGATGAATTGAAAAATGCAGATCTGATCGTTTCGGTGAATGGAGAAGAAGTGAAAACGGAAAACGATCTGTACAATCTGATTGACGGAAAAGCGGTCGGAGATCGCCTTACTTTTGTTGTGTCCAGAAAGGACAATCTCACGCAAGCATGGCAGGAGATTACCGTAGAGCTTGAGCTTCAGGAATATGTACCCGACAGATTGAAGGATTCATTGAAATGATCTAGCAGGACTTTTTGCAGAAAGGACGGTTTTTTATGTACCATATTTTGGTTGTAGATGACGAATCGCGAATTCGCTCTATTATACGAAAGTACGCGGAATTTGACGGACATGTGGTGACCGAGGCGGCTGACGGAATGGAGGCTGTATTGCTTTGCCGTAAAAATACGTACGATCTGATCATCATGGATATTATGATGCCGGAGCTGGACGGCTTTTCGGCATGCCGCGAGATCCGCAAAATCTCTCAGACGCCGATTATCATGCTCTCCGCGCGCGGTGAGGAGTATGATCGGATTAACGGCTTTGAGGTTGGCATCGACGATTACGTCGTCAAGCCGTTTTCTCCCAAGGAGCTGATGCTACGTGTTGATGCGATCATGAAGCGTGTTAACCGTGCGGCATCGGATGCTTCCGCAGGCTCCAAGCCGAACGTGGTCATTGAGCTGGACGGCGGAGGCTTGCGCGCGGATATGACGGCGCGCTTGGTATTCATAGACGGCGAGCGCGTGGAGATGTCTCCGAAGGAATACGATTTGTTTTTCTACCTTCTTTCCAATCGGAATATTGCACTCTCGCGCGAAAAACTGCTTTGCGAGGTCTGGGGATACGATTTTTTCGGAGATGCCCGTACTTTGGATACACATATCAAGCTGTTGCGTAAAAGTTTGGGAAAATACAGCAAGTATATCGTGACCCTGCGCGGTGTCGGATATCGGTTTGAGGAAGTATGAGCCACCGCAAAAAGGGGTTTGGAATCAGTATTCGTTGGAAGCTGGCAGTGTTTTTGGCTGTCTTTGTTGCAATCGTACTGATCGTTACGTGGGTATTTCAGGTTTATCTTTTGAATGCCTTCCACGAGCTCATTAAAAAAAATGAATTGCAGAAATCCGCGCAGGAGTTGGCGCAATTTGTGCAGAGCGAAGAGCTTCCGATGCGGGCATACAGCTATGCTTTGAACGGTACGATGTCGGTTGGCGTGTACCATATCGAGGAAGAGAGCGCGGTGACGCTTGTCAGCGTGGATGCCACGGGGCAGAGCGGAATACCGCTGGGAGAACGGATGCTGTCAAAGTTTTACCGATTGGCACAAGAGAACGGTGGGAGCTATCTCGGTCAGTTCACTTTCGGAGGCTATGAGGTCAATAAGGAAAGCGGCTTCTTCCCATTTGAAAATGGTGCACACGCAACGGACTATATTTCTCCGAAGGATATCCGCCTGATCTACGTGCAGGTGGAAAAAGGAGATGGGGACGATTCGTATCTGATCATTCTGGATACCGGTCTCCAGCCACTGGATTCCACCGTGCAGACCCTGCGGACGCAGTTTTTGTGGATTGCCGTGATTTTGCTGTTTTGTGCAGGTGTGATGGTATTTATGCTTTACCGACACATCTCGGCTCCGCTTGTCCGTATGAATGAGTCTGCAAAGCAGCTGGCACTCGGAAGGTACGATACGGTCTTTTTGGGAGATGGGTATCTGGAAACGCGGGAGTTGGCAAGCACGCTGAACTATGCGTCGCACGAGCTGTCAAAGCTAGATGCATTGCAAAAGGAACTGATTGCCAATATTTCGCACGATTTGCGTACACCTCTGACAATGATCAAGGGGTACGGTGAGATCATGCGCGATATTCCGGGCGAAAATACACCGGAGAATATGCAAATTGTAATCGATGAAACGACGCGTCTGTCCGAGCTGGTCAACGATCTGTTGGATCTGTCCAAGATACAGACGGGTACCAGAAAAGCGGAAAAGGCATGCTTTGATCTGACGGCGGCGCTGGAGGAGACGATGAACCGCTACGATACCTTCGTACGGCATCAGGGATATCAGATCCGCGTCGAAACCGATCAGCACGTGTGGGTTTGCGCCGACCGAAGCATGATTTTACAGGTGCTGTATAATCTGATCAATAATGCAATCAATTACACGGGTGAGGATCAGCGCGTCACCGTGGTGCAGAATGTGTTTGAAGGGTACGTGCGAATCAGCGTGACCGATACGGGCGACGGTATCGCGGAGGAGCAGATTCCCCTGATATGGGATCGCTATTATAAGGTGGATAGGGTCCATCGCCGTGCCGTGATCGGGACCGGCTTGGGACTTTCCATTGTCAAAGAAATTTTGGAGCTGCACAATGCCGCTTACGGCGTCAACAGTAAGCTCGGTGAAGGATCCACCTTCTGGTTTGATCTGCCGATTGTTCCGACGCCTGAACAGTTGCCCGATGAGACCGACAGGGAGGTTTGACTTTTGATTTCCAATATTTCATATTTGCTGAAATGTCCCGTGTGCGGGGCGGCAATGCAAACGGATCCCGACGGCAGGGTCTGCCGCTGCGTGGGAGCGCGTGTGCATTGCTATGACGTCTCCCGCTCGGGATATCTCAATCTCACCTCACCCGGCGACGGTGCGGGAGATCTGAAGGCGGCGGTGAAAGCCAGAACCTTGTTTTTAAGCAACGGTTACTACGAGCCGCTGTCGGACGAGATCAACGGTATTTTAAAGGATCTGGATGCGAAAACCGTGCTCGATGCCGGCTGCGGTGAAGGCTATTATACCAACCGCATGGGGACGGAGCGGCGCGTGCTCGGAGTAGATCTTTCGCGTGCGGGGATCGATGCCGCGGCAAAATCTGCAAAGCAAAGCGGAAGCGGTGCCGCATTTGCGGTGGGGAGCCTGTTCAAACTTCCCGTTTCGGACCGTACATTTGACGCCATTACCAATCTGTTCGCGCCTTGTGCAGAGGCTGAATTTTTACGGGTACTGAAGCCTACGGGGAAGCTTTTGCTGGTTGGCGCAGGAGAGCGCCATCTGCTTGGATTGAAGGAGCTGATCTATGACAATCCTTATCTCAATCCCGGTAGGGCGGATCTGCCGACGACAATGCAATTGCTGGAGCACCGACGGCTGACTTATTCAATCAACGTCAAGGGTCGGGAACAAATTGCGGCACTGTTTTCCATGACACCGTATTATTGGCGCACCTCCAATGTCGACCGTCATAAGCTGGATGCCGCGGAAACGCTTGAGACCGAGGTCGACTTTGATATTTTTCTTTATGGAAAGGGACAATCAAAATGAGAATCTCCGTTTGCATACCGATGTATAATGAAAAACGCATCATTGCACAAACCGCACGTACGCTGTCCGATTATATGTCCGCGAACTTTGAGGACTACGAGATCATTTTTTGCAGTGACGGCTCGACCGACGGTTGTGACGAAACTGTGCGGGCGCTAGCACTTCCGCATGTCAGAGTGATTTCCTACGGGCAGAATCAAGGCAAAGGGTATGCGGTTCGGACCGCGCTAACTGCGGCGACGGGGGATATTCGGATGTTTACCGATGCCGATTTGGCATACGGAACCGATGTCATCCGTCGGGTGGTGGACAAGTTCGGGACGGAGGCGAACGCCGATGTTGTAATTGGCTCCCGCAATCTCAATAAGGACGGTTATCAGGGCTATACGCTTTTGCGAAAGATCGCATCCAAAATCTACATCCGTGTGCTTTGTATCGCGGGCGGCTTCCGACTTTCGGATTCACAGTGCGGCTGTAAGGCATTTCGCGGGGACGCAGTGCAAAAAATATTCCCGCGCTGTGAGGTCAACGGTTTCGCCTTTGACTTTGAGGCAATTCTCTGGGCGGTGAAGATGAATATGAAAATTGCAGAGATTCCCGTTCACGTTATCAATCACGGAGAATCCAAGGTGCGGATTGTGCGGGATACACTCCGCATGTTGAAAGATCTGCGCAAAATGAAAAAACGCATCAAAAGGGCGAAAATATAAATAAAAATGGTTGGTCATGTGCCGGTGTTATCTCCCAACTAAAACTTTACAAACATCCTCACGCAGATCTTTCGACACCCCACCGAACCACAACATAAACACCCCCGTGTCATCTTGAGCAGGCGTGGAACGCCTTGTCGAAAGATCTTGGGTGCTCACAAAAAAGTTCGGTGGGAGAATCAAGATGACACGGGGGAATGAAAGAATAGCGTTTTAAATGTTACAACATAATCGGGGCATTTGTAACTGTCCGTTTTTGAACCGTTTGTGACGAATTGGAAGCCGTTTGTGGAAAAACGGTTTCTTTTTTTATGCTTTTGTGTTATACTGAATGTAACACTAAAGGAAGGTGTCGGGATGAAGATCGAATTTTTACAGGATTCCGAGCAGTTGGAACCGAAGATTGTGGTGGTTGCAATGAAAAAGAATGACGAGGTGTCACGGGTTTGTGAGCAGCTGGAACGTATGTATGCGAAAACGGTCAACGGCTACGCGCAGGACCGTGTGCAGATGCTGGCACAATCGGATATTATACGCATCTATGCGGAGGATGCGCATGTGTACTGTCAAACCGCCGACGGTATCTGGCAACTTCACGCACGCCTGTATGAAATGGAGGAGCGATTAGACGCGCAGATGTTTGTGCGTATCTCCAAATGTGAGCTGGTGAACAAAAATAAAATTCTGCATTTGGATGTTTCCTTCACGGGAACGGTGGGCGTGGTATTGGAGGGCAATATCCGAACCTACACCTCGCGCCGATACGTGCATAGAATCAAACAGATATTCGGACTTTAAGGGGGAAAATCGCATGAAACATCATATTTTGGAACGCTTTTGGATCGGAATCGGTGTCGGTACGGTGATCGGTACGGTCATTATGATTCTGATTTCCTATGTTCACGGGGATGGAGCATATATGCCCGTGATGCCGCATCTGGCGGCATGGTTTTCGCGGGAGGTGGACGGCGTCGCCGTGCAGTTTTTGCTATTTGCACTGATCGGCGTCGTATTTGCCGAGGCGGGAATCGTTTTTACCGTTGAAAAATGGAGCTTTGTTCGAAAATGCCTGACGCATTTTTTCATTACCGCAGTATTTTTTGTTCCGTTTTTATGGCTGTGCTATTTTTGGCAGGCGCCGATCTGGCAGGTTTTGATGATTCTCGGAAATTTACTGCTTTCCTACGTTATCGCGTGGCTGACCTCCTATTTTGCGATGCGCAGTGAGGTGCGTGCGATCAATACAAAAATTGAAGAATTGAGGAAGAACAGTCATGAATGAAGCAATTGTAATCGAGCATCTGACCAAACGCTTCGGGAATCGGGTCGCGGTGAATGATCTGACTTTGCGTGTTGCCGAGGGTGAATTATTAGCTCTCCTGGGGCTCAACGGTGCGGGAAAAAGCACAACTGTGCGATTGTTATCCTGCCTGTGTCGCGCGGACGCAGGGGAGGCTTGGGTATATGGGAAGTACATTTCACGGGAGCAGGAGGAGGTCAAGGCTTTGATCGGTGTTTCACCGCAGGAGAGTGCAACTGCTCAAAATCTGACTGTGCACGAAAATCTGGAATTGCTGGCTCGTTTGCACGGCATGGACCGTGTACGTGCCATGGAAAAAGTTACGGAGCTGGAGCGGATTTTTTCGCTGGATAAGGTTAGAAGTCAGAAAAGCAAAACACTCTCGGGCGGCTGGCAAAGACGCTTGAGCATCGCGATGGCGCTGGTATCCACACCGAAAGTTTTGTTCCTGGACGAGCCGACACTGGGGCTTGATGTGCTGGCAAGACGTGAGCTGTGGGACTTTATCCGTTCGCTCAAGGGGAAAATGACCGTGATCCTGACCACGCACTATCTGGAGGAGGCGGAGATGCTTGCCGACCGTGTTGCGATCATGGCGGAGGGACGGCTTTGCGCACTTGGTACGGTGGCGGAACTGAAGGTGCGGACCGCATGCCAAACCTTTGAGGATGCGTTTGTTACATTGGCAAAAGGGGGAACAGAGAGATGAAAGTCCTGATCTTTGCACAGCGTGTGACGAAGGAGATTTTACGCGATCCGCTTTCCTTGATGTTCGGGATCGGCTTTCCCGTGGTTCTGCTGCTTCTGCTTCATACCATTCAGCAAAATGTGCCCGTGGAAATATTTGTGCTACAGGAGTTGACACCCGGAATTGCGGTGTTCGGACTTTCGTTTCTGTCGCTGTTTTCAGCGCAACTGATATCAAAGGATCGCGGCTCCTCCATGCTGTCGCGCTTGTTTACAACACCGATGCGCTCGTATGATTTTATTTTCGGATACATTCTGCCGTTGCTTCCGATGGCATTGGCGCAGGGGATTGTTTGCTACGGTCTCTCCCTTGTGCTGGGCTTGAAACCGACGGTGAATCTTGTGTGGGCATTGCTTGTGCTGGTGCCCGTATCGGGAATTTACATCGGTATCGGCTTGCTTTGCGGCAGTTCGATGAGCGAGAAAGCCGCGACCTCGGTCTGCGGTGCATTGCTTACGAATCTGTCGGCATGGATCAGCGGTACGTGGTTTTCGTTGGAATTGGTGGGGGCGGGCTTCCGCACGGTTGCAGAGC
>JAFTPJ010000027.1 GCA_017463405.1 Clostridia bacterium
GGAAAATATCCCCTCTCCAAATCGCGCATTGTGCAAGCAACATACCGCCGCCGATAACGGCATAAAAGCCCGAATGTGCCGATAAGAAGTATCTCGCCTGCTCGTAAACCTTTTCGATCTCACCTCGTCTGAAGGCGATCTGTGCCTCAAACAGAGCGTGAGCTTCGGGGTGGTTTATAAGCATCTCGGCGCATTCTTCCGCACCGCCTACTTTATTATATAGATTGGTCATATCAAGGAAGGGAGATTTTCTTGGCATTGGGAGAGTCGGTTCTTCTTCCTTTCTGCGTGCGTTGGGCAATACCGCCGTGGAAGGTATCATCCACGACTTGCCGAAACGATATGCACCTTTTATTCTGTCCGTATTGCATAAAATTTGGACACGTCTTTCACTTACTTGCCACCTCTCGGCGGCTTCTTTTACGGTTATATAATCCATGTTTCACCTATTCGGCATAACGAACTTTCATAGAGAGTTGTTTTGTTCGGGATAACGAACACCTTGAATTTATTATACACCCGATTTTCGATTTTGTCAATCCGTTTCGGAGAGGTATACTAAATTTGTATTTTCGAGAGAAAAGCACAGACTTTTTTTCTGTCTTTGTGCTCTGTGCTTTGGGCAATTTTTGTTCTCACAGGAGTTCAAATCCTTTCAAAAGAAAAAGCAAAACAGAGGCACAGTGTACCTCTGCTTCGCTTGGTGCGGGTAAGAGGACTTGAACCTCCACGAAGTTGCCCCCACTAGAACCTGAATCTAGCGCGTCTGCCAATTCCGCCATACCCGCATATATTGTTCTTACCGAACGGATAACATTATATCATACTTCAATCCTTTTGTCAATAGTTTTTTGAAATTTTTTCTTTATTTTTTTTATAAAAGATCACAAAAATTGAATTTTTGTAGTATTAAAAAAAAGATTTCAACTTTTTTTCAAAAACCTCTTGACATTTTCCAAAAAAAGTGTATAATATAATACGTTGCGAGCAATCGCACATGCGGGAGTGGCGGAACTGGCAGACGCGCACGTTTGAGGGGCGTGTGGATAACACCGTACGGGTTCAATTCCCGTTTCCCGCACCAAGTCTTAATAGCTTGAACTTTTTTACCGTTGGTAAGAAGTTCGGGCTATTTTGCTTTATGGAGGAATTTATAAGATTTAATACATAATATTCAAAGCAAGTATGGTTTTAACTGTACTTGCTTTTTTCTTCGTTCTTGTATTTGAAGAACTTTTATGTTATAATATAAAAAAATCTTAGGAGCATATATGACGGCAATAAAACAAAACAGTAAAAAAGGACGGATTATTTGTTTTCACAAAACAATGCGTCCGTTGAAAAACAGATATATTTCAAAATCAAGAATGTATAAAGTGTCTTTCAAAAAACCAAATATTTACAATGTTAATTTCAAAGGAGCAATTATCACAAATTCCTCATTTAGAGAAACAATCATCAGCAATTGTGAATTTTTAGGAACAAACCTCTCGAATTGTTCTTTTTATAGCAATTAAATTATCTTGCTCGATATGTTTACCTCTGCTATGCATAATCAAATCGCACGTAACATTGATAATCTGGGCTTCAGGACCTCTAATTGTTTTTTGAACAGTTTTAATATTTCCACGATTTCTGTTGTATTCAACATCCGTATAATCACCCTTCAAGTACTTATCCTTAACCATTAAACGATTAAGATGTATCATCAAAGCTCCGCAAAGCGCACGTTCAGAAACCTTATTATCAAATAAATCTATATCATCAATTAGAAATTGTTCGTTAGCCGTGAGAAACAACTTCTTCAATTCTTCGAATGTTCGCATAAAGCACCTCTTAAAATCTATTATCTTATTATACCATATTTTCAGTAATTTGTAAAGATTTGTCGAAGCAAATGAAAAAGCCGCTTGTAGTGTTACAATAGATGTGAGACCGAAAGTAAAAAAAGGATAGAAAAAGTGATTGAGTTCTGTTAAAATAAAGTCACCACAACTCAAACCTAACAGAAAGGACTCAATCACTTCATGATGTTGATGGATGATGACTGATTCCTGCCCGGATTTTGCCGTAAACCATCAAGGCTTGCTGAAAGCGCTACGCTTACCGCAGACTACGGTGATCCGTCGGCATTACTGAATGGTATGGATCGTCGCATATGGGGCAATGATAACGGATATTACGGAAAGACGAATAAGGCTATTACCTATACCTTCAATACGCCGACTTTTGTTAACGGAATCAGATTGGTATTCGATAGCGACCTTGACAGAGAATACACCGACGGAAATCCCGATGCGCTGCATACCTCGTCAACCTTGTTTTTCCCAAAGAGCTATGGCAATACGAGCTTTGGATTCCCCAAATGCTTGATCAAGCATTATAAGATTGAGGTCGTGGACGAATCGGGAAATTGGAATACGGCTGTTGAGATATTCAATAATCATCAACGCTTCGTCAAGCACGAATTGAATGTGGTAACAAAAGCGGTTCGCTTGATTCCGCTCAACACCTATCACAGCGAAAGAAAAACAGAAGATTACGGATCCTCTACGGCACACATATTCAATTTTGAAATTTTTTAAAGTCCTTCTGTTATTTTGTATCGATTTATCCTTTGTTGACGTTTTTCAAAAGCGATCAACTTCCTCAAAATATGCTTCTGTGTCCACAAAAGCAGTGCTTGTCAAGAAAAGAGGACAGAGAACGTTTTACGTTCTCTGTCCTCCTTCTGTCGGCAGGTAATATATTCTTTTAATTTTTAGAACTGTCCTTTAGAGTACGAACCATTGTCAGTAGTTCCTTTTGAGGGGAAAACGATCCTCCTTGCTTGAAAGCTTTTGGGAGGGGCGTGGTTTGGATTTTATCCAAACGTCGCAATCGGTGCTCCAAAGGCGAGCCGACCGGCGTAGAGAAAAAACGTGTTTGCACGAAACGATATAGCCGCGATGACCTTCTTTTCAAAAAGGGTTTCCCATGAATTATTCTCCCCAAGTGCTGATGGGGCAGACGTCGTACAGCTTTTGATTGAGCGCATCTCCCTCGGCAAGCAAACGGCACGCAACCGAAAGGCGAGCGCGATCCTTGATCGATGCGCGGATAAAGAGGCGAGTCAGCTCACCCCCATGTACGGGATCGGCGTTGAATTTTGCCTGCCCCAAGCCGCCAAGCTTGCATAGCAGCGTCTTGCCGTCTTTTTCCAGCTTGGCTATCTTTCCGCTACCGCTCAAGGTGACCGATGCAGGTGTGTAGACCGTCCAGACGATCTCGCCCGGCTTTTTGAGCACCAGCTCATCCTGAATCACCACGGTCGTGCGGCTTTCGGCCAGCATCACACCGCGCTTTGCACGTACCAGCGCACTGTTTGTCGAGGTCATATCCACCACCGCATAAGCACGATCGGTACTGCTGCGCATTTCGGTGAGCTTGGCAACGGCGTTCGGGTTCTGGTCAGGTGCAGGCTCGGCTACGGGATTGATGACCAGCGTGTTCTGTCCTGCCGCGCGGCGACGCATCATGACGGGAAGCTCGTTTATACCGCCCGTTTCCGCAAAGAAGCGCACACCGCCACAATCCAGCACGATACTGCCCGCGTCAAGGTCACCGTTGATCTCGGCGTTGGAGCCGCCGTGGAGTCCCACGAAGATGTCCTCCTTACCCCAGCCGGAACGCATGATCGCCAAGCCTGCCTTGCGGTAGACGGCGTCCATCGGAAGTTGGGGAGTCATCGCATCGTCCACGGGCGTGTAGAAGAGAATGTCAAACGGATGCACGGGCTTCTGTCCCGACAGTAGCTGCTGACGGCGCATCCAGGCGGGCACCTCGTCGTCGATCTGCTTCGAGAGCCAAAACATCATGGACGTATCGGCGGGAACAGCCGCACTGTTGTGGAAATTCCAAACGCCGTTTGCGGTTTCAGTACAAATCGGGAAGTACGCCGTTGCGGCAAAGCCGGGCGCAGAGAGCAGACCGTAATCGGTTCCGCACGCCTTTTGCAGCATAGCAATGATAAGAGACAGCGAGCGGAAGCTCTTTTCCCACGCGGCAACCCCCTCGGCATAGCCGCCGTCTGGAGCGTATGAGGCAAAGCAGGGCTCGACGTTCCGCAGGATGCGATTGAGGAGCTTCTGCGCGGTTTCGGGGTAAATATCGGCGAGCGTCAGCGCCAAGGCTAGCATACCCGCGTTGACGACCGCAGAGGCGGTACCACCCGCGATCCACATCTTGCGTTTGCCGTCGTAGCAATCAAGACCCACACGCATACCGTTGCGGAGCATGGCTCTTTCGGTGATCGCCTTGCGGCTTTCGCTCCACATGTGATGACACCAGTCATATGCGATGGCCATTGCAAGGGAGACCGTGCCGACGCTTGCCATGGACTGCGCGTTCCAGTCCTTCAATTCTGCCAGCGCCTCGCATTCCAGTGCTGCGCGCTCGCAATATTTCTTGTCACCCGTTACACGGTAAAGGGTGGAGAATGCGATGATCTTATCGGATGCAACGGAGAGCTCATTCGCAAGCGTCTGTACATCACAGGGGAGCATATGGTCGATCGGCTGTGTCTTGAACGCCTCGGAATCGGTGCCATAGCTATCCTTCAGTGCGCGGACATAGTCCTTGAGCTTTTCATCCGTCTTGACGTCGCGGCGTAGCTGCATCAGCTCATCATAGGAGAACAGAAGTCTGCCGCGTGTGGGATTCGGGAAGCGGCGGCGCAGGTCGGCGAGGATGCGTTCACCGTTGGGACGCAGGAAGGTCAGATCAGCAATCAGCTGCCAGATGATCTGCGCATCCCGTCCGCTCTGGAAGATGCCGCGGCGGTTGGAAAGCACGATCAGCCCCATGGAGTCGACAAACATCTGTCTCCAACGGAAGAACTCGCGCACGAAATCCGCGGGGAAGAACAGCGTGCCGCCGCGCGTCTGCGGATAAAATCCGAGCGCGGATTCCACGCCGTCGACTGTCATCTGATCGGAGTCCGCTGCGAACGTGTATTTCTTGCGGCGATACGTAAAGGAGAGCGTCAGCGCTCGGTTATCTACCACGGCAGAATGCGCGATGCACGCCGCAACGGGTGCCATGGGGAGCCAGAGGATGCCGTTCTTTTCAAAGGGCTGTGCGGGAGCGCCGTCGATCGCGTTTGCAATGCGCTTGCGGTCGACAATCGAGAAACTTCCCGTCTTGGAGAAGAGCGCTGCGCCCTTGAGCTCGGGCATTTTGGTAAAGAGGGGAGGCGTAAAGCTTTCCCACACGAAAAAACTGTCGATATAAAGCGTCGCGGGGAGCTTTTCGTCAGGGTTGATGTCCAGATCGATGCTTCCGATTTTGTTCCATCCCTGCGGCTCACGGACGCCGTGTAGGAAGGGGAGCTCGATGCGATAGTCGTTCCAGCCGTCCTTTGCAATGTTCAGCGTGCAGACGTAGCCGTTTTTTCCGTCGCCGTCAAGGCTGTTGTCAAACATCAAACGGAAGGATGCGCCCGCGCCGTTGACCGCAAAGACGGAGATCGTGAGGTAGCGATAGCCCGTCAGATCCGAGTTCCCCATGGGGATGGATACGTGGGGGAGCCTTGCGGGTTTCCACGCGGCGCTCATGTGAGCGCTTTTTTTATGTGCGAGATCGGGCGTCATTCCCGTGCTCTCGATCAGGTCGTATTGGTTCATATCCACAAGGCATTGCGGTGTGCTTGCTTCGTAGATCTCAATCATGCTTCTTAAATTCTTTTTCATTCTTACGTTCCTCTTTTATATAATTACAAAATGCCTGCGGTAATCAATGACGGGTAGCGATACCAGAAGAAGCGGTCGTTAAAGCGTTCATCGGTATCCTTTGCGGCATCCAAACGCAACCGTTCCTCCTCCAGTTCCTCAATATGTGCGATTTCGCCCGAAAGATACGCGGTGATGCGCTCTTTCACGGTGTCAAAACGTGCGATCAGAGCTCCGTAGCGGAGGTCGTGCACCTCCCAGCCGAAGGGCTTGTTGTACTCCATCCATGCGGTGCGGTGTGCTGCGCGAAGCTTCTTGAGCTTTGTGATCAGTATATCGCATTCATTTGCCATTGCAGATAGTGCAGTGAGGTTTCCCGCGTCATACGCCGCCTTGAGGCGCACGCCGAAGCTTGCCTTATGCTCCAGCACGGAGGAAAGGCATCGGATGACCTCAATGGCGGGGGAGAAGATACCGCAGTCGGAGGGGATGGCGGCAAGCTGCTCCGTGACATCTCTGTAGTAGGAGTCGGTATCCAAGCCCTCGATGTGCTTGTCGACAAGCCCCAGAAGCGGATCGTTGTAGAGCAGGGCGCGCGTCACGCTGAAGCGTTCACCGTGCGGATGCTCGGGTAACTCACATCTGATCAGATTGTCGTAGCTGACGCCGCAAGCGCGTGCAAAGCAGGATTTGACACTCTCGATTTCAAAGCCTTGCTGATAATCGTAGTCGGCGTACCAAACAAGACCTGCCAAGGAGAGGATCAGTGAGTTTTCGGAGCCGTTAAGCCATACGGTGGCAAGCACGTCGCGTACGCCCTTTTTGCGGCAAGCCTCCAGCGCGGGTAGAGAATTGCGCAATGATTCGGAATAAAGCGGGCAATGTCCGCTCCAGAGCCACACGCCGCCGGCAAACATCATATTGTCGCCGACGAGCAAGCGGTGCTTTTCGATATTAGTTGCGTAGAATTGTTCGTCATCGTGGTAGTAGTCCCAGTATACCTGCTTGATGTGCTTGGGGACGCTGTTGATAAAGTCCTCTGTAAAGGTGACGTCAAGACAGTAGTCCTCGTAGCCGGGAATGTCCTTACCCGCTAGGCGGAAGAACATATCGCTCCACATCATCGCCTCAAACCCGTATTTTTTGATGATTTGCGAAACACGATCCAGATGTTCGAAATAAATTTTTTGCCGCTCTCGATAGCCGAAACGGTCAAGATATTTTCCTGTACCGAGGTCGTGTGTTTCGTCCATTCCGATGTGAACACGGCGGGTCGTGAAGCATTCGGAGATCGTTTGCATCATGCGGTCGATCAGTTTGTAGGTTTCCTCTGCGCCGACCAGCAGGGCGACATCAGTATCCTTGTAGGGGGCGGTAGCGCCCCAGCGCAGATGCGTGCGCAGGTGTCCCAGCACTTGGATACAGGGAATCAGCTCGATGCCGAGTGAGAGGGCGTAAGCATCCAGCTCACGTAGTTCGTCCTTAGGGTATCTGCCGCGCATATAGCCGAAATAGGGGTATCCTTCGATTTCGTAGGTATCCTCAGTGTAAAGCTGAAAGGTGTTCAATCCCATCAGTGCCATTTTGCGGAGCATCGTTTTCATCGTTCCGACATTCATCACCGCATTGCGGGACATGTCCACCATCGCGCCGTTGCTTTCAAATAACGGTTGCTCGGTAACGTTCAACGAGCGCTCGCCGCGGCGTACCGCATCGGCAAGGATTGCCAGCGCACGGAAAAAGCGCGCGTATCCGTCGCCGTAGGTAACCGTAGCAGTGTCGCCGTCCAAGGAGACGTTCAGCATTCTGTCTGGTACCTCCTTGACGGTAACGACGAGCTCGGCCTCCTTTCGGTCAGCAGGTTCGATTCCGAGTTCGGGAGCGACCTCGGCAATACCCGCAACAAGTCCGCACGGATTTTCAAAGTAAATCTTCATGGCGTTTCTCCTTTAGTGAATGGTGTTGATAAATCGCAGGAAAGCTGATCTGCCCTCTGCGGTGCACTTGTAAACGCCTGCATCCTCAAGGACTCCCTCGAAGGTGCGACCGATTTCGCGTTGCAGAATCGCATTGACGTTTTCTTCGGTGATAGCTTCTTTTTCCGTAAAGCACTTAACCCATTCGGCGTGCTTTGCAATCTCTTCGCAGGAGGATACGTCCTTGCCCGCTACCAGATATTCTGCCAAAAGTGCCATTTCCAGCTTGAGTCTTGCGGGCAGAACCGCAAGTCCCATGACTTCGATCAGACCGATGTTTTCTTTTTTGATGTTGTGCTTGTCTGCGTGTGGGTGGAAGACACCGAGCGGATGCTCCTCGGTCGTCAGATTGTTGCGTAGCACAAGGTCAATCTCAAAATTCTCGCCGCGTCGGCGGACAATGGGGGTGACCGTGTTGTGTGCCTCGCCGTCGGTTTCGGCAAAGATGTTTGCGCCGGCATCGGTGTATCCGCGCCATGCGGTCAAAATTTTATCCGACAGCTCAATCAGGGCATCGCGATCCAGGGAGGTGAGGCGGATGACGGACATCGGCCAACGGACGATACCGGCACGGACATTCTCAAATCCCGCAAAGTGCAGCTCGTGTGCAATCGGCGCGCGCTCCATTGCGAACGTGTAACGTCCGCCTTGCATATGATCGTGTGTCAGGATCGAGCCGCCGACGATCGGCAGATCGGCGTTGGAGCCGAGCATATAGTGAGGGAATTGCGTAACGAAATCCATTTGCTTAACGAAGGTGGAGCGGTCGATCTTCATCGGCGTATGATCCGCCGAAAGGACGATGCAATGCTCATTGTAATAGACGTAAGGAGAGTATTGCAGAAACCATTCTTTGTCACAAAGTGTGATGGGAATGAGGCGGTGGGATTGGCGTGCTGCCTGCGAAAGACTTCCTGCGTATCCCTCGTTTTCGCGGCAGAGGGCGCATTTTGGGTATCCCGTTTGCTTTTGACGCTTTGCGGCGGCGATTGCCTTGGGATCCTTCTCGGGCTTGGAGAGATTGATGGTAATATCCAAAGCACCGTATTTTCCTTCATAGACCCATTTGAGGTCCTTTTTGACGCGGTAGGTGCTGATGTAATCCGAGTCGCAGGCGAGACGGTAGTAATAATTGGTTGCTTTTTGCGGGGACTCTGCGTATAGCATGTTGAATTTTTTGATGACCTCGCTCGGTCTTGGCGTCAAGATGCCCATCAGACGGGTGTCAAACAGGTCGCGACCCGTCACGCCGCGGTCGGGAATGATCTTATTCTCGACTGCATAGTCACAGATCGCACCGAGAA
>JAFTPJ010000028.1 GCA_017463405.1 Clostridia bacterium
GTCTCCTTCATATCGGCAAGGATTGCCTCGTTGGACTGATCGTAGCGCAGTCCCGCGAACTTCCCTGCCTCCTCGGTCTGATAACCTCTGTCGTCTACGGGAACGAGGGGCGGCAGACCGTAGCGACGGCAGGTGATATTATCGTCCGCACCGAATCCGCCTGCGGTGTGAACGCATCCCGTACCGCTGTCCATCGTGACGTAGTCGGCAACCACGACAAGGCTGTCGCGGTCGAGGAAGGGATGCTGTGCGGTCATGTATTCGAACTCCTTGCCCGCGCGGCGGTCGAGAATTTCGTAGCTCTCGATGCCACCCTCAAGCATGGTCTTGCCGCAGAGCGCCTCTGCGACGATATAGCACTCGCCGTTCTCCGCCTTGACGATAACATAGCTTTCATCGGGGTTGAGGGCGATTGCCTGGTTACCGGGTAGCGTCCATGTGGTGGTGGTCCAGATGATGAAATAGGTCTTGGAGGTGTCGCAAACACCTGCCAGCTTGCCTTGATCGTCCTTGACGGCGAACTTGACGTAGATGGACGTGCAGGGGTCGGTCTGATACTCGATCTCTGCCTCTGCCAGTGCCGTCTCGTCGTTCGGGCACCAGTACACGGGCTTGAGTCCCTTATAGATATAGCCCTTTTTATACATCTCACCGAACACGCGGATCTCGCGTGCCTCGAAGGATTTGTCCATCGTCAGATAAGGGCGCTCCCAATCGGCAACGACGCCGAGGCGGATGAACTGCTCTCGCTGCTTATCGACGAAATCCTGCGCAAACTTGTGGCACGCGCTGCGGAATTCGGGAATGGACATGCTCTTGCGGTTGAGCTTATTCTGCTTGATGATCGCGGACTCGATGGGCATACCGTGGTTATCCCAGCCGGGGGTGTACGGTACGCGGAAGCCGCCCATTGCATGCGACTTGTTGATAAAATCCTTGAGGATCTTATTGAGTGCGTGACCCATATGAATATTGCCGTTTGAGAAAGGAGGGCCGTCGTGCAGAATGTAGAGCGGCTTATCCTTTGCGTTCTCCTGCATCTTGTTGTACAGATCGATCGAATCCCAGTATTTGAGCATTTCGGGCTCGCGCTGCGGCAGTCCCGCACGCATGGGAAAATCGGTCGTGGGCAGGTTTAATGTGCTTGTGTAATCTTTAGCCATTATGATCTCTCCTATTTTCAATCCTTGCGGATATTTTTACGTTTGTTTTCGCGTTTGAGTCATGCAACATCTTTGCTTTTCAAACAAAAAACGCCTCACAGCAAACGCTATGAGACGGAAGATTCCGCGGTACCACTCATATTCATCCCCCGTTATGGGAGGAAGCACTCAAAAGCCCCGGCAGGCGGGATTTTTTGACCCTTAACGCGGGTACACGGGTACGACTACGCGAACGGACGCCCGTTTTTCGCCGAACCGACTCGGAAGGGATCCCTCTGTGGCTTACTGACCGTGCACTCTCACCAACCGCGCACTCTCTGCAGGCGTTTCTGCCACGGAGCTCTTCGTCACCGTCATTCTTAAAAAGTATAGCACATTTCTTGCGTTTTGTCAACGGTTTTTGAAAGATTTCTATATTTTATACAAATTTTTTTAAAAATTATCCCGCACTCTTGACACAGCGCCGTATGCGGTGATATAATACGGATATCACGATAAATATTCGGAGGTACATCATGAAATTAAGTATCAGCACAGGGTATCTGGAGCAACGCTTCGGATTTGAAAAGGCGCTGGAAATGATTAAGGAGGCAGGCTTTGACGCGCTGGATTACAATCTCGTCAGTTGGTGCGGCACCGAGGCGGAGATCCTTGCGTCTCCCGCAGTCGGAATGTCCCGTGACGAGATGCGGGAGCATTTTACAAAAAAATACGAATATGCGAATTCGATCGGTCTGGAATTCGGACAGACGCACGCGATCTATGGCGCACCTGCGTTTTTCAATCACCGCGAACTGTTTGACCGTGTCACCCGTGACAACATCTATCAGACGCATCTTTTGCATTGCCACCACACGGTCATTCACCCCATTGCCACGCCAGATCGCAAATATGAAGCGGACTACGAGGCATGCCATGCAATGAATCTTGAATTTTTCCGCTCCCTAATCCCCGATCTCGAAAAATACGACGTCAAGCTTGCGATTGAGCCGATGTGGCAGGTCCTGAATAACAACATCTGTCCCACGGTTTGCTCCCATCCCGAGGAGATTCTGCAGTTCATCGATGAACTGGGAAGCGAACACTTTTGCTCCTGTCCCGACCTCGGTCACTTCGCTCTGACCGGTGCGGACACCGGGGATACGGTTGGCGGCGCGCTCCGCAAACTTGGCAAAACCGTGGAGATCATCCACGCGCATGAAGTTGAAAAGAACGAGGACCGCCACACCAAGCCCTTTACCTACGGTACGATGGATTGGGCGGACATCGCCGTTGCCCTGCGTGATATCGGCTACAACGGTAACTTCAATTTCGAGGTCGGCGGAAATTACTTCAAAAATTACCCCGATGCACTCGTCCCCGAAGCTCTCCGCCACCTCGCTGCGATCGGTAGAGGGATTTTAGGAGAGTAAGGAAAGTTTTTTTCGAGACATGGGTTGCATGGATGTTATCATGTAAACGCCGTTCCCTACAATCAAGAGAGCACGAACAACGGTGGTTATCTGTTTGTATCGTTTGGAGTTTTAGGGGTCCCCAAAACTTGCGGGAGCTATTGTTAGAAATTGTTAGATGAAGAAAGAAATCCTGCGATCCGTAACGAGATCAATCCATGTTCGCACAAACAAAGCTTTCACAACCCACACAGAAACAGGATCCACCATGAAAATTACCCTCGGAGGGTAGCGAATCCCCCCTTTTTGAAAGTTCTTGAAGGGGGTGGGGGAAACCTTCTTCCAAGAAGTTTCCCCCACAATAAAACAAAAAGGAGAATCAACATGAAAATCAGCATCAGTACAGGAATGTTAGAAAAGAGATTCGGGACGCGGGAGATGTTCCGCATGATGAAAGCGGCAGGGATCGAATACGCCGACTACGGGCTTGACACGTGGCATCCGGACGCCGAATCGGTCCGAAACAGCCGGAGCTACAAGATGAGCGTTGAGGAAACGGTTACGCATTACAAAGAGATCAAAAGAATCGCCGACGAGGAAGGCATTACGATCTACCAGACTCATGCGATTTACGGTGAATTTCCCGCTTGCGAATGTCCAGAATACCGCGAGGCAACGATCAAGAACATCATTGCGACGAACATTCTCGACTGCCGTTATTCGGTCATCCATCCCGTGCGTACACCGGGACGCTTCTTCGATGAGAAAAAGGAGGAGGGCTTTGCCTACAACCTCGACCTGTTCCGCTACCTGCTTCCCTATTTGGAACAATACAATGTGACAGTCGGCATCGAGCCGATGTGGCTGGCCGACGAGAACAAGGTCATCTGTCCGTCGGTCTGCTCGCGCCCCGAGGAGATTCTCGAATACATCGATATCCTCGGCGAGGAACACTTCTGCGCCTGCCTTGACTACGGCCACATCGCACTCACGGGCAAGGGTACGGGTGACACCGTCGGCGGCTGTATCCGTAAGCTCGGTCCCCATATGAAGATCGTCCACATCCACGAGGTGGACGGTATTAGGGACAACCATAACGCACCCTATACCTACCCCGGCACGATGGATTGGGACGACATCCGCGCGGCAATGCGCGAAATCAACTACGCGGGCACCGTCAACTTTGAGGTCGGAGGTGCGTACTACAACAACTACCCCGACCGCCTCATTCCCGAGGCACTCCGACACCTCGCGGCGATCGGACGGGATCTCTCTGAATAAACGAAAAACGGCGCAAATGCGAGTTGCATTTGCGCCGCCTTTATTTTTATCTGACTCTCTCGCCAAGCGGCGTATCTTCTGCCAGGAACACCACGCGCACGGTCTCCTCACCCGAAGCGAGGATCATGCCGTTGGACTCAATGCCGCACAGCGTTGCGGGCTTGAGGTTGGCAACCACGATGATCTTCTTGCCGATGAGCGCCTCGGGCTCGTACCACTTTGCGATACCCGAAACGACCTGTCTTTGCTCGTAGCCGAGGTCAATCTGCAGCTTGAGCAGCTTCTTCGCCTTCGGAACCTTCTCGCACGCAAGAATCTTTGCGGTGCGCAGCTCGACGTTCATAAAGTCCTCGATGCCGATCAGCGCGCAGCCCTCGGGCTTTTCGGGCTTCTCGTCCTTCTTCGCCTCTGCCTCGGCAGCCGCGATCATCGCCTGACGCTCCGCCTCGAACTCGGCAAGCTTCTTCTCCTCGTCCACGCGGGCAAAGAGCACCTTGGAATCGTTGACCGCTGCGCCCGGAACCATACCGTCAAAGCCGCCGATCGTATCGAACGTGCGACGGTCTGTATTCAATTCGTCCAGAATTTCGGTCGCGGTCGCGGGAATGAACGGCATCAGCATCACAGCACCCGCACGGATGGTCTCCATCAAATTATAAAGCACCGTACCGAGGCGCGCGCGGTTTGCCTCGTCCTTTGCCAGCGTCCACGGCGTGGTCTCGTCGATATACTTGTTCGCTCTGCTGAACATCTCGAACAAGCCCTCTAAAGCGTCCGCGATGTGATAATCGTCCATCGCCTGACGCAGATTTGCGTATGCGGTATTGATCGCCGTCTTCAGCTCCTCGTCCAGAGGATCGCCTGCGGTGGGCGCCTGCACGACCTTGTCAAAGTACTTCTTCTGCATGTCCAGCGTGCGCTTGACGAGGTTTCCGAGGTTGTTGACGAGATCCATGTTGTATCTCTTGATGACCGACTCGTAGGTGATCGAGCCGTCCGATGCAAACGGCATCTCGGAGAGCGCGTAGTAACGCACGCCATCCACCGAGAAATGCTCTGCCAGCTTGTCGGCGTAGATGACGTTGCCCTTGGATTTGGACATTTTATCCATGCCGAAATTGAACCACGGGTGTCCGAATACCTTCTTCGGCAGCGGCAGGTCCAGTGCCATGAGGAAGATGGGCCAGTAGATGGTATGGAAGCGCAGGATGTCCTTACCGATGATATGGACGTCTGCGGGCCAATATTTCTTGAAGTGCTCGGACTGCTCCTCGTAGGACTTGTCGGGGTCGTAGCCGAGTGCGGTGATATAGTTGGTCAGCGCGTCCAACCAGACGTAAACGACGTGCTTTTCGTCAAAGTCCACGGGAATACCCCATTTGAAGGACGTACGCGACACGCACAGATCCTGCAGACCCGCCTTGAGGAAGTTGTTGACCATCTCCTTCTTGCGCAGCTCGGGCTGGATGAAGTTGGGATGCTCGTCGATGTGCTTCATCAAGCGGTCGGCATACTTGCTCATCTTGAAGAAGTATGCCTCCTCTTCCGCTTGCGACAGCTCTCGTCCGCAGTCGGGGCACTTGCCATCCACAGCCTGCGTCGCGGTAAAGAAGGATTCGCACGGCGTGCAGTACCAACCCTCGTATTTGCTCTTGTAAATGTCTCCCTGCTCGTAGAACTTGCGGAAAATCTTCTGTACGGCGGATACGTGATAGTCGTCGGTCGTCCGGATGAAATAGTCGTAGCTCGAGTTCATCAGATCCCAGATGCCCTTGATCTCTCCCGCAACGCCGTCTACGTATTTCTGCGGCGTGATTCCCTGCTCGTTCGCAAGGGTCTCGATCTTCTGTCCGTGCTCATCCGTGCCCGTGCAGAAAAATACGTCCTTGCCGCACATCCGCTGATAGCGCGCAACCGCGTCCGACATGATTACCTCGTATGTGTTGCCAAAATGCGGCTTGCGCGACGCATACGCGATCGCCGTTGTCATGTAAAATTTCTCACTCATTGTCTTTTCTTTCCTTTCTATTCCAAGCCTGCGAATGGGCAGGCGGAGTTGCCGGGTTGGGTGGTGGAGAGTTTTTCGTGGGGAACCCTTTTGCAAAAAAAGGGTTCCCCACACCCCTCCCAAAAACTGTCACAGAGGGGATTAGATACCCTCCGCGAGTAAATGGTCAAATATATACCTTTTTCGGTTTGGTTTGTGAAAGTTTTGTTCGCACAAACACTCCTTGATTGTAAACATAACCCCATCTTGAACCTCTTTGCGCGGAGCACCACGGTAGGCGGGTGCGTGTTGTCAAGACATGCATTCGCATATCGTGCTTTCGGGCAAAGGTTTGGGAGAGCGAGAGGGTTCTCTCCTACCAAGGTCTTCCTTCCCTTCTCTTAACCTTCCTCGCAATCCACGAAATACGCGACAAGCATGCGCGGGAGGGTGTCGGCAATCCAGAGAATGCCGACCGTAAAAAATCCAAGAAGAAGCCACGGTACAAATCCGAACGTAAAGCGCCAACCTCGAAAAAGCGGTGACGAAACATGTTCTCTGGCACGGTCGTAGGCATCGGGCAACGGCATGTCCTCAAACCGGATCGTCGCCCAAAGATACGGATAGCGGCAAAGCAACCACACAAGACCGCACAGAATTTCGATCCCGATCAAAAGCCCACACAAAACGGCATTCGGAAGCGTGGGCGGCAGAGCGTAAACGAACAGCAGATAAGTGATCTCGCAAGCAAACCAGACGATCGTACCGCGGAACAGGAGCCCACGGACAGTTGCAAGCGCACGCGCATAGACATGGCGGTCGGAGAATGCATAAAACAGATCGGCGAGCACAGCTTCCTCATCCGCCGCCAGCTTTCCCGCGATACGGAACAAACCGAACAACGTCGGAGCGGTAAAAAGGAAGCTCAAAAGCAC
>JAFTPJ010000029.1 GCA_017463405.1 Clostridia bacterium
CGACAGCACCTCTGTATTGCCAAGCATCACACAGTCATCGGTGCCTCCGACAACAGGCAGGGGATACAGCAGCTCGTTTTCCTTGCAAAGCGTATGCGAGGAGAATTGTGTAAAACCATAGTCCAGCATGCGGGTATGATCGTCCCAATCGTTGGGGGCGTTGATTGTCACTGCAATCAGGGTCACACCGTCACGTTCTGCGGCGGAGACCAGACAGCGTCCACTTTTTTGCGTATAACCGGTTTTCATGCCGATGCATCCGTCATACAGACGTAGGAGCTTGTTGTGATTGACCAGCAGGCGCACACCGTCCGTTCCCGCATGCGGAATCGTCGTTTTTCGTGTGGATACAATTGTCCGCAAAAGCTCGTTTTGCAATACGGCACGGGCGATGAACGCCAGCTCATACGCGGTCGTATAATGCTCCGCATCATCCAATCCGTGCGGATTGGTAAAATGCGAATCCTTTAGCCCCAGCGTTGCGGCTTTTCGGTTCATTGCATCGGCAAATGCCTCTATGCTGCCCGAAACCCCAATGGCAATTGCGGCTGCCGCATCATTTGCGGATTCCAGCAGCAGGGCATAAAGGAGCTGCTCCAGCGTCAGTTCCTCTCCCTCGATCAAATAAATCGAGGAGCCTTCCACACCGATGGCGTCCCGTGCCGCACGGATCACCGTGTCGGGGGATGCAATGTCCAACGCCGTGAGCGCCGTCATGAGCTTTGTGGTGCTTGCCATGGGTAAACGGAGGTTTTCCGACTTTGCAAACGCGATTGAGCCGCTGTCTGCTTCGATCAGAACCGCGCTTTTTGCCGAGACAGAAAGCGTTACGGGCTCCGCATAGGAGGGAATCGATGTGGGGGAAATGATCAGGATCACCGCGAGCAATATCAGCGCCGGCTTTTTGATTTTTTGCATAATAATACCCTCCGGAAAAAGTACATTTATATCCATGTATATTTTTCCGGAGTGTATTTTATGTCATTTGGATATGAGATTATTTTACGATACCGTTTTCGATGGTTTTATCGGAAATCTTTCCTTTTTTACGGAAAGGATCCTCCTCCAGAGAATCGACCTGCTTCATGCCTTCCTTTTCAGCCTTCTTTTCCTGCTTTCTGCGTTCCTTGGCTTCCTTCTTCAGGCGCTTCAGCTCCTCCTTGGAGAGCGGGAGCTCGTTTTCCTCCAGAATCTTTTCCGCTTCGTCTACGATCTCGTCGGTTCCTTCGTTTGCTTCCTGCACAAGCTTCTGCGCATAAAGCTCCTCCAGCTCATCGGCATTTTCCTCGGTAACTTCCTCGGGTTTTTCAGCAGCACCCATAAAGATGTCCTTGATGCGACCGATGACAGAGGGCGCGTTGTCGATGATATCGGCGATCTGCTCGATGGGAGTGGTCTTCTCGGGAACCATCGGGATGAGCTCAACCAAGCCGTCGGGCGTTACCGTCAGAAATCCGACAGGAGAAACGGTTACGCCGGTCCCGCCGCCGCCACCGAAATTCTTTTTTGCGCCGTCATTCTTTTCCTTTGCGGGAAGATCCAGTCCACCGGAGGCAAAGCCCATGGAGACCTTGGAGATCGGGATGATCACAACGCCAGAGGGCGTTACGATCTGCTTGCCGATGATGGTGTCCGCATCAACGATTGTGCGCACCTGATCCAGAGAATTGCGGATGATTTCCTTGATAGAAGATTCGTTTTCCATAATGATAATCCTTTCATATATGTGTGTTAATTTATTTTTGAATTTCAGGCGGTTTTACCGCGATTTTCCCGTTCGCGAAGGGCGGCTTTTTTATATGCGATGCCGCGCTCCCTATTGTAGGCGAGAAGCATGCTCAACGCCATAGAGATTGCCCGTCTGATCTTAACGGTGCAGATCAGATCGATATCGGCGCTACACTGTGCGGATGTGTAATCCGGTTCAACCGTTACGTCTCCGTCGCGGCGCTTTACGTGTGTGAATTTTTCTTCGACCAGATTCAGAATGTAAGAGACAGACTGAACGATCACGCCGTAAAGGATTGCCGTTTTTGCAGCGTCGTTTGAGCCGACGTAAATGTGCATTCTGCGGAAGCGGATTTTGATGTTGCCGCGGGTCTCCGCATAGAGCTTTTTGAGAAGCGCCAGAATCATCTCCAGATTTTCCTTAAGATTCGGCGTTGCACGCTTTCCAGATGCGGCAAGCGCTTTTTTCTTTTCCGCCTTTTTGAGTGCCTTCAAGCGCTTTTTCTCGGCTTTTTTGGCTGCTTTCATTTGCCTTTTTAGCTCTTTTTTCAAAACCTTATCGGGATTGTGACAGGTCTCAAGTTCTTTTTTCGGCTTCTCCTTTTTTTCCTTGTCGGAAATCAAGGTGAATCGGATGCCAAGCACCGACACCGCTATGCGTAGCTTCTCGCGGCATACGATGTGGACCTTTGCCGATCCGAACAGGATCAGAAGAACCAGTAGGGCAAGGATCGCAAGAATGATCCAAAGTACGATCAATTTATATCATCCTCCTTTTCTTCGGATTGAGCAACAGGCAAAGTCTGTACCGCACTGCCGTTTTCGTAAATGACCTCGGCTTCCTCGGTATCTACGGGCTCGGTGTACTCCCGAGGTTCCGTACCGTCGGGGATTTCAGCGGCAAGCTGCTCGGCATTCTCGGGAATTTCCTCCACCTGTGCCGCGGCTACACTTAATGCCTCGGTCTCGGGCAGCTCATCCAGATTGTTGATACCGAACACACGTAGGAATTTATCTGTGGTGACATAGAGCATCGGGCGACCCGGAGCGTCAAGACGTCCCGCTGCCTCGATGAGTCCTTTGTCCAAAAGGGAGTTGACAGCATAGGAGCTGTCGACGCCGCGCACAAGATCAATGTAGGATCTTGTGACCGGCTGATTATAGGCGACCACTGCCAGAACCTCCATAGAGGACGCGGAGAGGTTTCCGCCGCGGCGGATTCCGAGCGCCTCCCGGATGTAGGGAGCGTAGCGCTCCTTGGTGGCGAGTTGACAGGTGGTGGGGTAGAGCAACAGCTGTATTCCGTGATGCGTACTGTCCTCGGCAAAATGCGCCGCCATTTCTTTGACCACGGTTTTGATGTCCTTGACGGTCAGATTCAAAACCTCGGCAAGCTTGTCGTACCGCATCGGATAGCCTGCGGCGTAGAGAATCGCTTCGATCGCCTGCTCGATATCTTGCGCGCTCGTCAGCTGCTCAAGATAGGGGGTGGCTTCTTTCTTTTCTTCCATAATAATATAGGGCGGTTCCTTTCTGTAGGGTTCAGTTGGTTTCGTCCGGAAGCTCTTTTGCGCGCTCCGCCATCGAACGGATAATATCGTTCATATCCAGTCCGATATCGTCCAAAAGGTCCTCGTCGTCCTCGGAGAGCTGATCGTCAAGCAATTTGGCAACCTTGGCTTCCGCCTCGAGATCGCTGTCGTCCTCGGGAATGATTTCCGCAGAAACAAGCTCCGCGGCGGCTTCCTCCTTGGCGCGTCTGCGCTCTTCCGCGCGGCGTGCTCGTTCCTCGGCGCGCAAGCGTTTCTTTTCTGCAAGCTTTTGCTCGCGAATGATCCGCCTCTGTTCGCGATGCATTTCCGCCTTGGATGACAGAGGAATCGGCGCTCCGTCGTCGTAATTCGGACGCTCCTTTTCTTCCTCGCCCTCGGCGGGAGGGGCATCGTTAACAACAAATTTGGTATTCACACCGTGAATAACGGTGTAGGAATCGGGATCCTCCTCGATCAGAATCCTGCGGACCTTGATCAGTTCCAGTATACCGAGGAAAATTGCGATCATATCGTTGAGCGAGACTGCGTCGTGCAAAAGCTCCTGCATCGAGGTGTCTCTGCGCTTTGACATATGGTGTAGAATGCCAACGATCTTGACGTCTACGGGGACGATCGGTTTGGCAACCAGGGGGGCAAAGGTCTGCTTTTCCGCTTTCGGACGGCTCTCGTTTGCCGCGATGATGCGGCGAACCGCCGCGCAAAGGCTTGTAACCTGCTGATCGGCAACGTAGGTCGTGTCCACCGAAATTTCGTCGGTGTCCTTGACCATACGACCACTGTAGAGTTGATAGAGAGGTGTCAGCTTTTTAACCGCTTCCTTTGCCTGCTGATAGCGCAACAGCGCCTCGGCAAGGTCGGTACGCGGGTCTTTTTCGTCATCCTCCTCTTTGGGAAGCAGCATGCGGCTTTTGATCAGCATCAATTCGCTCGCCATAACGATAAATTCGCCCGCCACCTCCATGTCCATATCCTGCGCCGCCTTGATATATTCAAGGTATTGGTCGCAGATCAGAGCAATGGGGATGTCGATGATATTCACTTTGTTTTTCTGAATCAGTGTCAACAGAAGATCAAGAGGACCTTCAAACTGATCCAGCCGATAAGTGACTGCTTCCATGTGGGGGATGGATCCTTTCTGTCGGGAAATTGGGGATTATGCAAGGGAATTGAGCAACGCCTGCCGGAACAACGACCAGAAGCCCTCCATAACGGGGTTGATGATCAGATCGGACAGTGAGTAGGCAATCCACGAAAAGGGGGAATAGCCGAGTCTGTTCAAAATCATAATTGCGATCAGAACGCCGATCATGATTTGCTGCTCGTATTGCATGACCTTGAAATAGATACGGGTCGGAAGAAATACAAACGCGATGCGCGAACCGTCAAAGGGCGGCACAGGTATCAGATTGAACGCCATGAACAAAAAGTTGTAAAGGGCGCTCAAATTGAACAGCGTGGCGGCAATGCTGACACAGTTCAACAGGAATTGATTGTCAACAGTGAAGGCAAGATAAGAATACCATGCCCAAAAGAAGCCGGACAGCACGGCGCTGATTGCCCCTATCAAAAGGTTGGCTGCGGGACCTGCCGCGGCAGACAGTGCCATGCCGCGCTTGGGGTTGCGGAAATTGCGCGTGTTGATCGGTACGGGTTTTGCCCAACCGTAGCCAAAGATCAGCATACTCAAAAAGCCGATAGGGTCCAGATGCTTGAGAGGATTGAGCGTCAAGCGCCCGAGGTTATACGCAGTATTGTCACCGCATTTCCATGCGACAAAGCCGTGCGCGGTTTCGTGTACGGTCAGTGCCAATATGATAACGGGGAGGGAGAGCAATAATTGAATGATAATATCCCGAATATCGCCTCCCGAGAGAATCGAAAATAACATCTTACGGAAGAAATCTCACTTTCATGTGTTTAGTTCAGTCCGGTGAATCGATAGATTTGATTCCACAGATCTGTTTTGCCCTCGTTTTTGAGAGCGGAATAGAAAATGATCGGAGTGTCCGCGGGGATGTCGGGATGGTTTCTCAAAAGCTCCTCGGATTTTTTACGCTCGGTTGCGTTGAGCTTATCCGATTTTGTAGCGACTACCAAAAAAGGAATCTGCGCTTCCCGCAAGAAGGAAAGCATCATTTCATCGTCCGCCGTCGGACCGATGCGACTGTCAACCAGCTGGATGACCAGCTTGAGCAGATCAAGATTCGGATTTTTGGTAAAATATCCGTCGGTCAGCGCCGACCATTGCTCCTTGTCGGCAGGTGCGCGCTTTGCGAAGCCATAACCGGGAAGATCGACCAAAAACAGCTTCTTGTCAACGTCATAGAAGTTGATGGTAATGGTCTTTCCTGGGGAGGCACTGACACGCGCGAGCGATTTTCGTCCGAGCAGGGAATTGATCAGAGAGCTTTTTCCGACATTGGAGCGACCCGAAAACGCGATCTGCACCATAGGATCGGTCGGGAATTGCTTTGGAAGCCCCGCGCTGATCCGCAGATTGACCTGATTGAGATTGAGTGCCATGGGCCTGCTCCTTTCATATCGTTAAAAATGAATTTGCTTGGTTTGTCCGTTGCCGGCGGGAATGAACTTGGATGCGGCAACCGCTTCCTCCACCTTTTCCGAGAGCATTTCGGGGACTGCGGGGAGCAGTGCATGCTTGAGTACGTCCGCAATCCTACGGCAGGGGATGAATTTCAGGGTTTCACGCGCCAGCACGTCGATTTCCTCCAGATCCCGCTCGTTGTCTACGGGAATCAGGACGGTTTTTGCGCCCGCATTGTATGCCGCCATGGTTTTTTCTTTTAAACCGCCGATGGCAAGCACATGGCCGCGCAGGCTGACCTCGCCCGTCATGGCGATATCGTGGCGGACACGGCGTCCCGTCAGCGCGCTGACCAGAGCCGTTACCATTGTAACACCCGCGGAAGGACCGTCCTTCGGAACAGCACCCTCGGGAAAATGGATGTGAATATCCTTCGTTTTGTAGAAATCGGCGGGGATTCCGTATTCGCTTGCGATTGAACGGACGTAGCTGACCGCAATCTGCGCGGATTCCTTCATCACATCGCCGAGCGAGCCCGTAGTTTCGATCTTGCCCGTGCCATCCAGCACCGCGACCTCAACCTTGAGCAGGCTTCCGCCAAGCTCGGTGTAAGCCAGCCCGTTGACGCATCCGACCTCGTCCTCGGCGTCCACCAATTCGGGGAGTAACTTGCGCTCTCCGAGGTAGGATTTGATGTCACTTTTGCCGATTGTAACCGATTTCAGCTTTTCGGCAAGCAGCTTTTTGCCCGCCTTGCGGCAAAGGGAAGCGATTGTACGCTCCAGATTTCTCACACCCGCCTCGCGTGTGTAGTAGTCAATCAGTTCCTCCAATGCCTCATCGGCAATTTTCAACATTTTTTTGTTCATGCCGTGGCGCTTGAACTGCTTGGGGATCAGGTATTGCTTTGCAATCGCGAGCTTTTCGCGCTTGGTGTAAATGGAGAGCTCGATGATCTCCATACGGTCGAGCAGCGGGCGCGGGACATTATCCAGCGAGTTCGCGGTTGCGATGAACATACAGTCGGAAAGATCGAAGGGGAGCTCCACAAAGTGATCGCGGAAGCTCTTGTTTTGCTCACCGTCCAGTACCTCGAGCAGTGCCGAGGTGGGGTCACCGTGCGAATCACGGGTAAGCTTGTCGATCTCGTCCAGAAGAATCAGGGGATTGCAGACTTCGGCTTGCGTGATGGCGGAGATGATTCTGCCGGGCATCGCACCGATATAGGTCTTTCTGTGACCGCGGATGTCAGCCTCGTCGCGCACACCGCCCAATGAGATGCGAACGTACCTGCGGTTCATTGCGCGTGCGATCGAGGATGCAATCGAGGTTTTGCCGACGCCGGGAGGTCCGACAAGGCACAAGATTTGATTGTTCAGATCGGGATTGAGCTGCTTTGCGGCAATGTACTCCACAATACGTTCCTTGACCTTTTCCAAGCCGAAGTGGTCGGTATCCAGGACCTTTTGCACAGCGGAAAAGCTGATGCGGTCCTTGGTTTTCTTTCCCCACGGGATGGAGAGGCAGGTATCCAGATAATTTACCAGAACGGTGGATTCGGCAGAGCCGAACGGTGTTTTTGCAAGACGGTCATTTTCCTTATTCAGCTTGGCTTCCACATCTTTGGGAAGCTCCGCCTTTTTGATCCGCTCGGCAAACTCGGCAACGTCATCTCCCTCACCGAGCTCCTCCTGGATCACCTTGATCTGCTCGCGCAGATAGTATTCACGCTGATTCCGATTCATGCGCGCATTGACGCGGCGACGGATCAGCGCCTCCTCCTCCATAATGACGGCTTCCTCCTCGAGAATTTCCAAAAGAATCTCCGCGCGCTTGAGCGGGTCGAGGCATTCCAGCACCGCCTGCTTATCGATGGGGCGGATGAGGATATTCGCCGCGATAAAGTCGGCAAGTGCACCGGGATCTTTGATGTGGTGAAGCGCTCCCATCAGATCTTCGGTATTTGCGGGAAGATGGCGCAGATTGTTTTCCACGGTGGTAAGCATTTCATGCACTGCTGCCTCACCGCGCACGCCGCCCGTGTCGGGAAGCGAGATGTGCTTGCATATGAGGTCTGCCTCCACGTATGCGCCTGTGTGGCGGTAACGGGTGACGGTCGCGCGGACCAAGCCCTCGGCAATGATGCGCGTCGAACCCTCGGGTGTGCGGAGCATCTGCTTGATGCGCACGACGGTTCCAAAGGTGTAAAAGGGAAACTCTACGTCAAGAGATTCCCCTTCGTCCGTATAGGATGTCAGAAAGAGGAAGGAGGAACCTGCACCCGCCGCCTTTGCGGCTGCGGAGGCTTCTTCGTCTCCCGCTTCGAAATTTACTGTAATTAAGGGGAACGCTACCGTACCGCGCAGGGCAATGACGGGGAGCGTAACGGGTTCTGCTTTTTCGATGTAAGAGGGCATTCCGGATTCCTTTCAGATCCGACGGGTCAAAAGGGAACATGCGTTCTGCCTTCCGTCGGAGTACAACTTTTCATTACTTCATTATAATACAGTTTATTATATCACATTTTATTTCAAATTTCCATACCTTTTTGAAAAAAAGTCTCGATTTTCGCAAGCTTTTTTCGGTATTTTTATTCGAAAACACTGCAATTTTCAACTTTTTACCATATATTTCCATTCAAGGGTTGAAAACAAAGAAAATTTTCATAAGCACTTTACTTGGAAAGAAAAATGTGTTATACTGTATGATAATGAAAAACACAATCGGATTACACGGACAAAGGAGGGACTATGAGAGCGGAGCCGTTTGTTCTCAAAAGTGAATACAAGCCGACGGGAGATCAGCCGCAGGCAATCGAGCGCTTGACTGAGGGGATTCTGCGCGGCGATAAAATGCAGACACTTCTCGGTGTTACGGGATCGGGAAAAACCTTTACAATGGCAAATGTCATCGCACGCACCAACCGTCCCACCCTGATTCTGGAGCCGAACAAAACGCTGGCAGCGCAGGTCTGCTCCGAGATGCGCGAGTTCTTTCCCGATGCCGCCGTGGAGTATTTCGTCAGTTACTACGACTATTACCAGCCCGAGGCATATATCCCGGGCAAGGATATGTATATCGAAAAGGATGCCCTGATCAACGATGAAATCGACCGTCTGCGTCACAGTGCTACCAGTGCTTTGTTCGAGCGCAGAGATGTTATCATTGTTGCCTCGGTTTCCTGCATTTACTCACTGGGTGACCCGAGCGAATATCAGGGCTTGGTTTTGGCGGTGCGTCCTGGGATGCAGATTAGCCGTGATATTTTTATCCGCAAGCTGGTTGCCAACAGCTACACGCGAAATGATATGCAACTGATTCGTGATTCCTTCCGCGTCAACGGAGATACGGTAGAGATTATTCCCGCAAATATGAACGACAGCGCCCTGCG
Source organism: Clostridia bacterium (assembly GCA_017463405.1). Lineage (GTDB taxonomy): Bacteria > Bacillota > Clostridia > Oscillospirales > CAG-272 > UMGS1865. The sequence goes on from JAFTPJ010000029.1 coordinate 9,218, forward strand.
GATCGAATTTTTCGGCGATGAGATCGATCGTATCTCCGAGATCAATATCGTCACGGGGGAATTGAAGCGCTTGCTTTCCTACGCGGCAATCTATCCCGCGACGCACTATGCCGTATCGGACGAAAAGCGCGAGGCGGCACTTTCGGAAATTGAGCGCGAAATGTACGAACGTGTTTCGTTTTTTGAGTCCGAGAACAAGCTGATTGAGGCACAGCGCATCCGCGAGCGCGTCAAATACGATCTGGAAATGCTGCGCGAGATCGGCTTCTGCTCGGGGGTCGAAAACTATTCCCGCGTGCTGGCGGGCAGAGAAAAGGGCGCGACACCCTTTACGCTGCTGGACTATTTTCCCGAGGATTATATTATGTTCATTGACGAGTCGCACGTCACAGTCCCGCAGGTGCGCGGTATGAGCGGCGGCGATACGGCGAGAAAGAAAAATCTGGTGGACTACGGCTTCCGTCTGCCGTCGGCGTATGATAACCGCCCGCTGTACTTTAATGAATTTGAAGCGAGCATCCAGCAGGCGGTGTTTGTCAGTGCCACACCCGGGGACTATGAAAACGAGCATTCTGAGGCGGTCGTCGAGCAGATCATCCGTCCCACGGGGCTTCTGGACCCCGAGGTGGAGGTGCGCCCGATCGAGGGTCAGGTGGACGATCTAATGGGCGAAATTCGCGCACGTACCGCAAAAAATGAGCGCGTTCTCGTCACAACGCTGACCAAAAAGATGGCGGAGGACCTGACCGAGTACTTCGAGACCAACGGCATCAGGGTGCGCTATATCCACTTTAATGTGGAAACGATGGAGCGCATGGAGATCATCCGCGACCTGCGTCTCGGTGTTTTTGACGTGCTGGTTGGCATCAACCTTTTACGTGAGGGATTGGATATCCCCGAGGTCTCGCTGGTTGCCATCCTCGACGCCGATAAGGAAGGCTTTTTGCGTGCGGAGCGCTCGCTGATTCAGACCATTGGACGAGCGGCGCGAAACGCCGAGGGAAAGGTCATCATGTATGCCGACAGCGTTACGCGCTCGATGCATGCGGCGATTCTCGAAACCAACCGCCGCCGCACGATTCAGGACGATTACAACAAGGCAAACGGTATTATTCCGAAAACCATCGTCAAGAGCGTGCGCGACGTCATTGAGGTAGGCACGAGCGAGGAGAAGAATGCAAAGCGAAAAGGAAAGGGCGGCATGACCGACCGCAAGCTTTCCAAGACCGAAAAGGAAAAGCTGATTGCTGAGATGACCGCCGAGATGAAGCGCGCGGCACAGCATCTGGAGTTCGAAAAGGCGGCTTTTTTACGCGACGAGATCAAAAAGTTGCGCGAGGGCAAGATCGATACCCCGCGTAAAAAATGAAAGAGGTTTTGCTATGAAATTGCACGAAATAACCTTCCACAGGCGGTTTTCGGTCAATCTATATCGGAATCTTCGCTTGCCGATGGGCGAGATGTGTTTTTATAAAAACTGGGTGGATGATGCACGCGGCGATCCGTATCCGTTGCTGCTTCGTTCGGGTGACGTCAGTGAGAATCTTTTCTTTGGACGCTATTCCGTCGGCGCATCGGACAAAGGGGGCATCCGACGGCTTCTCGGGAGTTTTTTTCCGTGGAATACGTATGAGCTGACTCTTGACAAAATGCGCCGCGATGCCTCGGTTGGCTTTTACTTGCAGGGAGATGCGGGCAATCTTTCCGTAATGCTGACAAAAAAAGAACTGACCGTTATGTGTGATGAGTTTACTAAAAGCTATTCGGTTTTGGTGATCCGAAATTCGGTGTTTTCCCTGACCTTTCGCACCGGTGGAATCACTCTCTATTTGAACGGTGCCCGTATAGCAGATATTTCCTTGAAAATGATGAACGCCTATCGGGAAGAGGCTGTTTTTACACGGGCAACTGTTTCTCTGCAAGCGGAATTTCAAGGGGAGGGATCCTTGACGTTGTCTGACGTTCGCTGGTATCTTTGCGGCGGTATCAGCCATGCCGATATCAAGCCCATTCGCTATGAGGATGGTACGCCAATGATGGAAAACGGCAGGGTGTTTTTGACGGTTTCCTCCCGCCTTGAGGAGCAGATGTATCAATCGGTTATTTCGTGGAATCCGACGCTTTGCGATTTTCGCATGGAGGGTGCAATTTTCTACGATTGCGGCGACGGTTTTTGGTGCTCGGATGTGGCGGCATCAATCATTTTTGACCGCAACGGTGGACGGTGGTTGGTGTGGATGACGGCATTTTCGCACGGACATATCCTCGGAAGAGGTGTTTGCTCAAGCGATCCGCGCTATGGTATCAACGTGATCAACGTTCGCCTGATGGATGCGGCAAAGGAAGGGGATGCGCGTTCTGCCTTTGTTGGCTTTGCGGGGGACGAGGATCCCGATTTGCTCTACCTTGACGGCGAGTGGCATTTGACGGTTTGCCGCCCTGAACCGAACACGGGCTTCCATTATTATCATTTTGTTTCGGATGCTCCGTTTGACGGTTTTTCCTGTGTTGACCGTACGCCAACAGGTGAAAAAACGGGAGGCATGTTTGTAAAAACCGAGGATGGCTACGTATTCGTATGCGGCTCGGATTTCCACACACGCGCCCGCTATGACGTTTATCCCATCAATGATTTTTCCACCTTTGAGAATTTGCATTGCGATTATGATGATGGTGGCTTCCGCGGTTGGGGAACGGTGATGCTGTTGCCTGTCGGTGGCAAACGTCGGTACGTCTGGATTACGTTTGACCGTCAAAATGCAAGTCCGTACAATTGGAGCTACGGCAATTTGTACGTGTTTGATTCGGATTATCTCAACTAATATCTATATTTACAGAACAGGAGTTCTTTTATGCCCAATCAGATCAGCATCCGCGGTGTGCGGGTGCACAACCTTAAAAACATCGACGTGGAGATCCCGCGCGATCAGCTTGTTATCCTGACAGGACTCTCGGGATCGGGAAAATCCTCTTTGGCGTTTGATACGATCTATGCCGAGGGACATCGCCGATTCGTAGAGTCGCTGTCGTCCTATGCCCGCATGTTCCTCGGACAGCTGGATAAGCCCGATATTGATTCCATTGAGGGGCTCTCGCCGTCGATTTCCATCGACCAGAAGACCACCTCCAAGAACCCACGCTCGACGGTGGGAACGGTCACGGAGATTTATGATTACCTCCGTCTCCTCTATGCACGCATCGGTATTCCGCACTGTCCCGTCTGCGGAAAGGAGATCCGTCAGCAAACGACCGATCAGATCATCGACCGTATCATGACCTTTCCCGAAGGGATGCGCTTTATGATACTTGCTCCCGTGGTGCGTGCGCAAAAGGGAATGCACGAAAAGGTGCTTGCCGACGCGCGGAAGCGCGGATACGTGCGCGTGCGCGTGGATGGAAATATGTATGATCTTTCCGAGGAGATCAAGCTCGATAAGAACAAAAAGCACAGCATTGATATCGTCGTCGACCGTCTCGTCATGCGAGAGGGAATCCAATCCCGTCTTTCCGATTCGGTGGAAAATGCGCTGGGTGCCGCCGACGGACATCTAACGGTTGTCACCGTACCGCGCGATGAAAATGAAGCACCGAAAGAGCTGGAATTTTCGCAGAACTACGCCTGTGAGGAGCACGGAATCTCGTTTGGTGAGCTTGAACCGCGTATGTTTTCCTTCAACAATCCGACGGGGGCATGTCCGCATTGTGCGGGTCTGGGAGATTTGCAAAGCATTGCGGTTGAGCGCCTGATTCCCAACAAGAAGCTCTCCTTGTCCGAGGGAGCAATCGCTGTCAACGGTTTTAAGACATTGGAGGAAGAAAGCTGGAACGGACCGCTCTTTGCCGCGGTCGGCAAGCGCTTCGGATTTACGATGGAAACGCCGATCGAGGATTTTTCGGATGAGCAGTACCGCATGCTTCTTTACGGTACGGGTGAGGAAAAATACGAGGTGCACCGCTGGTTCGGCAAGCAGGATCATCATCAGCTTGCCAAATTCGACGGGCTGGTTCCGATGATCGAAGCTCGTATGCAAATGTATGGAAACGAGTATTATAATCAGTTCATTGAAGAAGCACCGTGCCCGGAATGCAACGGCCGGCGACTCTCCGCAACCTCGCTCTCTGTCACCGTCGGTGGCTTGAATATCCATGAGTTTTGCTCGATGTCCATCGTTTCCGCACTGGATTTTGTCAATCAATTGCATCTGACCGAAACCGAGCAGAAGATTGCTGCCGAGATTCTGAAGGAGATCCGTTCGCGTCTTGGCTTCCTTGTCAGCGTAGGACTCAATTATTTGACGCTGTCCCGTAAGGCGGGAACGCTGTCGGGCGGTGAGGCACAGCGCATCCGACTGGCTACGCAGATCGGTTCGTCGCTGGTCGGCGTGCTGTATATTCTGGACGAGCCGAGCATCGGACTCCACCAACGCGACAACTCCAAGCTGATCGCCACGCTCAAGCGTCTGCGCGACCTCGGCAACACGGTCATCGTGGTCGAGCACGACGAGGAGACGATGGAGAATGCCGATTACATTCTCGATATCGGTCCCGGAGCGGGCATCCACGGTGGTCGGATTGTTGCCGCGGGAACGCCTGCCGAAATCATGCAAAATCCCGATTCGATCACGGGTGCCTATCTCTCGGGCAGAGAAAAAATCGCCGTTCCGCCGACACGTCGCCCCGGAAACGGGAATGTTATCAAGGTTATCGGCGCACGGCAGAACAATCTGAAAAACATCGACGTCAGCATCCCGCTCGGCGCATTCGTCTGTGTGACCGGTGTTTCTGGCTCGGGAAAATCTTCGCTGATCAACGGTATTTTATATCCCGTGCTTGCCGAAAAGCTCAACCGTGCGATCACATACCCCGGAAAGCATACGGCGATCGAGGGACTGGAGCATCTCGATAAGGTGATCGCGATCGATCAGAGCCCGATCGGACGGATGCCGAGCTCCAATCCTGCGACCTACACGGGGCTGTTCACCGATATTCGTTCGCTTTTTGCGCAAACCAAGGACGCAAAGGCAAAGGGCTTCGGTCCCGGACGCTTTTCCTTCAACGTCAAGGGCGGACGCTGTGAGGCGTGCGAGGGAGACGGTGTGAAGAAGATCGAAATGCACTTCCTGCCCGACGTTTACGTTACTTGCGATGTGTGTAAGGGAAAGCGCTACAATCGCGATACGCTGGACGTCCAATATAAAGGTAAGAATATTTACGAGGTGCTGGACATGACCGTGGAGGAGGGGCTCCATTTCTTCGATGGACTGCCGTCCATCCAGCGCAAGCTGCAAACGCTCTACGACGTGGGACTCGGTTATATCAAAATCGGACAGTCCTCCACGACGATCTCGGGCGGCGAGGCACAGCGCGTCAAGCTGGCGACCGAGCTGTCCAAGCGCGCAACGGGAAGAACATTCTATATCCTTGACGAGCCGACCACGGGTTTGCATACCGCAGACGTGGCAAAGCTGCTCGAGGTGCTTCAGCGTCTTTGCGATGCAGGCAATTCTGTTCTCGTCATCGAGCATAATCTCGACGTTATCAAATGTGCCGATTATATCATCGACCTCGGTCCCGAGGGAGGAGACGGCGGAGGCACGGTCGTTGCGACGGGAACGCCCGAGGAGGTCGCACAGAATCCGAACTCCTATACGGGACAATATCTCAAAAAGTATCTTTGAGATATTAGACCTCCTTTTGCAGAGCGTTACAAGGAACGGTTTTGCTTTTATGTACAAAAAAACGAGACATTATTTGTGAATCTTTACAAATTTCAAAATATATCTTGACAAATGCGCTTTAGCGTGGTAAAATACTAAAGTATCAAAGGGCGCGCCCCGAAATAATGAAATAAAAGGAGACATTCTCATGAAAAAATTACTTTCTTTTGTTCTGGTACTTGTTATGATGCTGGGTTGCATTGCTTCGTTTACCTCTTGCGCTGATCAGGAAACGCTCGTTTGCGGTGTTACGATCTTTTAAAAAATGAATGAAAAAGACGCTGACCGAAACTGGACCGGCTTTGAATCCGAATTTGCTATAGAAGTCGGTAAAATCCTCGGTATGGAAGTAAAGTTCCAGGAAATCATCTGGGAACAGAAGTATAATGAGCTGAATTCCGGAGCGATTGATTGCATCTGGAACGGCTTTACCGCAAACGCTTACGACAACGGTGTGAAAAGAAGCGAGCTTGTAGATTTCTCTTACGGCTATATGCTCAACCAGCAGTGCATCGTTGTGAAAAAAGACAATCTTGCAAGCTATGTTGATGAGGCATCTCTTGCGGGTAAGAAAGCTTGCGTTGAGGGTGGAAGTGCCGGCGCATCCTACGCAGAAGAGGTCACCGATAAGGATAAGATTGTAAAGGCGTCCGCGCAGATCAACGCATTTACGGAGGTTAAGTCCGGTGCGGTAGATTTTATCGTTGTGGATATTCTTTTGGCGCAAAACATTTGCGGTAAGGGTGACTATACCGATCTTGCAATTGTGAATGCGATTGAGCTGGAGTCCGAGATTTACGCAATCGGCTTCAAAAAGGGAAGTGACCTCACTGCAAAGGTGAACGATGCAATCAAGCAGCTTGAGGAAAACGGAACCCTTATGAATCTTGCAAAAAAGTACGGCTTTGAGAATGTTCTCAAGATTACCGAGACCATCGAGTAATTGAATAAAGCGTATATTTACAGTATTGTAACAAAGGATAAACAATATGGGGTTTTGGGAAGTTACGTTAAGCTTGCTTGAAGGACTGAAACAAACCTGCTTGATTTTTGCGCTAACACTCGTGTTAGCGCTTCCTTTGGGTTTGATCATTTCTTTCGGATCAATGTCCAAATTCAAGCCGCTCGCTTACATAACAAAAGTATTTGTATGGATTATTCGCGGTGTGCCGCTGATGCTCCAGGTTATTATCGTTTTCTATGTTCCGGGATTTATTTTCGGTACGCCGCTTTTTTCGCGCTTCGGTTCTGTCATTGCCGCATTCGTTATTAACTATGCGTGCTATTTTTCCGAGATCTACAGAGGCGGTATCGAAAGCATTTCCAGAGGACAGTATGAGGCAGGGCAGGTGCTTGGCATGACCAAGTCGCAGATCTTTTTCAAAATTGTCCTGATGCAGGTTGTAAAACGGATTCTGCCTCCTATGTCAAACGAAATCATCACGCTTGTCAAGGATACGGCGCTTGCAAGAGTGATCATGGTTGTGGAGATCATTCAGGCGGCGCAGGAATTTGCGGCGTACGGATTGATGTGGCCACTCTTCTACACAGCGGTGTTCTATTTGATTTTCGTCGGTCTCCTTTCGCTTCTGTTTGGATTTTTTGAGAAGAAGCTTGGTTACTACAAGACGTAAGGAGGGGCAGGCATGGCAATACTTGAAGTACAGAATATTAAAAAGAATTTTGGAAAAAACGAGGTCCTCAAGGGAATCGGCTTTGAATTGGAAAAGGGTGAGGTTCTTACCATTATCGGCTCTTCCGGAAGCGGAAAAACGACGCTGTTGCGCTGTCTCAATTATCTTGAGGTTCCGGATTACGGGAAAATTGTGGTAGATGGGAACACGGTGTTCGATTCGGAAGAAAAAAACGAATATACCGAAGCCAATATCCGCAATCTCCGCTTGCACTTCGGTCTCGTGTTTCAATCCTTCAATCTTTTTCCGCAATATACCGTTCTTGATAATATCATGTTGGCTCCCAAGCTCAAGGTCAAGGAGGGGATCAAAAACAAAACCATCCTCCCGCAAGAGAAAAATCAGGAGCTGAACCGGATTCGCGAAAAGGCGCTGGCACTTTTGGAAATGGTCGGGCTTTCCGACAAGGTAGACGCCTATCCTTTCCAGCTTTCCGGCGGACAGCAGCAGCGCGTTGCGATTGCACGTGCATTGGCATTGGAGCCGGACATTCTTTGCTTTGACGAGCCGACGTCGGCGCTCGACCCCGAGCTGACGGTCGAGGTGTTGCGGGTCATTAAGGATTTGAAAAAAACCGGACGAACTATGGTCATCGTCACGCATGAAATGGAGTTTGCGCGTAACGTTTCCGACCGCATCATTTATATGCGCGACGGTGTTGTGGAGGCGTCGGGAACTCCCGAGGAAATTTTCGGAAATTCCGAGAATGCTTACCTGCAACAGTTCCTTAACAGCGGGAAAGAATTTTAGACAAAGAATCCCTTATTTGAGCAATCCTGCAAAATTTTTAATTTATCATAAAAAGCGGAGACACTTGCGGAAACATTCACCGTGGTGTCTCCCGAATTTTTTTAAAATAATGCTTGACAATTATATAATATAGTAGTATAATAATATTTATAATTTTGTTTTTAAGAGGTCCACGGATATGGTAAACGAGAAAATGCGAGATCTGGGCGCCCGTCGCTCGGTCATTCGTGAATTGTTTGAGTACGGAAAGAAGAGAAAGGTGGAAATCGGTGCGGAAAACGTCTTTGATTTCAGCATCGGAAATCCCAGTGTACCCTCTCCCGATGCGGTCAACGAGACCTTGATTCGTCTGCTGACCGAAAAGGACGCGGTCTCCCTGCACGGATATACCAGTGCGCAGGGCGATGCGGGGGTGCGCCGCGCAATTGCGGACTATATTTCCAAAACGCATCACGCCAAGACAAATCCCGATCTGATCTATCTCACCGTCGGTGCGGCGGCATCCCTGACGGTGTCGCTGACGGCACTTCTGCAGCCCGACGACGAGGTGATCCTTTTGGCTCCGTTTTTTCCGGAGTATCGCGTGTTCGTTGAGCGGACGGGTGCGCGTGCCGTTCCCGTTCTTTGCGAAACCAAGACCTTCCAGCCCGATTTCGCGGCGTTGGAGGCGGCAATCACCGAAAAGACCCGTGCAATCATCGTCAATTCTCCCAACAATCCGACGGGAGCTGTATTGACCAATGAAAGTGCCGAGGCGCTTGCCGCACTGCTGGATGCTTGCAGTAAAAAGTACGGCAACACGATCTATCTGATTGCGGACGAGCCTTACCGCGAGCTGGTGTACGGTGACGTCAAGGTTCCGTATCTGCCGAACTATTACGACAGTACAATCGTTTGCTATTCCTTCAGTAAATCGGTGTCTCTCCCCGGAGAGCGCATCGGATATATCCTCGTGTCGCCTACGGCTGCCGATGCGGTTGCTATGTATCAGGCAGTCTGCGGGGCAGGACGTGCGCTGGGCTTTGTCTGTGCCCCTGCGCTGTTCCAGTACATGATCCCGTCGGTGCTGGGTATGACCTCCGATATATCAATTTACGATACCAATCGAAAGCTGTTGTACGATGCTCTTACCGAGTACGGATACGAGGTGGTCAAGCCCGACGGCGCGTTCTATCTCTTTGTTAAGGCACTGGAGCCGGATGCCAATGCATTCTGCGAGAAGGCAAAGGAGCAGGAGCTTTTGTTGGTTGCATCCGATAGCTTCGGCTGTCCCGGATACGTGCGCATCTCTTATTGCGTAACGACCGAGCAGATCGAGCGTTCACTGCCCGCATTCAAGAGACTCGCCGCGACCTACGGCATTACAAAATAAATAACGAGGAACCGATCATGGATTTGTTAGAAGAAGCAAGACAAGAGATCAACGAGGTGGACGCACAGATGGCGGAGCTGTTCGTGCGCCGCATGAGAGCTGCCGAAAAGGTGGCAGAATATAAAAAGGCGCACTCGCTTCCGATTCTGGATGCCGCACGCGAGGAGGCGGTTGTTCAAAAGAACGCAAAACTGGTGGAGGACGAGACGCTCCGTGCCCATTACGTCAATTTTATCCGCAATAACATGGCAATCTCCCGTGCATATCAGCAACAGCTCCTAGAGGGGATGCGCGTTGCGTACTGCGGTACCGAGGGTGCGTTTGCGCATATCGCCGCGGGCAAGCTGTTCCCGTCCGCACAAAGAATCGCGTACGGTGACTTCAAGTCAGCATACCGTGCGGTGGAAAAGGGAGAATGCGATACGGCTGTTCTGCCGGTTGAAAACAGCTATAACGGCGAGGTCGGACAGGTGACCGATCTGATGTTCTCCGGCTCGCTTTACGTCAGCGAAATGCTGGATCTTGCGGTTACACACGATCTGTTGGTTGTTCCCGGTACGAAAAAAGAGGATATCCGTGAAGTGGTCAGCCATCCGCAGGCGCTCGGACAGTGCGCCGAATATATCCGTCAGCACGGGTGGAGCACAAACGAATATTCCAATACCGCACTGGCGGCGCGATACGTTGCGGAAAAGGGAGATCATGCCCTTGCGGCAATCGCAAGCGAGGAGGCTGCGGACTTGTTCGGCTTGGTGGTTATGGAGCGCAACATCAACGCAAGCAGAAGCAACACAACGCGCTTTGCGGCGTTCTCTCGTGTGGAGAGTAAGCGTCATTCCAAACGCATGGGTGAGCACTTCATTCTGCTGTTCACCGTTAAAAACGAGGCGGGTGCGCTTGCAAAGGCAATGGATGTTATCGGACGCTTCGGCTTCAATATGCGTACGCTTCGCAGCAGACCCATGAAGGAGCTGCTTTGGCAGTATTATTTCTACGTGGAAGCCGAGGGCGATGTGTATACCGAGGCAGGTGAGTGGATGATGCGCGAGCTTGGCTTCTTCTGCGACCGACTCAAGCTGGTCGGAACTTATTTCAACAGCAATAACTGATCACACATATAAGGAGAGAACATGAGGGTTTTACATATGAATCTGCCAATCGGCGGATACGATATCTATTTGGAGCGAGGCGCACTGGACCGTGCGGGTGAGCTGTTCTCTCTGGACCGCCGTGTGCTCATCGTTACGGATGACGGCGTTCCCGCAGAGTATGCCCGCTGTGTCGCAGGGCAGTGCCGTGAGGCGCACATCGTAACCGTGCCGCAGGGTGAGGGAAGCAAATGTTTTTCTACTTTTGAAATGCTTTGCCGTACGCTCTTGGAAAAGGGCTTTACCCGCAGTGACTGTGTCGTTGCCGTCGGCGGCGGTGTCGTGGGCGATCTGACAGGCTTTGCGGCGGCATCTTATATGCGCGGTATTGATTTTTATAACATTCCCACCACCGTGCTCTCGCAGGTGGATTCCTCGATCGGCGGCAAGGTTGCGATCGATCTGGATAACGTCAAAAATATCATTGGCGCGTTCTATCAGCCACGCGCGGTGTTGATCGACCCCGATGTGCTGAAAACGCTTCCGCGGCGTCAGATTGCAAACGGTCTTGCCGAGGCGGTTAAAATGTCTTTGACCTCGGATGCGGAGTTGTTTGAACTTTTTGAAGCCGGCAAGGGAGAAAGCGAGATCGATACGGTGATCGAGCGCTCTCTGCGCATCAAAAAGGCGGTCGTCGAACAGGACGAAAAGGAAACAGGTTTGCGTCGTGTGCTCAATTTCGGGCATACGCTCGGTCACGGCATCGAGGGTGCGGAAGAGCTTCACGGGCTGTATCACGGAGAATGCGTGGCACTCGGTATGCTTCCGATGTGCTCCGATCAGGTCAGAGTGCGCCTGATTCGTGTTTTGCAATCGCTCGGTCTTCCCACCGAAATCAAGGGGGATCTTGAAGCGATGCTCACCATTGCGTCGCACGATAAAAAATGCGATGGCAGTGCGATTTCGGTCGTATACGTCAATGCGGTCGGATCCTTTGAAATTTCCAAAATGCCGACAGAAGAATGGAAGACGATGATTCGTTCGACCTTGGGAGAGGGGAGACTTGCATGAAAAATACGTTTGGACAAAGCGTTGCTGTCACGCTGTTCGGTGAGAGCCATGGCGAGGAGATCGGCGCGGTGCTGGACGGTCTGGCACCGGGACTTCGCATCGACGAGGATTTTATCCGTCATCAGCTCTCTTTGCGCCGTCCGCAGGGGAAGATTTCCACGGCGCGCGTGGAGGCAGACGAATTTCGCATCGTCAGCGGCGTCTTTGAGGGGCGCACGACGGGAACTCCGCTGTGCATTCTGATTCCCAATACGAATACGCGAAGTAAGGATTATACAAAGGGGCTTCCGCGCCCTGGTCATGCCGATTATACGGCACAATGCAAATACCACGGTTTTCAGGATTATCGCGGCGGAGGTCATTTTTCAGGACGCATTACCGCAGCATTGGTCGCGGCGGGAGCGATCGCAATTTCCGCTTTGCGGCAGAACGGAATCCTGATCGGTACACATATCAGTCGATTGGCTTCGATCTGCGACCGTCATTTCGGTGACTATGAGGCAGATTTGGAGATGCTTGGCGATCTGGCATTCCCGGTGCTCAATCCTGCGATTGAAGCGCTTATGAAAAAAGAGATTGAGCAGGCGGCAAGCGAGGGAGACAGCGTCGGCGGCGTTTTGGAAACTGCTGTAATAGGACTGCCCGCCGGTGTCGGAGAGCCGTGGTTCGATACGGTGGAGAGTGTGCTCTCTCACGCGCTGTTCAGCATTCCCGCAATCAAAGGTGTGGAGTTCGGTGACGGCTTTGCTCTGGCAGATTTGCGCGGAAGTGAAGCGAACGACGGCTTCCGCTCGATCGGCGGTAAGATCGTTACGACCACCAATCACAACGGCGGTATCAACGGCGGCATCACCAACGGTATGCCCGTGATCTTCCGTTGTGCGGTCAAGCCCACACCGTCTATTTTCCAAGAGCAGGAAAGTGTAGATCTGGATACAAAAGAGAATGCAACCCTCAAGCTCGAGGGACGGCACGATCCCGCTATCATTCACCGAGCGCGTGTGGTCGTGGACAGTATTACCGCACTTGCGCTCTGCGATCTGTTGGCACTTCGCTTCGGAACCGATTTTCCGGATGCGTAACAACTTTGTAATCTGATTGATTTTATCCCTATGACAGGAGGTCATACTCATGAAATTCGGCTGTATCGGAGAGCATCTTGGACACAGCTTTTCCGCAGAAATTCATCACGCGCTGTCGGATAACCCGTACGTGATCCGCGAGGTTCCGAGAACAGAGCTGGACGCATTCATGCGTGCGCACGATTTTCTCGGTATCAACGTCACCATTCCGTATAAGGAGGATGTGATCCCGCATCTGGTTTGGATGAGCGAGCAGGCAAAAAGCATCGGTGCCGTCAATACGATTGTCAATCGCGACGGTCAGCTTTACGGCTATAATACCGATTTTTCGGGCATGAGCGATCTGATCCGCCGCGTTGGCGTGGAGATCGGAAACAAAAAGGTCGCAGTGCTCGGAACGGGCGGCACCTCGCGCACGGCTGTCGCTGTCGCAACGGCGATGGGCGCGCGGCAAGTGCTTCGCGTCAGCCGTACGGCAAAGAACAGTGCCATCACCTACGAGGCACTGTCATCGGAGCACGGTGATATCGAGATCATTATCAACACCACCCCCTGCGGAATGTATCCGAACCCGAACGCTTCCCCCGTGAATGTTGCGGATTTTCCGCGACTGGAAGGGGTGATCGATGCGATCTATAACCCGCTTCGCCCACAGCTTGTCCTGGATGCGAAGAAAAAGGGAATCCGCGCCGAGGGAGGTTTGTTTATGCTGGTCGCGCAGGCGGTCAGAGCCTCCGAGATCTTTTTGAATTGTACCTACGACGATACGGTTTCCGAGCAGGTCTTCCAAAAGATCTTGCGACAGAAGGAAAATATCGTACTCACGGGAATGCCTGCAAGCGGTAAGAGCACCGTTGGTAAGCGTCTTGCAAAGCTTTTGAACAGAGAATTTTTCGACCTTGACGAGGAGATCGTCAAGACGGCGGGATGTACGATCCCCGAAATTTTTGCACGCGAGGGAGAAGCAGGCTTCCGCGATCTAGAGTCGCGTGTTCTGCGTGAGCAACTGGCACAGAAAAATTCCATTGTGCTGGCAACGGGTGGCGGTGCGATTCTGCGAGATGAAAACGTGGATCAGCTACGCCGCAACGGACGCCTGTATTTTCTGGACCGTCCGTTGGAACTTTTGCTTCCAACAGAGGACCGACCGCTCGCATCCTCTGCAGAGGCGATCCGAACGCGTTACGAGGAGCGCTATGAGCGATATTGCGCAACGGCGGATTGCCGTGTGGACGGCGCGGGAAGCGTCGAGGAAGTCGCAGCGCTGATCAGAAAGGATTTTGAAGCTTTATGAAGCTGTATATACTCAACGGCCCGAATCTGAATTTCCTTGGGATTCGTGAGCCTGCCCATTACGGTTCGACCACCTATGCACAGCTGTTGGAGATGATCGGGACGCATTGCAAGGAAAAGGGGATCGAGGCGGTCTGCCGTCAGTCCAATCACGAGGGGACGCTCGTCGATCTGATTCAGGAGGCGTATCTCGAAGGTGCGGACGGCATCGTCATCAATCCCGGCGCGTATACCCATACCAGCATCGCGCTCTTGGATGCCGTGAAGTCCGTGATGCTTCCCACGGTGGAGGTGCATATCTCCAAGGTTGAGGAGCGTGAGGATTTCCGTCAGGTCAGCTACATCCGCACTGCATGCGTCAAAACCATCACGGGACACGGCGTTGCGGGATACCTTGAGGCAATCGATTATCTGCTTGATACGGTAGGAGAGCGGCAATGAGGATTGAAATTTCACCTTCCAAAGCTACGGGCACGATCATGGCACCGCCCTCCAAGAGTATGGCGCACCGTTTGTTGATCTGCGCCGCTCTTGCAAAGGGAACGAGCACCCTCACAGGTATGTCCGATTGCGAGGACGTGCTGGCAACGATCGATTGCTTGCGTGCACTCGGCGTAGATTGCACCAAGCGCGATGACACCGTCACCGTAAACGGGGGCTTGAACCCCGCACTTGAGCCGCTATCGGCGCTGCGGTGCCGTGAGAGCGGCAGTACCATCCGTTTTCTGATTCCCGTCGCGTTGCTCTCGGGAAAGAAAATGACCCTGACGGGCGCGCCCGCACTGTTGCGTCGCCCCATGACGGTGTACGAAACACTTTGCCGTGAAAAGGGGTTGCTGTTTGAGCAAACTGCAGACGGATTCGTTGTAAAGGGACCGCTGACGGCAGGCGAATATACACTTCCGGGAAACGTGAGCAGTCAATTCATCAGCGGTATGCTGTTTGCACTGACGCAAACGACGGGAAAGAGCACCTTGAAGATTCTTCCGCCGCTTGAGAGCCGCTCCTATCTGCATCTGACCGTATCGGCGTTGCGCGAATTCGGCGCCGACGTTACTTGGACGGATGATTATACGCTGAAGATTGACGGCGGCATGCCCATGCGTGCACACGATTGCGCCGTGGAGGGCGACTACTCCAACGCCGCTTTTCTGGAGGCGTTCAACCTCTTTGGCGGAGAGGTCACGGTCGGAGGCTTGCGAGGGGATTCCTTGCAGGGCGACCGTGTTTACCGCGATTGCTTCGCGGCACTGCTCCGCGGCGGGGAGACGGTCTCATTGGAGAACTGTCCCGATCTCGGTCCTATCCTCTTTGCCGTTGCGGCGGCAAAGCGCGGCGGACGCTTTACCAACACAAGGCGCCTCAAAATCAAGGAAAGTGACCGCGCCGAGGTGATGGCGCAGGAGTTGCGCAAGTTTGGCGCGACCGTTCGCGTTTACGAGAACAATGTCGAAATCGAGCCGACCGCATTTCACACACCTACCGAGCCGCTTTGCGGGCATAACGATCACCGCATCGTGATGTCGCTCGCGATTCTCGCCTCCGTAACGGGCGGCGTGATCGAGGGGGCGGAGGCAGCAGCCAAGAGCTTTCCCGACTTTTTCGACCGTATTCGCTCGATCGGAATCGCTGCGAAAGAAATTTAATACCCATATCAAAAAGGAAATCCACAGCTATGAAATCATTGAATCGGGACACGAATATTTTGATCGTCGGCTTGGGTGTCATCGGCGGAAGCTATGCACGTGCTCTGACCAAGCGGGGATACCGTGTCCGTTGTATTACCAAGGCACAATAGGATGTCGATTATGCGCTCTACCTTGGCATTATCGAAGAGGGAAGTACCGAGGTCACAGCCGCGTTTGTCGGAGATGCCGATCTGATCGTATTTGCACTTTATCCGCATATTTTCATCGAATGGATCAAAAACTACCAGCATCTGTTCCGCGCGGGCACACTGATCACCGACGTAACGGGTGTGAAAAGCCGCGTTGTGGACGAGGTGCAAGCCTTGCTCCGCGATGACGTGGAATTTATTGCGGCACACCCGATGGCAGGACGTGAGAGCAGCGGCGTGGAATATAGCGACGACCGCGTGTTTCAAGGCGCAAACTTTATCATCACGCCCACCGCAAAAAATTCTCCCGATGCGATTGCCATCTGTCGGGAGCTCGGAGAATAGCTCGGCTTTGAACGAATTTCCGAGCTGACGCCGCAGGAGCATGACGAGATGATTGCGTTTTTGTCTCAGCTGACGCACTGTATTGCCGTTACGCTGATGACCTGCAATGAAACACCGATGATGGAGCAGTACACGGGAGACTCCTTCCGTGATTTGACGCGAATCGCGAAGATCAACGATGTGATGTGGTCGGAGCTGTTCATGCTAAACCGCAGTGCATTGCTGGAGCAAATGGACGCCTTTGCAAATGAGTTTTCACGCTTCCGTGAGATGCTGGTGCAGGGAGACGTCGAGGGGATGCGTGAGGTGATGAAAAAGGCAACCGCGCGCAGAACTCTGTTTGATAAACCAAAAACAAATTAAGGCAATACCGCACAAATCTGATGGTGCAATTGCGCCGTCAGAAATTTCGTCAAATAAACCAAACAGAAGCAGGCAATCGTGGATCTATGCCAATGAAATTTGTGCAGGTTGGCGGAATTTATGCAATCAAGTGTGCCGTAACGGTTTTGTGCGGCGTTGCCTCAAACCATTATATATTTCAGATATTTCAGAAATCAGAAAGGAACCCAACCAATGAATATGCAATTTTACCGTAAGCTCCCCATTCCGAACGAAATCAAGGAGCAGTATCCCGTATCCGAAAAGCTTAAAGAGTGCAGAGATGCCTGCGTCAATGAACTCAAGGACATCTTTTCCGGGAAATCCGATAAATTTATCCTTGTCATCGGGCCCTGCTCCGCAGACAACGAGGACTCCGTGCTTGACTATATTTCCAGACTCCGCACCGTACAGGATAAGGTTGCGGATAAGATCATGATTGTTCCGCGTATCTATACCAACAAGCCCCGTACCACGGGAGACGGCTATAAGGGAATGCTCCATCAACCCGACCCCAACGCAGATCCCGACCTTCTCAAGGGAATTATCGCAATCCGCCGCCTGCACCTGCGTGCTTTGGACGAAACAGGCTTTGGCTGTGCGGACGAGATGCTCTATCCCGAGAACCACCGCTATCTTTCCGATCTTCTGGCATACGTTGCGGTCGGTGCACGCTCGGTTGAAAATCAGCAGCACCGTCTCACGGCAAGCGGTCTGGATATTCCCGTCGGTATGAAAAACCCGACCTGCGGTGATCTTACTGTTATGATGAACTCCATCACGGCGGCACAGCATTCGCATATGTTCCTCTATCGCGGTTGGGAGGTCAAGAGTGAGGGCAACCCGTATGCGCACGCAATTCTGCGCGGATATGTGGATACCAAGGGACAGAGTACGCCCAACTACCATTACGAGGACCTGATCCACCTGTCTGAGGCATATGCAAAGAGCGGCTTGCAGAATCCCGCCGTTGTCGTGGATACCAACCATGCCAACTCCGGTAAGCAGTGTCTGGAGCAGGTGCGCATTGCCAAAGAGGTTCTTCATGCATGCAGACATTCGAACGATGTCAAAAAGCTGGTCAAGGGACTGATGATCGAGAGCTATATCGAGGACGGTGCCCAGAAGATCGGTGCGGATGAAATCTACGGAAAGTCCATTACCGACCCTTGTCTCGGTTGGGAAAAGACCGAACGTCTGATTTACGATATCGCCGACGTTCTTTAAAAAATCATACCAAGCAATGTGAGGTAAATTATGAGCAATTACAAAATAGAAACCAAGTGTGTGCAGGGTGGCTATACGCCGGGAAACGGCGAGCCCCGTCAGATCCCGATCGTTCAAAGCACCACATTCCATTACGATACCAGTGAGGACATGGCAAAGCTGTTTGATCTGGAGGCATCGGGCTATTTCTATTCCCGTCTGCAGAATCCGACCTGTGATACCGTTGCGGCAAAGATCTGCGAGATGGAGGGGGGAACTGCGGCAATGCTGACCTCGTCCGGTCAGGCTGCAAACTTCTACGCAATGTTCAATATTGCAACTTGTGGCGATCACGTTGTCTCTTCTTCCACGATTTACGGCGGCACTTACAATCTGTTCGCGGTTACGATGAAAAAGATGGGCGTTGATTTTACCTTTGTTTCTCCCGATTGCTCAGAGGAGGAGCTGGCGGAGGCATTTAAACCGAACACCAAGGCGGTCTTCGGCGAGACCATCGCCAATCCCGCGCTTACCGTGCTGGACATCGAGAAATTTGCAAAGGCAGCACATGCACACGGTGTTCCGCTGATTATCGATAATACCTTTGCTACTCCCATCAACTGCCGTCCCTTTGAGTGGGGTGCCGATATCGTCACGCATTCCACAACCAAGTACATGGACGGTCACGGTGCGGCTGTCGGCGGCTGTATCGTGGATTCGGGTAAGTTCGACTGGATGGCAAATAAAGAAAAATTCCCCGGACTCTGCACACCCGACGATAGCTACCACGGCATCGTCTATGCCGAGAAATTCGGTCAGGGTGGCGCATTTATCACCAAAGCGACCGCACAGCTCATGCGTGACTTCGGCTCCACACCCGCACCGCAGAGTGCATTCATCCTGAACTTGGGACTGGAGAGCCTTCACGTTCGCATGGCACGCCATTGCGAGAACGCGCTGGCGGTTGCCAAATTCCTCAAGTCACACGAAAAGGTGACTTGGGTTAGCTACGCGGGGATCGAGGGCGACAAATACTATGATCTTGCCAAGAAGTATATGCCGAACGGCACCTGCGGTGTCGTCAGCTTCGGCGTCAAGGGCGGCAGAAAGGCTGCGGAGCAGTTCATGAAGCATCTTAAGCTCGCGGCAATCGAGACGCACGTTGCCGACGCGCGTACCTGTTGCTTGCATCCCGCAAGTGCGACTCACCGTCAGATGAATGACGAGGAGCTCCTGGCGGCAGGCGTATCGGGCGATCTTGTGCGATACTCCTGCGGCCTCGAAAACGCCGAAGATCTGATTGCAGACCTTGCACAGGCGCTGGAATCCGTTTGAACTCATCTTATATAAAATATTGAAAGGAAGTAGGACCGTAAGCATGCCGATTAAAATCCCGAACGAATTGCCTGCAACCAAAACGCTCGCCGAAGAAAATATTTTTGTCATGACCGACGAACGTGCCGTTTCGCAGGATATTCGTCCTTTGCAGATTCTTCTTCTGAATCTCATGCCGACGAAAATCGACACAGAAACGCAGCTGTCCCGTTTGCTCGGAAACACCCCCTTGCAGGTGGAGCTGACGCTGATGCATATGCAATCGCACCGTTCCAAAAACACATCGCAGGAGCATTTGCTGGCGTTTTATACCACCTTTGATCAGATCAAGGAGAACAACTACGACGGACTCATCATCACGGGCGCGCCCGTGGAGCAGATGGAGTTTGAGGAGGTTGAATATTGGGATGAGCTTTGCGAGATTATGGATTGGAGCCTGACGCACGTGCACAGCACCTTCCATATCTGTTGGGGAGCGCAGGCGGGACTGTTCCACCATTTCGGTGTGCAGAAAAGACCGCTTGAGAAAAAGCTGTTCGGTGTCTTCCCGCACATTGCCGATTATAAGCGCTCGATCCTGTTCCGCGGATTTGACGACGTATTCATGGTCCCGCATTCCAGACACACCACGGTCGACCGTGCGGATCTGGAGAAGATTCCCGACTTGAAGATTTTGTCTTCCTCCGAGGAGGCAGGAGTGTTTGCCATCTCTACCAAGGGCGGCAGACAGATTTTTATCACGGGACATCCCGAATACGATGCCGGGACGCTGAACAAGGAGTACGTGAGGGACGTGACGGCAGGGAAGCCGATCGAGATTCCGAAAAACTATTTTCCGGATGACGATCCATCCCGCGAGCCCATTTCCACGTGGCGCTCCTCGGCAAATCTGCTGTATTCCAACTGGCTCAACTATTTCGTCTACCAGACCACTCCGTACGACCTGAAAAAGCTGAACAGCGAGACGGACAAATGATTCGTAAAGTGGCAAAAAATCATTGGATTTTTGCCACTTTTTGATTTTACTCAAAACTTTTTATGCGCCTGTGCATAGATTTGTGGAAAATCGCAAAAAACGCAAAAAACACAAAATCTTGTGATTTGCTCTTGACAAAACCACAAAATATGGTATAATATAGATACGCATTTTCCGTTAAACCAAATTTATTGTGCAAAACGATAAATTGAAACCATAATATTTGTACAGGATTCATAAAAGGAGGTAGAAATGAAAGTCATTAAGCGAAACAGTTCGGAAGTCAATTTCGATATCACGAAAATTATTACCGCAATTACCAAGGCAAACGAAGCCGTTGAAGAAGATGCCCGCATGACACCGATGCAGATCAAACGCATTGCCGAGGCGGTTGAGCTCAGCTGTATCCGTATGAACCGCGCTCCCGGGGTGGAGGAGATCCAGGACCTGGTCGAGTCCCAGATTATGGCACACGGCGCATATGAGGTGGCAAAGAAGTACATTACGTACCGCTACACCCGCGCGCTCGTACGTCGCTCCAATACCACGGACGAGAAAATTTTGAGCCTGATCGAGTGTTGCAATGAGGAAGCTAAACAGGAAAACGCAAACAAGAACCCCACCGTCAACAGCGTTCAGCGTGACTATATGGCTGGTGAGGTCAGCCGCGACATTACCACACGTCTGCTCCTGCCTGAAGATATTGTCCAGGCACACGAGGAGGGTATTATCCACTTCCACGATGCCGACTACTACGCACAGCATATGCACAACTGCGATCTGGTCAACTTGGAGGATATGCTCCAGAACGGAACCGTGATCTCGGGCACCATGATTGAGCGCCCCCACAGCTTTTCCACCGCGTGCAATATCGCAACGCAGATCATCGCACAAGTTGCAAGTAACCAGTACGGCGGACAGAGTATCTCGCTGACGCATTTGGCACCCTTCGTACAGGTCAGCCGCGAAAAGATCACTAAAGCGGTCAAGGAGGAGATGGAGGCAATTGGCACCGTTTTGAGCGAGGTTCAGCTTTCCACAATCGTGGAAAAGAGACTGCGTGAGGAGATCAGCCGCGGTGTACAGACCATCCAGTATCAGGTCGTCACCCTCCTGACCACCAACGGACAGGCACCCTTTGTCACCGTGTTCATGTACCTCGGTGAGGCGAGAAACGAGCAGGAAAAGAATGACCTCGCAATCATCATCGAGGAAACACTTCTGCAGCGTTATCGCGGCGTCAAGAACGAGGACGGCGTTTACGTCACGCCCGCGTTCCCGAAGCTGATTTACGTGCTGGAGGAGCAGAATATCCACGAGGATTCTCCGTATTATTATCTGACCGAGCTTTCCGCAAAGTGCACCGCGCGCCGCATGGTACCCGACTATATTTCCGAGAAGAAGATGCTGGAGCTCAAGATCGACAAAAACGGCGAGGGGCATTGCTACACCTGCATGGGCTGCCGCAGTTTCCTGACTCCTTACGTTGACGCGGAGGGCAAGCCGAAGTATTACGGACGCTTCAATCAGGGCGTCGTAACCATCAATCTGCCCGACGTGGCACTGTCCTCGGGTGGAAATATTGAAAAGTTCTGGAAGATTTTTGACGAGCGATTGGAGCTTTGCCATAAGGCACTGATGTGCCGCCATGAAAGACTCAAGGGCACACTTTCCGACGTGGCTCCCATTCTCTGGCAGCACGGTGCACTGGCACGCCTGGAAAAGGGTGAGCCGATTGATAAGCTGCTCTACGGAGGCTATTCCACAATCTCGCTCGGCTACGCAGGTCTTTACGAGTGCGTTAAGTATATGACGGGCAAGAGCCATACCGATCCGAGTGCTACGCCGTTTGCGTTGAGCGTGATGCAGTACCTCAATGATGCGTGCAAAAAGTGGAAGGCAGCGCACAACATTGATTTCAGCCTTTACGGAACGCCGCTCGAATCCACCACCTATAAGTTTGCAAAATGTCTGCAAAAGAGATTCGGCATTGTTCCCGGTATCAACGATAAGGGCTATATCACCAACAGCTACCATATCCATGTAAAATATGAGATCGAAGCGTTATCCAAACTCGAGTTCGAGGCAC
>JAFTPJ010000030.1 GCA_017463405.1 Clostridia bacterium
CGAAAAGAATCAACTTTAGCCATCCAATCGTGCTTTGTGCCTTCATTCAAAAGAGGCAGAAGCTTTTGCAAGGTAAGCTTTACATCTCCGCGCAGACCGCATACCGAATTGACGGTTTTATTCAGCTCCGAGCCGTCCACGTCTATGTGAACGATCTTAGCACCCGTGGCAAATTTTGTTCGGTTGCCTGTCACGCGATCGTTGAAGCGAACGCCGAGGGATAGGATCACGTCGGCATTGTGCATCGACATAGAAGAAGCATAATGACCGTGCATTCCCTGCATACCGAGAAATCTCGGATGGTCGGTTGGAATTGCCGAAAGTCCCATGAGCGAACAACCGATAGGAGCATCGATCTTTTCGGCAAGAGCTAAAACTTCCTCCTGCGCATTCGATGTGATCACGCCGCCTCCAAAGTAGATAAAGGGACGCTTAGCTGAATTGACGATTTCTGCCGCTTCTTTGATACGAACTTCCTTCGCGGCGAAGGGTTCGTCACACTCCACAGGAGCCTCGGCTTCATACTCGCATTTTGCGATCTGCACGTCCTTGGGTACGTCAATCAGCACGGGCCCCGGTCTGCCCGATTTGGCAAGTCGGAACGCCTCGCGAATGGTGTCTGCCAAATCGGCAACGTCGCTGACAAAATAATTATGCTTGGTGATGGGAAGCGTCACACCCGTGATGTCGATTTCCTGAAAGCTGTCCGTGCCGATCTGTGTTGTGGGTACGTTACCGCAGATAGCGACCATAGGGACAGAATCAAGATAAGCAGTCGCAATACCGGTTACAAGGTTGGTAGCGCCGGGGCCTGATGTAGAGATGACCACACCGACCTTGCCCGTTGTTCTCGCATAGCCGTCAGCCGCGTGCGCCGCGCCCTGCTCGTGGGCGGTCAGAACGTGATTGATTTCATTTTGGTATTTATAAAGGCTGTCATATACGTTTAAGATCTGACCGCCGGGATATCCGAAAACGGTTTCACAGCCCTGTTCAATTAAAGTTTTTACGAGGATATCTGAGCCTGAAAGAAGCATATTCCTCACCCCTTTCTTAAATTTTCTATAATCAGCTCGCCGCACTGACGACAGCCAACGAGTTTTCCCCCCTCGCTCATAATATCGGCTGTGCGATAGCCTGCGTCGAGATATGCGGAAACGGCGTTTTCTATTGTTTCGGCTTCCTTCGGCATATCAAAGCTGAAGCGAAGCATCATAGCAGCGGAAAGAATTGTTCCAATGGGATTGGCAACGTCCTTACCCGCAATGTCGGGAGCCGAGCCGTGAATAGGCTCGTAAAGACCGCAAGTCGTTGCGCCAAGACTTGACGAAGGGATCATACCGATAGACCCCGTGATCATCGATGCCTCATCCGAGAGAATGTCGCCAAACATATTCTCGGTTACGATCACGTCAAACTGTGCGGGGTTCTTGACGATCTGCATGGCGCAGTTGTCAACGAGCATATCCGAAAGCTCAACGTCGGGATATTCCTCTGCAAGTCGGTGCATGACCTTTTTCCAAAGGCGGCTGCTGTCGAGTACGTTGGATTTTTCGACCGAACAAAGCTTTTTGTTTCTCTTCCTCGCTGTTTCAAAGCCGATCATGCCGATGCGCTCGATCTCGGATTCACTGTATGTCAAAACGTCGGTGGCAACGTCGCCCTCGGTCTTGTGCTCACCAAAGTAAATACCGCCGATCAGCTCTCTTACAATGATAAAATCAATGCCTTGATCTACGATGGATTTCTTCAAAGGCGAAGCATCGGCAAGCTGAGGCCATATCTTTGCGGGACGGTTGTTGGAGTACACGCCCATTCCCGCGCGGAGGCGAAGGAGTCCTTTTTCGGGGCGCAAAGTCCCAGGAACATCGTTCCACTTGTTACCGCCGACAGCTCCCAAGAGAACACTATCGGAGTTTACACACTTTTGAAGCTCGTGCTCGGGAAGTGGATCGCCGTATTTGTCAATGGCGCAACCACCCATATCCACATCGGTGTATTTAAATGTGTGTCCGTAAAGCTCGGCAACCTTGCCAAGCACACGGAGCGCTTCATTTACGATTTCGGGGCCAATTCCGTCGCCTCGAATGACTGCAATGTTCTTAACCATTGTTCGTACCCTCCTTCAAGGATTTCAGAAGTCCACCGCACTTGATAATATTCTGAATAAACGGCGGGAAGGGCTGTGCCTGATAGGTCTTTCCCGTAGTCACGTTGGTAATGACACCCGTGTCAAAATCAACCTTGACCTCATCGTTTGCCTGAATTTCCTCTGCCGCTTCCTCGCATTCGAGAATCGGAAGGCCGATATTGATCGCGTTGCGGTAGAAAATTCTCGCAAAGCTCTTGGCAATAACACATCCCGTGCCGCAGGTTTTGATAACGAGTGGCGCGTGCTCACGGGATGAGCCGCAACCGAAGTTCCAGCCTGCAACCATCACGTCGCCTGTCTGAACCTTCTTTACAAATTCGGTGTCGATATCCTCCATACAATGCAAAGCAAGCTCCTTTGCATCGGGGGTGTTCAGATAACGTGCGGGGATAATAACGTCCGTATCCACGTTATCGGGATATTTGAAAACCTTTCCTTGCGTATTCATTTTCACGCCTCCTTGTATTCGGTGATATAGCCCGCAATGGCGGTTGCGGCGGCGGTATGGGGAGATGCGAGATAGACCTCGCTATCAACGTGTCCCATACGACCGACAAAATTGCGGTTGGTCGTTGCAAGGCAACGCTCGCCTGCGGCAAGGATTCCCATATAACCACCAAGGCAGGGCCCGCAGGTAGGTGTGGAAACCACCGCGCCCGCATCAATGAATGCGGTATAATATCCGCGCTCGACACATTCACGGAGAATCTGCATGGTGCCGGGAATGATGATGCAACGCACACCGTCGGCAACCTTATTGCCGCAGAGAATCTTGTATGCCGCTTCCATATCCTCCATTCTGCCGTTGGTTCAAGAACCGATCACGACCTGATCGACTTTGATATGGTGAAGCTCGCTTGCGGGATGTGTGTTTTCGGGAAGATGGGGACAAGCAACGGTGGGAACGATTGCCCCAAGGTCAATGTCGATCACCTTTTCGTACTCGGCATCGGCATCTGCTTCATATACGACGGGCGCTCTTTCGCTTCTGCCGTTCAGATACTCTATTGTTACATCGTCCACGGGGAAAATACCGTTCTTAGCACCCGCTTCGATTGCCATATTGCAAATGCAAAGGCGGTCATCCATGGAAAGTCCGTGCGCACCGTCGCCAACAAATTCCATACTCTTATAAAGCGCGCCGTCAACGCCGATCATGCCGATGATGGTGAGAATCACATCCTTGCCGCTACAATTTGAGGGTAGTTTGCCCGTCAGATTGAATTTGATCGCGGAAGGCACTTTAAACCACGCCATTCCCGTTGCCATCCCCGCCGCCATATCGGTTGAGCCGACACCCGTCGAGAACGCACCAAGTGCGCCGTAGGTGCAGGTGTGGCTGTCCGCACCGATGATGCAGTCGCCTGCGGTGACCACACCCTGCTCAGGGAGAAGCGCGTGCTCAATACCCATCTTGCCAACGTCATAAAAGTGGCTCACGCAATGTGCGCAGGCAAATTCGCGACAGGTCTTGGATTGCTCGGCTGCCTTAATGTCCTTGTTGGGTACAAAGTGGTCAAGGACGATTGCCACTCTGTCTTTATCAAATACACAGTCAAATCCCGCTTTCTTAAATTCATTTACTGCTACGGGCGTGGTAATATCATTTCCGAGAACGATATCCAATTTTGCCGAAATCAACTGTCCCGCTTCTACCTTATCAAGTCCCGCGTGTGCGGCGAGAATCTTTTGTGTCATTGTCATTCCCATTTCAGTTTCCTCCCCCCGTCATATTATGGAATGCACTCAGAAGTGCCTTTGTGCTTGCGGTAATTACGTCGGTATCCGTTCCCGCGCCCCAATAGAGCTTGCCATCGACGCGCTCAAGTCCGATATAAGATGCCGCAACGCTGTGCGATCCGTCGCCCTGCATACTGTGCTGTGTGAACACCTGCAAGGTGTATTCCTCGCCCGTGTACTCGCAAAGTGCATTGTTCACGGCACTCAGCGTTCCGTTGCCCTCTGCTTCAAGCTCGGTTTCCTCGCCGTTTTGCTTGAAGGTAATGTTGATCTTCACCGCATCGTTTTCGCGCATAAAATCGAAATCGGTTACTGTAATACCGCTGTCAAGATTCAGATAGTTTGCAGTGAAGATTTCCAAAACCTCGTCGGGTTTAAGCTCCTTGTGCTCGTGATCGGATACCG